>JACDGP010000009.1 GCA_013821605.1 Herpetosiphonaceae bacterium
TGGCGGATAGTCACCTGGTCGGTCGCCATCACGGTCGCAAGATCAGGAATTGTGAGCGCTTCATGGTAGCGTAGGAGCACGAGCGTACGCTCGGCGGGATCAAGCTGTTGCAGCGCGGACAGGAGCATGGCATGCTTGCCCTCGGGAGCGAGGGGTCGCACCAAAAAACCACGGTGCAGATAATCGCCTATCACCTCAACCGCTATGCGCCAGAATAGGAGATTGTCGTTATGGCTAGGCTCAACGCGTAAACAGACCACATTTGCGGCCTGGGCTGCCAGGGCCGCGTCTCCCAGCATCTGATAGGCAAAGCCGAGGATGCGTGCATAGCGTGTGGTTATGTCTGGTAATCGCCCCAAGCTCATGTGTTCAATTGTACCGCAATGACTACTCAACGTCAGCAGCCTTGCTGCAAGTCACAGCAATATCCCATGGTATCATGGCGGCACGAGGAGGCATTATGCTACTGTCAGTGATTATTCCGTGCTATAACGAAGGAAAGACGATCCACGAAGTATTGCGCGTGGTGCGGGCCACCACGCTCGATAAAGAAATTATTGTCGTTGATGATCACTCCCAGGATGACTCGTACTTGGTCGTGCAGCGCGAGGCCGAGCATGACGACCGGCTGCACGTCGTGCGCCACCAACGTAACATAGGCAAGGGCGCGGCGATTCGCACCGGCCTACGTCAGGCACAGGGTGATATTGTGCTCATTCAAGATGCCGATCTTGAATATGATCCCACCGATTATTATGAACTCGTCCGCCCGATCATCGAAGGCAAGGTCGATATCGTCTTCGGCTCGCGCTTCCAAGGCCGGCATACCGGCATGTACTTCTGGAACGCACTCGGCAATCACTGCCTGACCTTTTTAACCAACCTCTTGTATAACGCCTGGATCTCGGATATGGAAACCTGCTATAAAGTCATGCGCACCGACATCATGCGCTCGCTTGACTTGCAAAGCCGGGATTTCCGCATCGAGCCCGAGATCGCGGCCAAAGTATTGCAGCAGGGACATCGTGTTTTGGAAGTGCCGGTCTCGTACTTTGGTCGGACCTATGAGCAGGGTAAGAAAATTCGTAAAAGCGATGGTCTCAAAGCCATCGGCACGTTACTGCGCTGCCGGCAATGGCATGGTGCAGCCCCCGAGCTCCGGCCAATAAGCCGGACCACCGTTCGCGCTGCTCTTGATGCAATTGCGGATGCTGCCCGGCAGCGCTCGCTTAGCCGCGCTACCGTTTAACCACGACCTTCCCAATTTGGGAGAAAGGATAGCCCATGGCCGTTGCTGCCGCATTGCCCCGCCGTGATGAACTCGCGCAGGAGCAAACCTGGAATCTTCAAAGTATCTATGCTGATAATGACCAATGGGAAGCTGATTTCCAGGAGGTTGCGGCATTGCTGCCCGATCTCGCAGCGTTGGCCGGCACATTAGCCGCGAGTGGCGCGGCGCTCCTGCACGGTTTGCAGCTGCGCGATGCTGCCGACCTCATTTTGGGCCGGCTGCATGCCTATGCTCATATGCGCCGTGACGAAAACACTGCCGACCCATTTTACCAGGCCTTCGATGAACGCTGCACATCGCTGTGGGCACGTATGGCTGCGGCCACCGCCTTTTTTGCGCCAGAAGTGCTCCAAATCGACGATGCCATGTTTGAACGATTTATGCAGACCACGGATGGCTTGGCGATCTACCGCTTTTATCTCGAAGATCTCCGCCGGCAGCGTGATCACGTTCGCTCCACAGAGGTTGAAGCAGTGCTAGCCCAGGCCAGCGAGGCCACCCGTGCACCCAATACCATCTTTAGCATGCTGAACGATGCCGACCTGAAGTTTCCCACGATCAAGGATGAAGAAGGCAACCCGGTCGAACTAACCAAGGGCCGCTATATTCTGTTCCTCGAATCGAAAGATCGACGGGTGCGCCATGATGCGTTCGAAGGGGTCTATGGTAGCTATACTGCTTTGCGTAATACCATAGGTGCTACCCTCTCCGGCTCCATTCGTCGCGACATCTTCGATGCCCAGGTGCACGGCTACGGCTCTTCGGTGGAAGCAGCCCTCGATCCCGACGCCATTCCGCTGGCGGTGTACCACAACCTTGTCGACACGGTCAACCGCAACCTCGATCTGTTGCATCGCTATACGCGCATTCGCAAGACAACTCTGGGCCTTGACCAGCTCCACATGTATGATATGTACGTGCCGCTCACTCCCGGCAAAGCGCGCCGGGTCGACTACGACGAAGCGCGCGTAACGGTGCAGGCGGCTCTGACACCCCTAGGAGTTGAGTATGGCGCAATCCTCCACAACGGGTTGTACCGTGACCGGTGGGTTGATGTGCCAGAAAATCAAGGCAAACGGGGGGGTGCCTATAGCTCTGGCTCCTACGCGACGCAACCGTTCATTTTGATGAACTGGCAGGATAGCATCAACAGTATGTACACCCTGGCGCATGAGTTGGGCCACTCGATGCACTCCTTTTATACCCGCAAAGCTCAGCCCTATGTCTACGGCAGTTACACCATCTTTGTCGCGGAAGTTGCATCGACCTGCAACGAGGCTTTATTAACCGCTCATTTGCTCGCCACGACGACGGATCGTGATCTCAAATTGGAAATCCTCAACCAGCAGATCGACGAATTCCGTGGCACGCTCTTCCGCCAAACGATGTTCGCCGAGTTCGAGCTTGAAACGCACCGGCGCGCCGAAGCGGGTGAAGCTCTGACGACCGAATTGTTAAGCGAGATTTATCGCGAACTGGTCACTCGCTATCAAGGGCCGGATGTCGTGATCGATGACCAGATCGCCCTCGAATGGGCCCGCATTCCGCATTTCTATAACGCCTTTTACGTGTACAAATACGCGACTGGTATCGCTGCAGCGACTGCTCTGTCACGCCAGATTTTGGATGAAGGTCAACCGGCGGTTGATCGCTATCTGCACTTTCTCCAGGGCGGTAGCTCACAAACGTCGATCGATCTGCTACGCGGTGCGGGGGTAGATATGACGACGCCGACCCCGGTTGAGCAGGCCCTGCAAGGCTTTGGTGAACTTTTAGACCAGTTCGAGGGGCTATTGAAGCGTTAATCCACACCAGAAAACAACTGACGGATCGAGGCTCGGTGGTGAAGGACCGGCCTCGATCTGTTCCCGTTAAGCAACTTCAGGCAAATGCCCGCTCGTCATACATTTGTACCTCATGCTGCCGCCAGCGCATCACGAGCTTGACCCCTTGGATAATGACAAAGCCGAGCGGTGGACCAAAGACGATCAGCGCTCGGTAGCGCTCCAGCAGCGTTGGCTCCGGCATAACGGGAAACATCGGGTACAGCAAAAGCACCAGCAGCGACAAGAGCAGGGCCCCACGTCCTGCCACGCGCCAGTCGAGCAGCGCCGCCAGAGCTACGAACCAGGTCGCATACCATGGCCAGACCCAGACTGCCGTTAGCGTGGCATACGTAAACAGGATCCAGGCGCTCGCCAGCAACATCGTCCGTAGATTACGCGTCAGCAGCACACCCGCAACACAAACCAGCCCAAATACAACCAACCCCAGCTGGCGTACCCGATCTTGTACCCCTTGCTGGAGACCGATCACCTGATCACGGAGCTGCTTCTGCTCGCGTATATACTGGTTAAAGCGCTTTTCTTGTTGTGCCTGCCAATTACCCTGCTGAGTATCATCGTTGATTGAGTTGCCGAATGCTGAAACGGTTGGACCCATATCAATGATCGCAGGGTTAGGCCATTTCCCAAGCTGGTACATCAGGCGACCATACTCGCTGGCCACCATATCTCCGAGTGAGTTGATCAGACGCTTTTGCGGGGGCGCGTCAAATAAGACCCGCAGCGTATAGCGACCCCCTGGTTGATCCCAGCCACCACTTGCTTCCCAATACGGCGCGTATAAGACGACGCACAAGGTAGCGAACACCAGCGTTGACACCAGCGCATAGCGCACGCGCTGCCCCCAGTTCCGGCCCTGCCACAACAGCAGAATGCTATACAGTCCCACCAGCGGCAGCGCGATCCATTTCGTGAGCACGGCCAGCGTGAGAGCTACCACGGCAGCAGGCCAATAACCGCGCAGGTGCAAGAGGATGGCGACGAGGATCAGGGTAATCATCAGCACATCGTTATGGCCGTTGCTGGCGAACTCGGTCAAGGCGAGCGGATTCAGGAGATAGAGAGCCGTCCCCCAGGCACGTTGCTCCGGTCGCCAGTAGCACAAAATGCGCCAAAGTAGCACGCCATTCAGCAAATGTAGACCAAGGGCCAGCAGCTTATAGGCCAGCACATAGGTGGCAACATGCGGTAGCGTGGCTTCAACGAGGGCCGTAACCACCATCGATAGATAGATCCAGGTTGGACCATACACCGATGGCACATTGATCCAACCAATGAAGTGGAAATATGGATCCAATGGAAAGGCGGCCGGCGGATCAATGAAAGGATTGGCCCCATAAATTGCGGCAATGCGGCCAAAGCTGATATAACTATACACATCACCCGACAGCAAGTTGGGCACCAGCAGCAAGGGTACGCTAAATAATCCGGCGAGTCCCAATAATACCCGTAAGCGTAGGCTTGGTGTAGCCCGGATGCGCCGTAGTAACGCAATAAAGGCTACCGCCATCACGAGCCAAGCTGCAATCTGGAGTGCGGGATGATGTGCCGCCAACTGCGAACGGCGCGCGGCAAAGACTTCGTCTGCTGAGAAAAAGATGCGGTAAAACCAACTCCAATACCCAGGGAACAGGTCAAGCACCTGCCCTGGGGCCCAGCCGACCGAGTGCAAGTGCAGCACCAGAAACCAACTTAGGTAGCCGAGGAAGTTCAGACCGGCAGCCGCAGCTAACAGCCAATTAGAGCGCTGCACCAGGACGGTCCCATGCTGGCGAATACGCAACGTTCGAATATTCTCTCTCAAGGCCACACAACCTCTGTATAACACGAGCGCGGAATTATACCATTGCTGATTCAGGTAGCCTGCCCTCATGCGAGCAGCCGCTGCAGCAAGCACCGTACCGGCATATCCATGCATGCTTCGGTATTGCCTAACCGTTTGCCGGTATGCTATGCTCCTGCCAACCACTCTATAGAGGATTGCATGTACGGACGTAAGCTCGATCCACAACCACTGACCGGCGGCACCACGGTGCGTGACCTCGTTGACAATCACTTTTTCGCCTATAACTCGGCGCGCTTACGTGAGGCCTGCCAACTGCTGAGCAAGCGCATCCTCGAATCGGAAGCGACCGTGGGCGTGACGCTATCAGGGGCTCTAACGCCCACGGGCTTAGGCTATTCCGCCATGGTACCGTTAATTGATGCAGGACACGTCGATTGGATCGTGTCGACCGGCGCGAATCTGTACCATGATATCCACCGGTCACTTGGCTTTGAGCTCTTTGGAAGCTCGCCCTATGTTAACGACCTCGAACTGCGGGAAGGGCACATCATCCGCATCTATGACATCTTGTTCGACCAGGACGTGCTGCTGAAGTCTGATGCCTTTTTACGCCAGGTCTTGCAATCACCTGAGTTCCAGCGCCGCATGAGCACCGCCGAGTTGCACTACAACCTGGGGAAGTATGTCAGGGCCCGTGAGCAGGCGCTCGGCATGCACTACCGCTCGATGATCGGTGCAGCCTATGAAGCCGGCGTGCCAATCTATACCTCGTCGCCCGGCGACTCAACGATCGGGATGAATGTGGCTGCGATGGCTTTGGGCGGCTCGCAGCTCCAGTTCGATGTCGAAGCCGATGTCAACGAGACCACCGCCATTGTGCATGCCGCCAAGCAAGCAGGACAGCAATCGGCGGTCGTGATCTTCGGTGGTGGCTCACCCAAGAACTTTATTTTGCAAACAGAGCCCCAGATTCAAGAGATCATGGGTATTCCCGAAAAGGGCCACGACTACTTTATTCAGATCACCGATGCTCGCGTCGATACCGGCGGTCTCTCGGGTGCGACGCCAAGCGAGGCGATGACCTGGGGCAAAGTCGATCCAGAGCAGCTCCCCGATACCATCGTTTGCTATACCGACTCGACGATTGCCATGCCCATCATGGTCGCCTACATTCTGGACGGCTGTGCAGCGCGGCCCTTGAAGCGGCTCTACGACCGGCGCCCGCAGATGCTTGAAGCATTGCGTCAGGCCTATCTGCAGCACGCGCCCATAGACGAGCCGTTGGAGCATACGCCCGGCAGCGGCGGGACTGCCGTCGGACGCGGTACACCTCATCCAGAAGGCTAGCCAAGTCAACTCTGAAGATCAACGTCGCACGAATGCGACGAACAACCGATGGTCTGCTCCTGCACCAAGCTTAGTTTCCGGCTCCGTAAGCGCTAAGGCCTTAAGGAGTAGCGGTCACCGCTATAGGCATAGTTGCCGTGGGCGAAACAATCCTGAGCATGGAGGTAGGGGAAGCGCTAGCCGTTGGTTTGGAGGTAGGGGAAGCGCTCGTCGTAGCCTTCGTCGGTGTTGGTGGAGCAGCGGTTGGGGCGGTGGTAGGCGTAGCAAGTGGACGGGTTGGTGATGGTGAAGGCGGCGGTGAGGTCGCTGTCGGCGCAACCGTCGGCGGCACAGTTGCCGTCGGCGGCGCAGTGGTTGGTGGAGGTACCGTCGGTGGTGGTGCCGTCGGCGGTGGTATAGTTGGTGTTGCTGGTACCGGGCTCGGCAGCACCGTTGGTCGTGGAGTGGAGGTCCGCGATGGCGCCACTGTTGATGACGGAACGGCCGTCGTTGAGGTTGGGGGTGCTGATGTCACGGTTGGGGGCTGAACAGTCACCGTAGGTATGGCAAGCGTCGCGGTTATGGCAGGCGTTGTTAACGTGGCTGTCGGTGTAACCACCATAGTTGGGCTTGGTGTATAGGTAGGCGGAACCGGTGAAGGTGATGGAAGCGCTGTCGGCGGCAGAATGACGCGGATCGGTGTAGCCGTCGTAGTAGGGCTAATGGGTGACGAGGTCGGGACGGCCGTCGTTGGAGCGCTTGCCGAAGCGGTGAGCGCAGCGGTCAGGGAAGGCGTGATAGGGAAGACAGTCGGTGGAGCTGCAACGACCGGTACGGTGGAGGCCGGACTGGGTGACAAGGTCGCGATAGGTTCGGTCGTCATGCTCGTTGCAGTACGCGGGGTCGGCTGTAGGCCACCATTCACAGTCGGTCCGCCACCACGCTGGCTGCGTGTATAGGCAACACCAATCCCAATCCACACCAGTACAATCAATGACAGTAGGCCGATGATCGCATAGATAAAGGTACGATCACGAGGTGCGACCGCTGCAAGACCACGTGTTTGCTGCGGAATCGTGATCGCAGGCCCCTCGGGGATCGAGGCGACCCACTGCCCTGTGTATAATGGGCAGGAAACGTGATTCGCGCTCAAGCAAAAGTTTTGCTGATCAACGGGAATCACCACCGATTCGCCATTGCGAAAGCAGCGATGTTCGGGAGTCGACGCAGCAAAACGGATTGCCCGGTTCTGCCGCAGCCCAAGATAGGGACAATGCGTCGGGTGGCTCACGTAGCTCTCAAAGCTTGTCCGATTGAGTTAACGCGTTTAGAATGCAGCATTCTCGCTGCGATCTTGTGTACACCATAAGTATAGAGGAGCGACGTAGCAACGTCAATCTCGCAAGGTTACAACAATGCGCATCGTGCTGGTCTCAGACATCCATTCCAACGCAGTCGCTTTAGACGCCGTTCTCGCTGCTGCACCGCAGTATGATCAACTCTGGTGCATCGGTGATACGATCGGCTATGGTCCACAGCCCAACCTCTGCCTCGCTCGCATGAGCACGCTGGCGACGCATGCCTTAACCGGGAATCACGACTTGGCGTGCCTAGGCCTTGTATCACTCGCCCAATTTAACCCGGTCGCTCGCACAGCCAATCAATGGAACAACGAACAACTCGAACCTGAGATGCGTGAGTGGCTCCAAGCTCGACCGGCCCGTCAGGATTTGCCTGACGTCACGCTCGCACATGCGAGCCCCCGCGATCCGATCTGGGAATATATTCTAGACGTCGAAACCGCCGACGCCAACCTCGATCACTTCACGGCGCCCCTGTGTATCGTGGGTCATTCGCATGTACCGTTGATCTTCGCGCACCACGCTGAGGGCAACGAGGAGTTCCGCCACGTTGAATCCGGTCAGTCAGTCCAGCTCAAGCCTACAACCCGCTATATCTTTAATCCGGGCAGCGTTGGCCAACCACGTGACAATGATCCGCGAGCAGCTTATGCTGTGTGGGACACCGAGTCCAATACCCTGCGCTTGAATCGCGTGCCTTACGATATCAGTGCAACGCAGAAAATGATCCGGGATGCCAAGCTACCAGCAGTGCTCGCTGACCGGCTGGCCGTTGGTCGCTAAAGCAGGCAGCTAGGCAAAGAGATCAGCAACGGCACAAGCAAAGCCGGGCAAGACCTCGGAATTGGTCAATGTACTGTGCTCACCATATTGCGTCGCAGTTCCATCCGGCAGATATGCGATGACCTCCCGGCTTGGCGGATACACAACCCATACCAGGCGCGCACCGGCCTGCAGATACTGCCTTATCTTCTCGCGCACCGCCATTGCACTGTCACCCGGCGAGACCACTTCCACCGCCAAATCAGGTGCACCTTCCCAATAACTGCGCGGCTGGCCCACTGCCTGGATCCGCGCAGCACTGATATACAATACGTCCGGTGCAAACAAGATATCAGGGTTGCGCGCTACCAGACAACCTGTTTCGGTTCCAACGTAGCCGCCCGGACCGGCTTTTGCCCAAGGCGCAATTGCCACAAGCAAATTTGCTACGACCGCTCCATGGGGCCAACCTACCGGACTCATCTCGACCAACTGCCCATTATAGATTTCACGTTGCTCGTCCTCCGGCAGGAGTGCCATTTCTTCTGCAGTAATCAGCTTTGTTGCAGTCGCCATAATTATTCCTTGTCGTCCCTACCCAACATATTGTATCGCACTACGCTCCGCAGCTTATGGCTCGATTATGCGCCATCCGTAAAGAATAAAAACAGCTTAATTGGGATAAATTGACCTTTCACAAGCACTATGTTAAACTAGTGCTTGTGGATAACATTGTCGATACAACCGCACTACTATGGAAGCAGGATAGTCCATCAAGCACGATCTTACGCGTGCTTCAGCAGTATGGGCCGTCCAGCGTCAGGCAGCTTGAACAGACCGTCGGAGTCAGCACGAATGCTGTCCGCGAGCAACTCGTGCAACTGCAGGCGGCTGCACTTGTGCAGGTCACGAAGCAATCACATGGTGCTGGTCGCCCGCTTCATCTCTACTCGCTGACACCACGCGCTCAGCACCTCCTGTCACAAGGCTATGACACTCTGTTGAACTTGTTGTTCGCGGAGATCCTAGATCAGGATGGTCCTGCCAAACTACAAATCCTCCTGCACGGTGTTAGCGAGCGTCTGGCCGGCGAATACGCCGCCGATCCCATGAGGGTTGCAGCCGATGGTCACCTGAGTGCCATGCAACAGGCGTTTGCACAGCACAACATGCCGCTAACCGCCGTTGAGCACGATGGCGAGCTGCGGCTTCACACCTGGAGTTGTCCTTATATCGATGTCGCCAGCGAGCACCGTGGCGTGTGCGACATGGAAACAGATATGCTTACCCAGGTCTTCGGGCAGCGGGTCCATCTCGAAGAGCGAATCGTTGATGGTGCCACTGGCTGCTGTTTTGTTGTCGATCACTACCCGTCATCCGCAGTACAACACAATATATCATCACCCATCCCTTATGAGGAGCAGCATGCCCAACCAACAGTCGAGTAACCTCGAAATCCGTGATTTGCATGTGCGGATCACGGGCGAAGATCGAGAAATCCTGAAAGGCATCAACCTCACGGTTGAGGCCGGTAAAATCCATGCGATCATGGGGCCGAATGGCTCGGGCAAATCTACCCTTGCCTACACCCTCGCCGGCCACCCGCGTTACGAAGTCATCAGCGGCGAAGCGCTTTATCACGACGAAAACGTGCTGGAGCTTGCGCCCGAGGAGCGTTCGCGGCTGGGCCTCTTCCTGGCCTTCCAATATCCGGTTGCCGTGGCAGGCGTGAGCGTTGCCAATTTCTTACGCGCGGCTGTCAATGCCCATCGCGGCGAAGAAGGCAAGGATCCTAAGACGACGGCGATGCCGATTGCGCAATTCCGTAAAATGATGCAATCCCAGATGCAGTTACTGGAGATGGCACCTGAGTTCCAACGGCGTTACCTGAACGAAGGCTTCTCCGGTGGTGAGAAAAAGCGCCTCGAAATCTTGCAAATGGCGATGCTCCAGCCCAACATGGCGATCATGGACGAGACTGACTCGGGCCTCGACATCGACGCCCTCCGCATCGTAGCGAACGGGGTCAACACCGTCAAGGAACAGAACCCCGAAATGGGTGTGCTGGTCATTACGCACTACCAGCGCCTGCTCAACTACATTAAGCCAGATCGCGTCCATGTGCTGATGGATGGCCTAATGGTACGCGAAGGCGGTCCCGAACTGGCGCTGGAGCTCGAATCCAAGGGCTATGACTTCATTCGTGAAGAGGTTTTCGGCAATGCAAGCTTATAATGCCCCGCAGAATGGCGCAGCTGTAGTTGAGCCGCAGGATAGCACGGCCTTAAGCACTGACCAGCAGGTAGCGCTGGAGCAGGCGCGCGGCTTGCCGTTGCCGGTATGGAAGCGCACACGGCTCGATGGCCTGGAGGTTGATACACTATACCCGACCTTCGGTGCGGTGGAGATTGATGCTCCCGTCACCCCGGGACTGTATGTTGCGGATCTCCAGACCGCCCTGCGCGAAAAGCCCGAGCTGGTTGCCAAGTATCGCGGCGAAGCGGTGGTGGATGATAAAAATAAGTTCGTCGCGTACAACGCTGCGTTGGCCCGCGATGGTGTGGTCGTTTATGTACCCCGCAACGTCGAAGTTACCGAACCCATTCGTGTAACCTATCGTGTACCGCAGGCTGGGGCAGCGATCTTCCCGCGCACGCTGGTGATTGCCGAGGCGAACAGTCATGTGACGGTGATCGAAGAATTTACCTCCGGCTTATTGAACAACCAAGCACTCGTGATCCCAGTTAGCGAAATCTGGGCGAATGATGGTGCGCATGTGCGCTTTATGAGCCTGCAAACCCTTGATCCGCATGTTAGCTTGCTAGGCGCACAAACAGCGATTGTGGATCGCGACGCCAGCATCTTCTGGATGTCCGGCGCCGTCGGGGCGGATGTACAGCACATGGATATGGCCGTACGTCTCGCCGGCAACGGCTCGGCACTGGACTGGCTGGGCTTCACCTTTGCAACTGGCAAGCAGAATCTGCTGTGGGCTCCGACAGTTAATCATGTTGGCCTGAGTACGACGGCCCAAATCACCTGGAAGACCGCCGTCGCCGATACAGGCTACGCGATCTTCGATGGCATGATCAAGATCGATCATTCGGCCCAGGGCACAAACTCTGACCTACGCGATCACGTACTGCATCTTTCGCCGGCTGCGCGCTCTGACTCGATTCCTGGCTTGGAAATTGATGCGAACGAGGTCAAGGCCGGCCATGGCTCGACTAGTGGGCAGGTCGATGAAGAACAGCTCTTTTATCTGCAGGCGCGCGGCCTTAACCGCCGAGAGGCCCTACGTATGATTGTGCTAGGCTTTTTCGCTTCCGTCATCGAGCGTGTGCCGTTGGAGGACGTGCGTGACCGTGTGTTGGAGTTGATCGACGGTAAGCTCTAGGGCACACAGGACCGTTGTGTAGCAAAGGAGGTGGGCGTGGACGAGGCACGCGAGAATATCCTGGACCATTACGAATTGCCACGTCATCGCAGCCCGTTAGTGGATGCGACTGTGGTCCAGCGCCAGGATAATCCGCTATGCGGAGATCGCGTCGTCGTCTACCTGCAGGTAGTGGACGACAAGGTCGCGGCAATCGGCTGGGAAGGCCGGGGTTGCACCATCTCCCAGGCTGCCGCATCAATGCTCAGCGAGGAACTGTTGGGCAAGTCCGTCGCCGAGGCCTGCGCGCTTGACGAGCAGTTTATGGTCGATCTGATCGGCACCCGCCTTAATCCGGCGCGCATGAAGTGCGCCACATTGAGTTTGAAGGCAGTTCAATATGGCCTAGAGAGCTGGCAAAACCGATCTTTAGACCCCGCGCATACGTACTAACTTAGTAACTACCTGCGGCCAACAACATGACCGCACCAGGAGGCAGCGATGACTACCGCTCCTAAACAGCAGATGGATTTCGATTATTCAAAGTACGGTTTTCGTGACGAAGAGCACTATCAATACAAATCGTCCAAGGGCTTGAACGAAGAAACCGTACGCATTATTTCAAAAATGAAGAATGAGCCTGAGTGGATGCTCAAGCGCCGCTTAAAGGCCCTCGACATTTTCAACCAGAAGCCTTTGCCGGTCGAAGGCATGTGGGCCAACCCTAAGCTGGCCGAACTCGACTTCCAGGACATTTTCTATTATGTACGCCCCGGCGAAAAGTCCGAGAAGTCGTGGGACGACGTGCCGGATAACATTCGCAACACCTTCGAGAAGTTGGGCATTCCTGAGGCCGAACAGAAGTTCCTGGCGGGTGTGGGCGCGCAGTACGAAAGCGAGTCGGTCTACCACTCGTTGCGCGAGGAGTGGACCAAGCTGGGCGTAGTTTTCCTCGACATGGACGGTGCTCTACGCGAATATCCCGAGATCGTGAAAGAATACTTTGGCACGATCGTGCCGGCGGCCGATAACAAGTTTGCGGCCTTGAACACGGCGGTCTGGTCGGGTGGTTCATTTGTGCATGTCCCGAAGGGTGTCAAGGTCGATATCCCGCTTCAGGCTTACTTCCGGATTAATGCCGAAAACATGGGCCAGTTCGAGCGCACGTTGATCATCGTGGAGGAGGGTGCTGAAGTCACGTATATCGAGGGCTGTACGGCACCGGTCTATACCAGCAACTCATTGCACTCTGCGGTGGTTGAGATCATCGTCAAAGAAGGCGGTAAGTGCCGCTACACCACGATCCAGAACTGGTCAAACAACATCTTTAACCTCGTAACCAAGCGCGCCGTCGCGTACAAGAATGCTTCGATGGAATGGGTCGATGGTAACATCGGTTCGCGCCTCACCATGAAGTATCCATCGGTGTATATGTTGGGTGAAGGCGCGCGCGGCGAAGTTTTGTCGGTAGCTTATGCCGGGGAAGGTCAGCATCAGGATGCCGGGGCCAAAATGGTCCATGCGGCGCCCAATACGACCAGCCGCATTACTAACAAATCGGTTTCGAACAAGGGCGGTCGCACGACCTACCGCGGCCTTGCGAAGGTACTGCCTGGAGCGACTGGGGCGAAGATCAATGTCGTCTGTGACGCTTTGATCTTGGATGATCGCTCGGCCTCGGATACGATTCCCTATATTGAGATCGAAGAAGATCAGGCGACGATGGCCCACGAGGCGACCGTTGGCAAGATCGGCGAAGAGCAGTTGTTCTACCTGCGTAGTCGGGGTCTGAGCGAGGCCGAGTCCTTGTCAATGATCGTGCTCGGCTTTATGGAGCCGTTCACCCGCGAGTTGCCCATGGAATACGCGGTTGAGCTCAACCGCTTGATTCAGATGGAGATGGAAGGCTCGGTCGGCTAATAACTCTTGGCCGTTATTAGGGTAGGCGATATGCTCCGGCATGTCGCCTACCCCGCTATATGGAGGAAGCTGTTGCATGTCCGAGTTTTTCCCTGTTGCCACCGTTGACCAACTACCACCCGGTACGATCCTGGCATGTATGGTTGGCGGCAAAGAGATCGCGGTTGTCAACTGTGACGGCACGCTCTACGCGATCAGCAACGTCTGCTCCCATGAATATGCTCAGCTATCTGAGGGCGAGCTTGATAGCGATGATTGTACGATCGAGTGTCCTCTCCACGGTGCCATCTTCGCGTTGCGTACCGGCAAGGTACGAGCGCTCCCTGCAACCGAGCCAATCCCGGTCTACGCAGTCAAGGTCGTTGACGATACCGTACAGATCGCGGTATCCTGAGCATAATAGGTGGGATGGAATAACAAATGGATCGCCAGGAACAAATCGAATTTATTTTGGACCACTACCAGCAGCCCCGGCAGCATGGTAGCTTGGAGCCGGCCGACGTGACCATGCCTGGCGGCAATCCGGGCTGCGGCGACGTCATCACGGTCTATCTGAACGTTGACCGCGCCAATGACCAGATCGCCGATGTGCGGTTCGAGGGTGAGGGTTGCACGATCTCACAGGCCGCTGCTTCGATTTTGCTAGAAAAAATGAACGGTCAGCCACTCGACGCGGTCGATGCCCTCGATTATAACGAGATGATCGAGGAGTTAGGCCGCGATGTCGTTTCGACGCGACCACGTTGCGCAACGCTGGCTTTAGGGACACTCAAGGCTGCGGTCAAGAAATACCGCATTGATCGTCGCCGCGAATCAGGCGAAATGCATGAGATCGACTTCGCACTGACCGAGTTCCAAATCTAATGCGAGGACTGTATGGCAGTTACTATCCTGTTGCCGAACGCACTCCGTCCGTTTGCTGCTTTTAATGATCGTGTCGCACTTGATGCAACCACGGTCGCTGAGGCGCTGAAACAGTTGATCGAGCGCTATCCTGAACTGATGGCCCATGTACCGTCCGATCCTGGAGCTATGCCCGTTGGGGGCGGCGTGTATCGCGGCGGCATGGATATTCGTCGATTGCAAGGCGGAGCAACGCCGCTACAACGAGATGACATCCTGACGCTGATTGTGCCGTCAGGTGATTTATAGGGATGACTGGGGCAACTATGCTGCCGGCCAATGGAGGTTTCCTATGGTTAACGAAGATATGATACGTGCGGCACTTAAGAACGTGGTTGATCCCGAAATCGGGTTGAACGTGGTTGATTTAGGTTTGATCTATGGTGTCGATGTGGCCAACGAAGGCAAGAGCATCAATATTAACATGACCTTAACGACCCCGGCCTGCCCAGCTGGACCCGAGATTATTAGCCAAGCCAAGCAAGAGGTGACGAGCCTGCGCTCCGTGTATCCCGAGATCGAGGATATCAAGATCAACCTGGTTTGGACGCCGTTTTGGAATCCGTCGCTGATGAGTGAAGATGCCAAAGCTGAGTTGGGCTACTTTTAGGCCACCATCAGATTCGTAGCGTTGCTGGCACATCAGTTGCTCGGGTGAGAGCACTTGTAAACCCCGACAACGAGGGGAGAAGACGCTTACGGGCGAGTTTTCGGGGTTTGTTCGCCCGCATTGCTCCAAACAATGCGGGCGATTTTTCGTCTACAGTGTCCAGCCCTCACCGATTTCCAACTGCCCTTCGGCCTTCAGGCCCGCATCCCGAAACCAGGCCCACAGCACATCCTCGGTGGCAGTATACAGCCACAGATCGTTAACCTCATGCGCATCAAGCAGCCGCCCAAGTGTTGTTGGAATGAAGGTAATGCGCCGCAGCTTACGACTTGGGATGGGACGCGGCAACGCGATTAATGGCCCGAGTTCAATCACATAATACGCTTCTGCAGCCCGTGGATGGTCGGGCGCAGCGGGTAAAATCTCGCGGCGGGTCGCCTGACGGTAGCGTAGTACCGGCGCATAATAGCGAATCGCCCAGGCCTCCCTACCAAACTTCTTTGTCTGGTAAAAAGCCAGAAACGAGGTCGCAACTTGCACTGGGGCATGTTTGAGGGGGATGCGATACCAGTGATCCACCCAGATATGTTGCCAGTCGGCCTCGTTATTCACAACGGCGACCAGTGCCGGTAACGCGCGTTCAGCATTCATCGTTCCCTCGCCGATCATAGAGCCATTGGGCAACGTCCGGCACGTAGCGTGTCAGATCATCCCGTAGTCGCAACACCGCGACATCGCTCGCCTTCGCCTCCAGCAGCACATCGAACTCGCGGCAATGCCCTGCCACTTCGACAAAGTGCGCGAACTCCCAGGGATGCACAAAATCGCTGTGGTGGCCAGACCGGGGTGGGGCGAGCAGCCAGCGCCGGCGGCGCGTAGCCCCGTCGGACTTCAACACGGCCCGTAGTTCGGTGCGTGGTGTGGCGAAATGCGCTTTGGGGCGAACATGGGGCGGCCAGGTAGCCAGAGCTGCATCTAACGCTTGAGTCAAGTCATACCCTTCTGGATTATGCAGCAGCCAGTGCAGATGATCGAAGACGACCGGCACGCCCGTCGCTGCATGAATACGTAACACCAGCGCAAGGCTTGCTCCATGCTCGTCATGTTCGAGTGCGAGGCGGGCTTGGGTTGCAGCCGGTAACGTTTCCCAAGCACGCAGCCAGCGCTCAATCGCCGCATCGGCACCGCCCACGAGGCCGCCCATATGAACGACGACGACCGCTTCAGGACCAAGCGCCATCCGATCAAGGACCCCCGCCAGCACATTCAACCGCAGCCGCGCCTGCTCGACTCCTTCAGGCATGATCGTAGCTAGAGCCACCGAGGCCGGTGCATGAAAAGACAAGCGCATGCGCTGCTGTAGTACCCACTGTCCAAGCTCTGCCAACTCGTTACCGCAGTCATCCAGCTGATGATGGAGTTGAGGGTAATCGGGATGCGTCGCATAGGGCACCAGCTCAGCAGCCATCCGATACATCCTGATCTCATGCTCGAGAAGATAGTGCAGGACCGCGCGGAGATACACCAAGCTCACGCTTAGGTGTGGCGCATGCTGGCCACGTCGCCCATCATAACTATGTAAACCAGGCTTGCCAAGCACCTGAGCACCACAGCCAAGCCGCATAGCCCCTTGCCTCCTCATGATCACTATTGTATGTGACAGCATCATCTCGTACAAATGTACCTTTGAGCCGTGGCATATCGTATGCTCCAACAATAAACAGGATGCGCAAAGCAGCGCAGAGCGAAGCAAGTAAAGCTGCTTCGTACACGGGAGGTTTACGTATATGGCAAGTAAGCAAGTCGTTGGACTATTTGACAACATGGACGAAGCGCAGCGTGCCGTGCAGGCACTCCGCGACGCTGGGTTTGCGGGCAACGACATCAGCCTTGTGGCAAATAATACCAAAGCTCGGATCTATGGTGGTGATACAGCTACCGCTGAGACTGGCGATCATACCGATACCACCGAAGCTGCCGAAGGTGCGGGTGCCGGTGCGACTGCCGGCACAATCTTAGGTGGTCTGACCGGTCTGCTAGTCGGTTTGGGCGCGCTGGTCATCCCCGGTATTGGTCCAGTCATCGCAGCGGGTACGATCGCGACTGCCCTTGGTTCGGCTGCTTTAGGTGCGGGTATTGGTGCAGCATCGGGTGGTCTGTTAGGCGCACTCGTCGGTGCCGGTATTCCCGAAGAAGACGCCAATGTTTATGCGGAAGGGATTCGGCGTGGTGGCGCATTGCTGACGGTACAGGCCGACGATGCGAACGCTGAGCGTGCCGCCGATATCATGGATCAATACGGCGTGGTTAATATCGACCAGCGCGGTCAAGACTACCGTCAGGGCGGCTGGTCACGCTTCGACGAAAGCGCCGGTGAACACACCTCTACTATGGGCACGCCTACCGGCTCTACATCTGGAAGTGCGACTGACGCCTACGGTAGCTCAAGCAAGATCGGTACGGTCGGTGGTGGTGCTACGGGTGCCATGACCGGGGCAGCCATCGGCGCAGTCGGCGGACCCGTTGGCGCAGCCATCGGTGGCGTCGCTGGCGCACTTGTGGGCGGTACTGGTGGTGCAGCGGCTGACACTGCTGGCAAAGAACTCCAAGACCATACGACTGGTGCCTCAGGCAGCACGAGCCATGATTATAGCAGCACGGGAAGCGACTATAGTGCATCGGCCACTCCGCGTAGCATGGGTGATGACTATAGCAGCGCAGGTTCCTCGGTCAGCACCAGCAGCAGTTCTAACACAATGGGTGATCCCGCCAAACTGGGCAGTGCTTCCAGTACGACCGCTAGCACAGGTAGTGACTACAGCACAACTGGTTCGGGCAGTGGTGGCCATGATTACACCACACGTACAATTGATACTACAAGCTCGACCAGTGGCGCTGGTGGTGGTCTAGACCTAGATCGCGGTAACGATGTTGAACAAACCGGCTCACAGCGTGGTGAAGGTCTCTTCCGCCGACTAGACAATGATGTATCGAGTGCTGGAACGCGCACATCGCATACTGGTATGAGTGGCACTGGCGAAAGTGCGACCGAAGCCTACGACGATTCGAGCAAGCTTGGCACAGTGGGTGGTGGTGCCGCCGGTGCCATGACCGGCGCTGCTATGGGTGCGGTAGGCGGGCCGGTTGGTGCACTGATCGGCGGTATCGCGGGTGCAGTTGTCGGTGGGACCGGCGGCGCTGTAGCCGATACAGCCGGCAAGGAAGCCGAAGATCACACGACCGGCACAACCGGCAGCAGCTATACCAGTGAGCCCGGCTATACTGGACGGACCGGCTCGGCGGGCCATGCGAGTGACAGCCGTGGCAGTGGTGAGCCAACGACTGGTGTTATGGGCAGCGATACACTGGATGACGGTGGTCTAGTTGACCGCGACGCTTCTGGTATCGAAGGCAATATTCGCCGGGCGACTGATCCCGCCTTGGATACGGGAAACCCCGACAATAATATCTAGCTCGTTGACCCTGTATGACGCCCCCTGGACTAATCCGGTGGGGCGTCCTTTTTTTCGTCACCTTCTGGCACGTGGGTTGCACTACTGTGGTAGAGAACATATCAAGGAGATGCTATGGACGTACAACGTGGAATGATTGTCGCGGGTCCTGACGGTCGTATCGGGGTCGTAAGCGACGTCGTGTACGAAGCCGACAGCACCCCGGCCCGCATCATAGTTCAGCGCGATGATGGGCAAGCAATGGTGCTCCATCCCGGTAGCTACCATGTCGATGCCGGTGTCGTGCGCCTTAACGCCTTACAGGAAAGCACCAGTGGCACAATGACTCAGCCGATTCCGGCCCGTAATACCGGCTACGAGACCCGCAGCTTTGCGACGACCGATGTCCAGCATGTTCAGGCCGGCGGCGAAGTCGTCATTCCGGTTATTCAGGAAGAGATCAATGTTGCAAAGCGCCAGGTCGAGGGTGGTGGCGTGCGGGTCAATAAGCGGATTGAGGAGCACGAAGAAACCGTTGAGCAGCCGATCTTCCGCGAAGAAGTTACCGTCGAGCGCGTACCGATCGGTCGGACGATCGAAACGGCACCCGAGGCTCGTCAGGAAGGTGACACGCTCATTATTCCTGTCGTTGAGGAGATGCTGGTCGTTGAAAAGCGGCTCGTCTTGAAGGAAGAAGTGCGCGTGCAGAAGCGTCGCGTCCAGGAAACCGAGCAAGCCCGTGTGGTGGTCCGAGCCGAGAAGGTGGATATTGAGCAGATCCCGGATCCTACCCTGCACCGCACGGTCGGGGATCAACCCGTGGCATAGTGCTTGCGGTATGAGTGTCAGGAAACGTTAGCCGCCAACCATAACAGGGTTGGTGGCATAATCAGGAGGTATGAGCGAATCATGGCAGCGAAGCAAGTTGTAGGTCTCTTCTCAAGTATGAACGATGCACAGGCGGCTGTGCAGGATCTGCGTGATGCGGGCATCCCTGGCAATGATATTAGCTTGGTTGCACGCAACACTCAAGGTAGCGGTACGACCACGACGACCGGCGAAGGCAGCCGTGTGGGTGAAGATGCTGGTAAAGGTGCCGTTACCGGTGGTGTATTAGGTGGTTTGGGTGGTCTACTGGTTGGTCTGGGCGCACTGGCCATTCCCGGCATCGGCCCGGTTATTGCCGGCGGTACATTAGCGGCAGCCTTAGGTACAACGGCAGCCGGTGCTGGCATTGGTGCGGCTTCGGGTGGGTTGATCGGTGCGTTGGTAGGTGCCGGTGTTCCGGAAGAAGACGCCAATGTCTATACCGAAGGCGTTCGCCGTGGTGGTGCCTTAGTCACGGTCCAAACAAACGATGATGCAATGGCCAGTCAGGCAGCTGATATCATGGATCGTCACAACGTCCAGGACATCGACAATCTGGGTCGAGATTATCGTTCGTCGGGCTGGTCGCGCTTTGATGCGGGTGCTGGTGATTACAATAGCGGCACTACCACCACCCGTGATGCTTCATACACGGGTGACCAAACCAGTAGCCCCGAGGGCAGTGGTCTGGGTACGGGTGTTGGTACCTTGAGCGGTGCTGCTACCGGCGCGGCGATTGGCTCGGTTGGTGGTCCGATTGGGACGGTTATCGGCGGTGTTGCGGGTGCCTTAACGGGCGCAGGCGTTGGCAAAGCTGCTGACAAGGTCGGCGCGGAAGTAGCTGGTGATAGTGGCGACTATAGCACTGCCACTCCCGGCACAACAACCCACGATACCTCACGTATTGGCTCCGTCACCGATACCAGCTATAGTACACCGGGTATGACCGAAACGACCCGCACGACCGACACCAGCTACACCGGTTCAGCCCCGGTGAATGCTGATACGAACCGCACAACCGAGACAACCAACACCGGCAATGCTGGCTATGTAGGCGTCGCCAAGGACAATGGCGAGTTCGTTGTGCCGGTGGTCGAAGAGCAAATCAACATCGCCAAGCAGCAGGTCGAAGGCGGTGGTGTGCGTGTACAAACGCATGTCACCGAGACGCCCGTGAACGAGCAAGTCAGCTTGCACGAAGAACAAGTGCACGTCGAGCGTCGCCCAGTGAACCAGCCGGTGGATGGTGCGCGGATTGACCAGTTGCGTGAAGGCACCTTTGAGGTCCGCGAGATGTCCGAGCAAGCAGTTGTCAGCAAGCAGGCTCGGGTCGTCGAAGAAGTGGTCATCAACAAGGAAGCCCACGAGCGTACCGAGAACATCCAGGACACAGTGCGCCGCACCGATGTCAACGTGGAGGAACTCCCCGCTGAGATGCGGCCGACGGGCTACACAGAGACCGTCAACACCTCGACGAGCAGCACGCAGGGTATGGGCTACAATACCACGAGCCGCTCAAGTGATGTTGCTGATAGTGGTATGAACCGCGCTGAGAACGCTGCAGCCAGTGGCATGGGACAGGCCGAGAATGCTGCCTCACGTACTGCGAATGCAGCAGGCAACGTGCTTGACCGGGCAGCCGGAGCCGTTGAGCGCGGTGCCGAGGATGTGACCGGTAGTGACCTCAACAAGAGCGGTGGCGTAGGTGACCACAACGTCTAACCTTTAGCTCCATAGCAAGTAAAGAGCCCGGCGCATCGCATCGGGCTCTTTACTGTATATGCTCTACTTGCCCAACTCATGTGCTCGCTCATACGCTGCCCATATGCCATCGGCCAGAACCGTTCGCAGCCCACCCCGCTCCATGGCATGCAGGGCAGCTGCAGTCGTACCACCCGGCGAGGTCACCATATTGCGTAGCTCCGCCAGATGTTTGCCAGATTGCAGTGCAAACATTGTCGAGCCCAGCATCGTTTGTAAAACCAGCTCCTCGGCCACCCGCCGTGGAAAGCCCAGATGCACGCCCGCGTCAACCATCGCTTCCAACAGCAAAAAGCAGTAGGCCGGTCCCGTTCCCGAAAGCGCCGTTGCCATATCGAGGTACTTCTCGTCCGCAACGTAGTGCTCATGACCTAGCGCACCTAGGATCAGTTGGACCTGCTCCCGCTGCGTTTCCGTCACCGCCTCGGTTGCCGTCCAGACCGTCATCCCTTGCGCGATCTGCGCCGGTGTATTAGGCATGGCCCGGACGATGGCTGCATGACCCAAGGTGTCCCGGAAGGTCGCGATCGTCGCGCCCGCAATAATTGATAGTACCAAATCTCCCGGTCGCAGTGCCCCGCGCAACGTCGGCAAGACTTTGGGGACGGTCTGCGGCTTCAAGGCAAAGACTACCACATCAGCCGCGTGCGCTGCCTCGCGGTTATCGTCGGTTACCTGAATACCATACACCTCGGCCAGATGGCTGCGCCGTTCAGTCCGAGGACCGGTTGCAATAATTTGCTCGGCGGGCACAAGCTGTTCACGCAACAGGCCAGCGATCATGGCCTCGCCCATCGTACCTGCCCCAATAAAAGCAATCGTCAACTTCTCGAGCATACGCCGTTCCTCTTCATTAACCAACAATGGGGCCGGCGTTCCCGCCCGCCCCATCAGCTCGCTTCCTATCTCGCATCACATATTTCTGCCCAGTGTTTGTAGGAACTCTTCGTTCGAGCGGGTCTTAGCCAAACGCGTGAGCACCAGTTCGGTACCTTCGTTATCGTTCAGCATGTTGACCATGCGGCGCATCGTCCACACCTGGCGCAGAATGTCCGGCGACAGCAGCAGCTCATCGCGCCGTGTTGACGAACGGTTAACATCGATCGCTGGGAAGATACGCTTTTCGGCCAGTCGACGCTCCAGCACCAGTTCGGAGTTACCTGTGCCCTTGAACTCTTCGTAAATCACATCATCCATGCGCGAACCGGTGTCAACGAGGCAGGTCGCGATAATAGTCAGCGAGCCACCCTCCTCAATATTACGTGCGGCACCGAAAAAGCGTTTGGGTGGGTAAAGGGCAACTGGATCTATACCGCCCGACAATGTACGGCCTGAGGGTGGCATATCAAGGTTATAGGCCCGCGCGACACGCGTAATCGAGTCCATCAGGATCGCTACATCCTGACCGCCTTCGACCAGGCGCTTCGCCCGCTCCAGCGTCATCTCGGTCACCTTGGTTTGATCTTCGACCGATTCGTCAAAGGTGGAGGAAACGACCTCGCCCTTAACCGAGCGGCGCATATCGGTGACTTCCTCCGGTCGTTCGCCGACCAGCAGCACCATCAAATGCACGTCCGGGTGGTTACTAGTGATCCCGTTCGCGATGGCCTTCATCAGCATCGTTTTGCCTGCTTTCGGCGGCGAAACAATCAAGCCACGTTGGCCACGCCCGATCGGTGCAACCAGATCAACGACACGCGTCGATAAGATGTGTGGATCGGTCGCTAGATTCAACATCGTATTAGGAAAGATCGGCGTTAGCTGCTCGAAATGCGGTCGGTTACGCGCGATCTCCGGATCGATACCGTTCACTAGTTCAACCCGTAGCAAGCTAAAGTAGCGCTCATTTTCTTTAGGGGCGCGCACCTGTCCGGCCACCCGGTCACCTGTGCGCAGCCCGAAGCGACGAATTTGCGACTGCGACACATACACATCTTCAGGCCCCGGTAACATCCGGTCCGAGCGTAAAAAGCCAAAGCCATCCGAAACAACATCTAAAATACCCGAGCTAAAAACATTACTTTGCTGCTCCGTTTGGGCATGCAGCAACTTCATGATCAAGTCGGGCTTCCGCAAGCGGACATAACCCGGCATATCCAATTCTTTGGCTAAGTCGTGCAGCTCGCTTAGGGGTTTGGTTTCAAGTTCAGCAACATTCATTTGTTTTCTCCGCCGTCACCGGCACTTGCTAAGTGAAAATAAGTGGATTAAGGTGCAACTAACCCGGCTGTGGAGTGCTCAGGCCTGTCCATAAGCGTTCATCTCCGTCAGCGACGGAGAAACCTGCTCAATCAACTGCAAAGATGCTTTCTGGTGAAGTGATGTACGCGCTAGCGGCACTCAGGGGGACGGTTTGGCGCTATCTGCCAAACGCACCGACGATAGGACGGGGCTATATATCGCTCAGTCTTCAAACTACGGTAAAGTCTACCATAGAACGGCTGTTTCTGCAATATCCGTGCCGCAAAGCCGCAAATCGCTCATCCACCTTTCGGCTCCCAGGCAAGCTGGCATTTACTGCCCTGTTCCCCCGGCAGCTACACCCCTTTTGCTTGACGCAGTCGAGCACCTGATCTGCATATCCGTACTCGAATGATTAATCGCCGGCAACGGTGGCAGTAATCGCGACCACACCCCAGCGCCACTGCGCCCAACGCTGCAGACCCGCACGCTCAAGCTGCTGGTTGAACGTTTCAAGCGTGGGAAAAGCCACTCCACCTTCGGCCAACACCCGTTGCAACGCACGACCCCGGCCACTGCTGGCCTGCAGCAGATTCATCGACACAAATCGTCCGTCTGGCGCAAGCAGCCGCCGGATCTCGCGCAGCGCGCCATCCGCATCGCCGATCTCATTCAGCGAGCCGCCCATTCCCACCCCTGTGGCGCTTGCCGCTTGAAACGGTAAGGCTTGCGCAGCCGCGCGTACCAGTGAGATGGGTCTGGGAGCCTCGAACGAGCGGCGACGTGCCTCGCGCAGCATCGCCCACGAATGATCGACTCCGATTAGTAGCGTATCAGGCGGCGTGCTGGCGCTCCACGAACGAGCATACAGCGCCGCAGAGCAGGCTACATCGATCAAGACGCCGCCACGCTCGGGCTCAAGGAGCGCCTGGACCAGCCGGAGTTCCCGTCGTAGTGGAAAATGTTCACCCGTAAGCAGCGACAGCGACTGCCAACGCCACAAGCGCTCGTAGCCCCAGGCTGCAGGTGAGAGGTAATTAGTGAGTTGGGCGCCGGTCAAGGCTACCGGCGCATCGCCCAAGGCGTCAACGATGCCTTCACGAATCGCCGTTTGCCGCCCACAATGCTCGCAATGGAGCGTCCCTTGCTCAACCTCCGCGAACAGATCATCCGTCACCAACTGCAACGGTGCATAGGCACAGGTTGGACATTGCAGCACCTCTAGTAATCTACGTTGCATGCTGGCTCCGCACCTTCCACGGCAGCTCCCGATCCCGGCTAACCAAGTCATCGACGGTCTCGCGCCGCTGCAACAGATAGCTCACGCCATCCGCCACCAGCACCAGTGCCGGACGTGCTACCTGGTTATAATTCGAGGCCATGCTCAATGTATAAGCTCCGGCCTGCGCCAGCGCCAGTAGATCCCCCGCCACCAGTGGTGGCAAGGACGCGTCACGCACCAGCACATCGCCGCTTTCACAATAACGCCCCACCACTGTCGCCGGCTGCAACTCCTGATCCAGTCTCGCACTCGCCCTACGCACGGTATAGTGCGCATCATACAGCGCCGGACGCAGGTTATCGCCCATGCCGCCGTCGACTGCTGCATAGGTCCGAACACCGGGAATTGCCTTGACCGCCAACACTTCGTACACTGCCACCATCGCGCGGGCGATCAAGGAGCGTCCCGGCTCAATCACCAGCCGTGGCAAAGCGAGCCCAACCTGTTCACACTGTGCCACCACCGCCTGGCTCAAGGCCTGCGCATACACTTCTATGCTCACCGTCGGATCACCTGCCTGGTAGGCAACTGCCAGCCCACCACCAGGGCTCAGATCCTCAATGGTCCAGCCAAAGTCGTCTCGGACCTGTGCCGCGAAGGCAAGGAGCCGTTCAACGCCCAGTTGCAGGACATCAAGCTCCGTAATCTGTGATCCCAGGTGGGCATGGATACCGACCAGCTTGAGTTCCGGTACGTTCCGTAGCAGATCGAGCGCCGCTCGTGCCATGCCGTTAATGATTGGGAGACCGAACTTGGAATCAAGCTGACCGGTCTGAATATGCGCGTGGGTGTGAACGTCGATCCCCGGATTGAGCCGTAGCCAGATGGGATAGGGGGTGGCGCGCTCGCGCGTTAACTCACGCAGCAACCGTAGCTCATCCAAGCTATCGACGACGATCCGTCCCACGCCGTGCATCAGTGCTTGTTGCAGTTCATGCGCTGGTTTAGCATTGCCATGCAAATGCAGCTCCTGCGGATCGAGACCCGCCCGCAGTGCGATCTCCACTTCGCCCAGCGAGACACAATCCAGCCCCAGCCCGGCATCGGCCATCAGTTGTGCTACTGCCGTGTTAAGCAGTGCCTTGCTGGCATAATGGATCGAGGTCGTGGCCGGGTAGTGCTCGGCAAAGGCCGTACGATAACGGCGTGCAGTTCGTTGAAGCGTGAGGAGATCGAGTACGTACAGCGGCGTACGATAATTGTGAGCTAGGTCGGGAATACTGCAGCCGCCCACCTGCAGGCTACCATCGGCAGCAAGCCTAGCCGTCGCGGGCCATAGCTGAGGTTCAAGCTCCATAGGTACTCAGCATACCTGGAAAGCCCTGCGCTGTCGAATAACGCTGCAGGTTAGCTACCATAAAAGTCGGTGAAACCCTCCGATTGCAGCCGTTCCAGCATGCGCGTGACCTTCGCCGTCGCTTCGGGAAAGCGCGGCTGATCCCCTCCAGATCCGACCAGTAACTGCCGGAGCGCCGTTAAAGCTTGCCGTAGCCGTGGGCTATCTTCACCACGGACCTTCGGCAAAATCTTTTGCTTAATCTGCAGATCAAGTGCCTGTTCTGGCCGTAAAATCGTTCGGGCATTGGCGACATAGCGCAGCATCTCGGTGATGGTGCGATAGCCAAAGGGCTGACTGACCCCTGTTAACAGGGCATGAATCTCCGCAATCATCGCCCAAGCCAATGGATCGACCGGGCCCTGGTACGTGCGCCGGAAGGCATCCAGGTCGACTTCCGTCAACTCGATCACATTCGCGCGGTCCAGCAACTTATCCGACAGTCCAAAGGTTGATTCATCGACATTGACCGTGCCGGTAATAGCCACATTCAACGGCAACCGGAAGGGATTCGTCAAGGTCTCGCCGTCCACCGTCTGCACACTGGGGCCTGGCGTATTCAAGTCGATCAGATGCTCGGTCGTTTCCAGGGCCGACAGCAACGGTGCGAGATAATACTCCGGTCGCGCCAGATTCATCTCATCCAGCCCCACATAATATTGCTGTTCGGGATCACCAGCCGCCCGGTGCAAAAAGCGCAAAAAGGCAGTGGGATGAAATGTGCCAGTCAGCGCGTTATAGTAGCCGAGCAAATCCTTAGCGTTATGCCAATCGGGCTGTACTGCCACCAGCAAATAATACGGGTTGTCGCCGTTGGACGCGACGTTATGCACCGCGTCGGCATACAGCCGTGTAAGTCGCGTTTTTCCGGTGCCTGAGATGCCGGGCAAGATCACGAGCGGCTTGGTTTGGAGCGCCACATGGTACGAGCGCACCACTGCCTCAGGATATGCAAAGCCACTGGCAGCGATCCGCCGCACCACCTCTTCCGCTGCCGGTAATGCCGCTGGGATATTATATCCACCCGGCTGCTCACGCAATTCCCGGGTCCAGGCACGTGCTTCAGCCTCTTCCATCACCGCTTCGACCAGCGGCAGCAGCCGCAGCACATCTGCGATTAAGGTATCCCGAAACGCCAGCGCGTACACCTGTGGGTCATCCCAGCTATAGCGGTACCCGGCCCACAGATACTGGGCGCTTTTGCTGGCGACATAACGCTCGATCCACAGCTGGCCATCCGTCTGACCGTCGCGCTCCACGCCCGCGAACCGTACCTCGGTTAAACCCTCGATCAGCGGCTGCCAGACCGCACGTCCCGCTTCCCAGACCCGTTGCAACTCCGCCTTGCGCTTACCCGAGACCGTCAGCCCCACCAACACGGCCCGCTCGTCCCCACTCGCGCCAACATACACACCCGCCCCGCGGGGCGGCCGGTCAACGGCGAAGTGATATTCATTAATCGGCTCACGCCCGCCCCGCCCACGATTGAACGAGCGCGCAGTTTTCCACGAGCTCTCATACATCGGCCAGATGCGCGGCTGTGCTGATCGTCCGGCCTCGTCCAACCCTTCAACCACCTCGGCCAGGATCGGTTGGAGCTGTTCCTGGACCGCAGCCCAGCGCTCCGAAATTCCCGGCACAAGCAACGTATCCAGCACATCGCGAGAGAAAACTACCATCATTCATTTGTACCATGCCCCGCCAAATTCGGCTACAAACAAAAGCCCCTCTCCTGGAATGCCGGAGAGGGGTACGTGCCGGGCTAATGGAGCTTGTGTTTAGGCGGTTGGTGGCCGTAGATAAATGCGATCCTCATCGGATTCGAGCACCATTGGCAGCGGTGACTCGTCGCTGCCTTCAACCAGCTTGGCGTTGCCGGTAAAGCGCTGAGTCAGCGCATGTAACAAGTCGCGGGCTTCTGTACAGGCCTCTTCGAGCACATCCTCCAGGCCATCCAGATCATGTAGTGCATCGCCAATCGTCCAGACCTGGCGGGCCTTGAGCCGCCGCACCTGCATTTCGCCGTTAACGACCTGGACATCGGCGTCCACTTTGACCAGGTTCTTATGATCGACCATGCCACGATGGAGTTCTTGAATGCTACGCGTTACCCGCGCCAGCAGTTCCGGTTCGTCCTTGAGTTGTAAGGTCAGCGGCAAAGCATATGCGACCTCCAACGCCAAGGCCGCTTCGTATGCACACCCGGTCAGATCATGTGCACACCCCACGTTTTCGCCGTGGTACAGCTTGCAAATCGCTTCGGTGCCGATCGTTGAGATTGCAGTCATCGCCGCATCCCAACGAAAGCTCATCGTCGCTTGCAAGGAGCTGGGGCGTGGCGCCGTCTGGCCTGGTGGCAAACAAGTAAGGGTAAACGTGCGTAGCAGCGTGTGCGGATCGAGTTGCTCATCCGACTGCCATACATTCAACCCCACTTCTTCGGCACTATCCAGTAGCGCATCAGAGATGGTTTCATACGAGAGCATAATGTCCCTCCCGGAACGTCAAGAGAATTATAACATGGTCCCTCATTAAGAGGGGTCCACCGGCCTATAATTGCGCTCGTGTCAGCTCCACAATAAGAAGCACAAGTGTTTGTATCTGAACCGCATCTGAGTTCATTCTGTGGTATAATACGAACCAAATGATGCATCATAATGCCGTAAAAACCGATCGACCCCCTTCGATCATTTCGACCATCAACACAGGCTTCCAGGCCCTGAATCGCCATTGGTGGCTGATCGTGGTCCCACTGCTGGTTGACCTTTTTTTGTGGACTGCACCGCGCATTTCGCCACAACCCCTGGTCGATAACGTTGCCCACCAGCTGAATAATGTTGATCTGAACGCCTCGTTGCAAGGCTACGTGAGTCAGTGGCGTGAGCTTGGGATTCCTTTTGATCTGCGCATCCGTGGCAACGCGCTTAATTTATTAGGCTCGTTGATCGGCACCGTCGTGACGCCACCTTCGCCGCTGGGCCAGGGCACCTGGCACATCGGCAGCCTGGGTCTTCTGCTAGGGACGCTCCTGCTGGTAAACATCGCCGGGCTGGCAATCAGTTCGATCTACCTCCTGTTGCTTGGTGATGCCATTCGGCAGCAAGGGCGGCAGCAAGGGCTGTGGCGGGGTGTTAAAGTCTTCATTAAGATGCTGGGCGTGACGCTCGTCTGGTGTGGTGTGGCGCTCGCTATCTTAATCCCCTTTCTGCTGCTTGGTGGTCTACTGACTCTCTTCAGCACCGTGCTGGGCTACACCGTCATGTTCTTTGGCGTAGCCGGGGTGCTGTGGATGTGGTTTACGGCCCGCTTTGCCTTCGCCGCCGTTGTGATGAGCAATGCCAGCGCGCCGCGCGCGCTCCTCGGGAGTGTGCTGGTTGTGCGCCGCTGGTTCTGGAGCGCGATCGGCTTGTTTCTGCTTAGCTACGTCATCATGAGTGGCATGGCCGTTATCTGGCAAGGGCTGGCACATTTGGGTCTGATTGGACTGGTGATCGCCATGATCGGCAGCGCCTATATCAGTGCAGGCATGAGTGCCGCGCATCTCGTTTTCTATCGCGACCGCATGCAATCGAGTGATCGTACGGCTGGTTCCGCTCGTGTCTATTCTGTCGGGCCAAACAAGAGTTAATGCATAAGGAAGAGTAATGACCAACACAACGACTACCCACGAATATGGTGCCGATCAGATGACCGTGCTTGAAGGCCTGGATGCCGTCAAGAAACGACCCGGGATGTACATCGGTCCTACCGATATTAATGGTCTTCACAATATGGTCCGCGAGATCGTCGACAATTCGGTTGACGAAGCGCTGGCGGGCTATGCCGATACAATCGACGTGCATATCCATGCCGATAGCTCGGTCTCGGTCTTCGACAACGGCCGTGGTATTCCTCCCGGCATCAACCAGAAGCAGCAAATGTCCGGCATTGAGATCGCTGCGACGATCTTGCACGGCGGCGGCAAGTTCGGTGAAGGCGGCTATAAAGTCTCGGCTGGACTACACGGCGTTGGTTTGTCGGTGGTGAATGCCTTGTCGGACTGGATGTATGTCGAAGTCCAGCGCGATGGCAAACTGTACCGCCAGGAGTATCGCGAAGGTATTCCTCAGGGTCCCGTCAAAGTTGTTGGCAAAGCCACCAAGACCGGTACTACGGTCCACTGGTTGCCCAATGTCAATGTCTTCCACGAGATCGACTACAACTACAAGCAACTGGCTCAGCGCTTCCGCGAGATGGCCTACTTGACCAAAGGCTTGCGCATTCGTTTCATCGACGACCGCAGCGATGTCGAGACCTCCTTTTATTTCGAGGGCGGCATCGTGGCCTTTGTGCGCCATCTGAACCGCGATAAGACGCTGCTTCAGAAGCCGCCCTTCTACGCCGAGCGCACCGTCGAAAACGTTAACGTCGAAGTGGCGATGCAGTACACCGACTCGTATGACCGTGACTCGATCTATGCCTTCGCCAACAACATCAACAACGCCGACGGCGGCGCGCACCTGACCGGCTTCCGCACGGCCATTACCCGTGTGATCAACAACTATGCCCGGGCCAAGTCCATCCTAAAGGAAAAAGAAGAGAACTTGTCGGGCGATGACGTGCGCGAAGGTTTAACCGCCGTTGTTAGCGTCAAACTCACCGACCCGCAATTCTCCTCCCAGACCAAAGAAAAGCTAGTCAACCCCGAGGCCAAAACCGCCGTCGAAGCCACCGTTGGCGACGCCTTCGCGGCCTACCTTGAAGAAAACCCGGCCGAGGGCAAGCGCATTGTTGAAAAGACGCTCTTCGCTGCCCGCGCCCGCAAAGCGGCCATGGCAGCCCGCGAAACGGTTCGCAAAGGGGCATTGGAAGGCTTCTCGCTCCCCGGCAAACTGGCCGATTGCTCCGACAGCAACCCGGCCCGGTGTGAGATTTACGTGGTCGAGGGCGATTCGGCCGGCGGCTCAGCAAAACAGGGCCGTGACCGCCGCTTCCAGGCGATCCTCCCGCTGCGTGGCAAGATCCTGAACGTCGAGCGCGCCCGCCTGGACCGCCTCTTGGGCAACAACGAAGTCCGTGCCATCATCACGGCCCTCGGTGCGGGCGTTGGCGACACCTTCGATGCGACCAAGCTGCGCTACCATCGCCTGCTCATCATGTCCGATGCCGACGTCGACGGCGCGCACATCCGTACGCTGTTGCTGACCTTCTTCTTCCGCTACATGCGTGAGATGATCACCAACGGCCACCTGTACATCGCGCAGCCGCCGCTCTTCTTAGTCAAACACGGCAAAGAGGCCAAATACTTCTTCTCCGAGGAGCAGCGCGAAGAGTACGTGAATAAGCTGACCCCCGAAGACCAAAAGAAGGTCAGCGTCCAGCGCTACAAAGGCCTTGGTGAGATGAACCCGGAGCAGTTGTGGGAAACGACCATGAACCCCACCAACCGCATCATCCTCCAGGTCACCATGGAAGACGCTCAACTCGCCGACGAAACCTTCACCATGCTGATGGGCGACCTCGTGCCACCGCGCAAGAAGTTTATCCAGACTCACTCGCTGGAGGTCAAGAACCTCGACGTGTAGGCCAAGGGTGTTTTAGCTCACGGTTATAATTCGTAACGAGAAGATAGCAAACTGGCCTACGATATTGTAGGCTAGTTTGCTATGTGTAAGATTGCGGTTTGACACGTTCAGCTTCTGAGGATCTCGTATGAATTTGCAAGCACTAACAAGTCTCGTTGCCCAGGGTGAGTCTGATCATTTAGAGCTCAAAAAGTCAACCGGGCAACGCTCCGATGCTACTAAAACAGTGTGCGCAATGCTCAACGGTTTGGGCGGATTTGTGCTATTTGGGGTAGCTGATGATGGCATGATCCTGGGACAGCAAGTTGCAGCAGGCACACTCGATGATATATCTCATGAGATGTCCCTCATCGAGCCACCAGCATTTCCCGATATAGAACTGGTCGTACTTGAAAACGGACGCTCGGTCATTGGGTTGCGCGTTCCAGGGGGCGGTGGCCCATACACATATCAAGGACGTCCTTACATGCGTATTGGCACAACGACTCGTCCAATGCCACGAGAACGTTATGAACGCTTACTTCTAGAGCGCATGCATGCATCACAGCGCTGGGAAAATCAACCGGCACCTAACATTGCTATTGACGATTTAGATCACGTCGAGCTTGTCCGGACTATCGAGGAAGCTATTCGTCGAGGACGACTAGAAGATCCCGCTACGCGTGATCCTCGGGAGTTACTGCTTGGATTGAATCTAATTCATGAGGAACACCTACTCAATGCAGCAGTTGTACTATTCGGCAAATCGGAGCGATTACTACCGAACTATCCTCAATGTATTCTTCGTATGGCACGATTTCGGGGTCGTGATAAAACGGAGTTTATTGACAATCGTGTGGAGGTAGGTCACGCCTTCGATTTATTAGTGCGCGCCCAGCGCTTTTTTCGAGAGCACCTGCCAATAGCCGGTCGAATCGTCCCTAACTTGTTTGAACGTGTTGATGATCCGCTTTATCCACCCGCCGCTCTTCGCGAAGCACTTGCCAATGCCCTATGTCACCGAGACTATAGTGTTGGTGGTGGGGCGATTAGTATTGGTATTTATGATGATCGCCTTGAAATCTCAAGCACCGGCACGCTCCCATTTGGTCTGACACCCGAGGATTTGGGACAGCCCCATCAATCACGTCCCTGGAATCCGCTTGTTGCTCATGTATTTCATCGCCGTGGGATTATCGAAAGCTGGGGCCGTGGTACGCTCAAAATAATCGAACTGACTGAACAGGCCGGTTTGGCACGTCCCGAGTTTGAAGTCAGCAGCGGTGAAATGCTGGTTCGCTTTCGACCAACGACATATGTTGCGCCTATGCGAATTAATCATGATCTGAGCTCATTACAACGTGAATTACTTGAGATTCTAGCAAGTACTCGCCTAGCGACGTTGGCTGACATCCGTGCAGTACTGCAAGCGACGGCAGCAGATCGGACGATCCAAGAAAATCTCGGCCTCTTGCGGCATCTAGGTATGGTTGAGTCGATAGGACGAGGTCGTGGGGCACGGTGGTTCCTCAAGGGAATAAAGCAGTAGCCTGCCCAGAAGTGCTCCGCGCTATTCCGCGCTATTCCGCGCTATTCCGCGCTATTCCTTTTGCATTTGCAGGCATGAAAGACGCCCAACTCGCCGCCGAAACCTTCACCATGCTCATGGGTAATCTCGTGCCGCCGCGCAAGAAGTTCATCCAGACCCACTCACTAGAGGTCGAGAACGTCTACGTGTAGGCCAAGAGCGACGGTGGGCAGCAGGAATCCAGTTTGCACGTATCGTGTAAACTGGATTCCTGCTTTCAGCTTACTATAACCGGCACACAGGTTATCAATGACATATTATGATATCCCTAAGTAATGTGGGGATGGGCGATGGCAACAATTAAGCCTAAGAAACAGACAGAAGCGACACCGACACAAAAGACGCCTCGGTCTACTCGCAGAATTACGATCGTAGAGGCGAAAAGCGTTGTGGCAAAGAATAGTGTGATGGCTGCAATTCTTGCTCCCCACGACGGTCTTGTTGCGGGGTCAAAAGGCGAGTCTAAGCGGTAGGCTTTCTCTCCCTATACTATGAGCGAAGCTCAGAGCATCGTCTCCTTAATTAGTATTAATCGAAAGGCATGAGCATATGGGCTTACATAAACTCGAACTGCCAGAAGATGTGTTGCGGCACGCAAAAATTCCCCGTCAACAGTGGGACAATGTGCTCAAGCGTGAGTTAGCTCTCCAACTCTACCGCGAAGACATGTTGTCCTTCTCTCATGCTCGTCGCTTGGCTGACATGGAAAAGTTTGACTTCCACATGCTCCTCGGAGAACGTGGTATTCCGCGCCAATATAACGTCGAAGACTATGAGCAAGATGTAGCGAATATAGCTACCTGGCGATCACAATCGTGATCGTAGGCTATGCTGATCGGCAATCTCGTGCCGCCGCGCAAGAAGTTCATTTAGACTCAGTCGGTGGATGTTAAGAACCTGGACTGGTAGACCTTTAATTTACCGTAGTTTTTGTGCCATCATCCTAAATTTTGGGGCTATGCCGTATATCATTGATTAGACTTTAGCTTCACCACCCAACATATATTTATTGTGCCTAATTGGTTCATATCGTAACCGTGCACGAGGCACAAGACACGTTCCCTGAAGTTGCAGGCCATCCAACTCAGCTAAGAGGTTTCTGTGATCGAAGAAAATAATCCAATTCTTCAAATGTTTATTGACTCACGGCAGTTGCCCGATGATGTCCGGAAAAATCTGCTGGCTATGGGGGTCGCAGAAGCAGCGGTACAGCAGGCATACAACGAGTTTCGCCGGTTTACCGGGCGACGAAAGTGGCTAACCCCGCCACCAATGTTGGTTGGGAATCGCAACGAAGAAACCAACTGGTACCCTGGCGCGGATAAAATTACTGGTGCTCGCTTCTGGCCGAAGCTTAAGGAGCATCTCCTCGACAAGAAGCGGTGGACTTTAGAGGCCATCGGCTCCATCGATGATGCCTCTGACAAGATCGTTTCCTGGCTTGATTCACCATGGGCAGCAAATATTCAGACGCGTGGGCTTGTGGTTGGGTATGTACAGAGCGGCAAGACGGCTAATTTCACCGCTGTTATTGCAAAAGCAGCGGACGCGGGGTACCGATTCTTTATTGTACTTTCCGGCACCAAAACAAATCTCCGCAGCCAAACACAACAGCGCCTTGACCGAGAACTAGTCCAGCTTAACCGCGACCGTTGGCATGGACCACCCAACGACTCTGATTTCGACCTGACAGGCAACGTCGACTTTTACCTATCAGCAACTGAGAAGGACCACCGTGTACTATTCGTAGTGAAAAAGAATACGAAGGTCCTCCAGAAACTCATTAAGTGGCTCGGTGGAGCGTCACCGAACTTACGTGACCGCTGTCCATTCTTGATTATTGATGACGAGGCGGATGAAGCGAGCGTGAATACTGCTCGCTACCAAGCGAATGCTACGCCGGAAACGACCGGCCGCACGGCTATCAATAAACATCTTATCAAGCTGCTCGCGTTACTGCCTAAGGCAGCTTACATCGGCTACACGGCGACGCCGTTTGCCAATGTTCTGATCGATCCTCGCCCCGGCGACCTGTACCCACGCGATTTTATCGTCGCCTTACCAAAGCCTGCCGATCATTTCGCTACCGAGCAAATCTTTGGACGGGAGCGTTTAGTTGACGAGACTACCGACGAGGAATTCTTTGGCATCGATATGCTCCGTGACGTACCGACAGAGGAGGTGCCATTGTTGCGGCCCGTAGGCAAAGATCCAGCCTTCATCCCCATGGTCACCCCGAGTCTGCAAGATGCCTTACACTACTTCTGGATGGCAACCGCCGGTCGTTTTGCTCGTGGGCAAAGTGACCAGCACGCCACAATGCTGGTCCATACAACGCAAAGCGTACCTGTGCATGTTAATACGACTGACCAAATTCGTATGTATCGACAACGTATACTGGCTGAATTACATGGATCACAACGCGTAGCGCTATTACAGACGTGGCAAATCCAGTGGGATGACGAGCAAGAAAAGGTCGACCCCACTGTATTCGGGCAGCAACCTATCCCTTTCACTGCTCTCCTTCCATACTTGGACACAGTCGTTGAACAAACAATCGAGGTAACAGACAATTCGCAGAGTCGTGCGCGACTCTCTTTTGATCAGCCGCCTAAGATTCAGATCGCCGTTGGCGGCAACACGCTCTCACGTGGCCTCACACTCGAAGGCCTTCTAGTAAGCTTCTTCGTTCGAGCAGCTGGAGCATACGACACCTTGTTACAGATGGGACGCTGGTTCGGATATCGACGGGACTATGGCGACCTGCCACGCATGTGGATGACGTCAGAGCTCGAAGGCCAATTCCGGGACCTAGCAACTATCGAAGCAGAGATTCGGCAGGACATCGCACGCTATGCCCAGCAGCGCATGACTCCAGCTGAGTTTGGTGTTCGTATCCGTACTCATCCTGCTCTCAGCGTCACAGCTGCCCTCAAGATGCAACACGCAGTGGCTGCCCATGTATCGTTTGGTGGCAAACACCATCAAACGACAATGTTTGAGCACAAGAATAGCAAGTGGCTGCAAACTAATATTGGGGCGACGGAGCGCTTCATTGAGGCGCTCCTGGCAATGGGGTTGGTGCCGGAAGAGAAGAATGGACACACGGTCTTCTATAAAGTGCCGGCCAAGGAGGTAATTAAGTTTATTGGCGAGTATCAATTCCATCCGAACATGACGCCCTTACAATCAGGACCTCTACGAGCATATATCCGTGCGCAACAAGTGCATGGCAAACTGTACGACTGGAACATAGTCATTCGCAGCTTACAACGCGAAAAGAAGCTTGGCACGATCAAATTAGGCGGCATTACAGTTCCACTCGTCGAGCGTGCCCGGCGCAAGGAACCTAGTGATTATGCCCACATTGGCAGTTTGATGTCGAAGGGTGATGTTGCTTTGGACCTGCGCCGCTCCGACAAGGAGTTGCGGGGGAAGCAAACACCTGATCTGATTAACCTCCGTGCTCAGGATATGCCTGACATCGGGCTTTTAGTCATTTATCCCATCGCCCACGACTCTAAGCCGACCCAGAAGGCATCGATCGCTACACGGAGGCCGCTCGACGCTGTTGCCGACGTGATTGGCTTGGGTTTTGTGTTTCCCGAACCCGCTGGTCCATCGCGTGGTGAACAAGATTACGTAACGGTTGACCCAGCGAAACTTATTGGCACCGACGTTGAGTGGGATGAGGCTGACGAGGACGAAGCACTATGATTGCGCTCAATGTCATTCAGCGCATCTGGAGCCTTGTGGAGCAACCACAGCAAAGAGAAGGGCATATCGCTGCTCAGGAACTGCACGCCATCACGACCCCAGCGGGGCATCCACTCCTCGTGATTGATGCGGACCAGCATCGGCATCTGCTTATTCCGATCAATCTGCGCGGTTTAGCGGAGGAGGACACCCAGAGCGCTGGAATTCACCTTCGTATTAACCGTTGGGGCGATGGCACGGCGCAACACGATTATGTAGACGTCGTGTGCCACAAGCCACACCTCAATGATCTCTTCGATCTCGTGATCTTTGAGATTGTACAGGCACTTGCAACGAGCACCACCCATCCAGCTGTAATCTGTCGGCGCGTCCTCAATCAATGGCGTGAATTGCTGGGCCGAGATAGCACGAAACTGCCCGACAAAACTCTCCTGCTCGGAGTCTTCGGAGAATTGTGGATACTCCGAGAGCTGACACGCTATAGCCCCAGTGCTGTGCAGACGTGGATGGGGCCGCAGGGTGGCCGTTACGACCTGTTTACTGGCACGCTTGGCATCGAAGTGAAGTCGTCGCTTCAGCGCCACGGGCGGACGGTGACAATTCATGGGCACGACCAGCTTGACCCACCCCCGACCGGTGCGCTGTACTTGGCTGCACTCCGCATGGAGGAGATGCCAGCAGGTGGTGAGTCCGTTGGGGAACTCGTTGATGCACTCGTCACACTTGGATGTGAGCGCTACGCACTATTTATGCGGTTAGCGCATGTTGGATTGACACCAGTTGTTCTGGCACAGCTACAAGACATTCGCTTCGCCGTCCGGGAACATCACGTCTATCACGTTGATGATGCGTTTCCCCATATAACCAAGGCAAGCTTCATTGGGAACAGCTTGCCCAACGGTGTTCTGTCCCTGACGTATCAAATCGATATCAGTAGTGCACCACCCTATCCGTTGTCAGCCGAAGCAGTGGCAACACTCTTCCAGCAATTTGTTCAGACTAGTAGCATATGAAGCTGTACCATGACGCTGAGCGCGTGAACCCAACCGGGAATATTGCCTCTGCCGGTATTCTCAATCAACTTGGTCGACCGCGTCTCGATACGCTTGCCGTGCTCGTCCGTGAAGCCGTACAAAACAGCTGGGATGCACGGCATGCAGCAGCTGGCTCTGTACGCTTCAGCATAAATGGCTCGACCCTTTCGCCGGGACAACGTGCGGTTCTCACTTCCTGCGTGTTTGCGGATTGTCCGCCAGCTGCGACCTTATCCCTTGCAGCATGTCTCCAATCGTCTCAGGAGGTGCAGGTACTCACAATTTCAGACCGTGGTACGACAGGCTTGACAGGTCCGACCCGTGCTGACATAGCAACCCCCGATGGCGAACCGCGCGACTTTGTTGATTTCTTGCGTGATGTGGGGCAGGTACATGACCGCCAATTCGCGGGCGGCACGTATGGGTATGGCAAGACGGCCTTTTACCGCACTAGTCAAGTGCGTACACTATGCGTCTACACACGCTGTCGTAGCAGTTTGGGCCTAGAAAGTCGCTTTATTGCGGTCGCTCTCGGTAACTCATACACCGCAAGCAATATCCGCTTTACTGGACGCCATTGGTGGGGCCGCCAGAGTAATATGTTGGCTGAGCCACTCCTCAACGGAGATGCTGATACTCTGGCTTCCCAGATCGGTCTGCCGGGCTTTAGGAACGACGAGTGTGGTACTACGATCATGGTGGTTCAGCCCCTGCTCACCGAGGTGATACGGCATGACTTATTGAGCCCCGCCCAGGCCGACCAAGCCACGCGTACCTTACACCAAGCATGTCAGTACATTGCTGAGTGTCTACTGTGGTATTGCTGGCCCAAAATGCTCTCCTATGATACTAAGGCGCCGCCGATGCAGTTTGTGGTGGCCTGCCAGGGCGAACCGATACTCCTCCCTGATCCCCGGACATTTCCACCATTGCAGGGGTTTATGCAAGCGATGTCACACCTCAAGGGGCAGACAGGCCGAACAAGCCCTTTTCGACATACGATTGTTTCTATCGAGTCCCAGAGGCCCACGAAGTATCTAGGCAAGCTCACACTGCAGTTGTTTCCAACGAGTACCGAGCAACCGTTTGATACCGGCAGTGACGAGCTGCTGTTCCAGAGCCTCACTCATCATACAGCGGTAATGCGACAACCAGAGCTAGTCGTCAAGTATGTAGCCGGGCCGGCCTTGCCGAACGAGCAGCTAGGATACAGCGGTGTGTTCGTTACTGCTCCCGAAGTGGACGCAATCTTTGCTGGGGCGGAACCACCTACACATGATACATGGATACCACAAGCCTTGACGGAACGCTCACAACGGACGTACGTAAATGTGGCGTTACGCAACATTGAGCAGGAGATGACGCGGTTCGCGCAGCCGGCAACTGTTATTGGCAAGCCTACTGATATCATCCCGCTTGGTGCTTTCGCCAACAGATTAGGCGACTCGTTGCTGCCGCTTATTCCTGGTCCTACGGCACGTTCAGACGTCTCAAGCATCAGTCAAGGGCAGATCAATACTAAACTTAACGATCCACCAATAAGTACAGATGCGCAATTGGCAGGGGGGGAATCGTCCCTTGCCCTCCTGCCTTCCGATACTGCATGGTTAGCAGAACCGGGAGCAACTCCACAATACACTCCGTTGCCAAATACTCAACCTCCTGCATTTGATACGCCATTGAGCACCAATCGCCTTCCGTTAGTAGGGCGCGCTCATGTGCGGATGCTCTCTGAGGGAGAACTCATTCTTATCGATGGTGCTCCAGCCTTACGCATCACATTCATAGTGACACCCGGCTCAGGCACGATTGACACGCAGGTGCATATAGAGATTGCAGCAGTGTTAGATGGCAACCAATGGGAAACTGAGCCCCCTATTGGAGGCAGTCGTGCTTACGTACTCCAGTGGATTGCACCAGAAGGCACTACCTACCCCGGCATGCCGAGCATCAATGTGCCAGCACACAGCAACGGCAATTGGCAGGTACACATCAGTGTTCCTGGCGATATGGTTCTGGCGGTTGAACTAAGGGCAACGGCTGGAATACAAGCATGAGCATCATTCGACGACGGCCTTATGCCACACCCACGTCTGAACATGTCAAGATTGGTGCATGGAACATCATGAACGGCGACGACATGCACCAACTGCCAGCATTTTTGCCGGATTGGGACCCGGCCGTGGTTATTCATGCAAGCGTACCAGTGAGAGTCGACTATGCTGGGGTATTAGCCGATTGCCATCTCGGACCAGATGCCCGTCTACGTCTTGCCGCCATTTGGACTTCCCCGGGTACAGGCTTACGTGATCATGGGGACCTCATAGACCTTGATTCACAGAACATCAACGACCAATTTTACGCCTCAGTACGTATCGATGGGACCTTGGTTTCACACGAGGTACAGCTGACGACACAACTTGTTTTGCTCAGTCCTGGTAAGTCGGCACACCCTTTGGCACCCAAACTACCTGGAAGCATCGTTGTTGCACAAACCCAAACCCTTCAGCTTGAGGGCAAAGGTTCTCGTTTCCCTGTAGAGGTTATTGACTTTGCTTCCACCTACTATCCTGACCGAGCTGCCTGGGTCCTTTACTGGGATGAAGAGGACCTGCACCAGACTGTTCTAGGGCACATGTGCCTGTACATCAATGCACGTCATACGCGGGTAATGCGGGCAGTCTCGCAACTGCAATTAGAAGATGTCGGTATTCGTGAGGCGATTCGCTTGGATGTTGCCCGTACGCTACTGCTTGGTGCCCTCAATCATGACGAGTTCTTGCACAGACCGCAGGTATTTGCCGAAGGATCGGTTGGGGCAGCCATTTATGCGATGACGCAGCTGTATTTTCCAGGCACATCTTTGACGCAACTCGGCTATGAGGCTGCGCATTCTAGCCTTTTTGAACCTAAACTCCAGGCGACTTTACAAGCGTTTTGGGACATCTAATGTACCGCCTCTATCCCCGCCTGCCATTACCACTCGCAGCCGACCTTGCCATATCATATGCTGCCCGTCCTTTAGAAGAACTCCTAGCTGCAAGTGACTGCTTACATGCTGACGCTCAGTTCGCTCCCACCGGTGGGAATAGAGCTTCGAATCAAGATATGCTTACGCTACAGCATTTGGTGCGAACGTGTGCAAACCACCATGGGTATCCAAGCCCGCTTTCTGCAGACAAGGGACGTGCCTTTGACACGGCCTGTGGTATCACTTTGTTGGAACATATGTATCTTCATCCGTCCGAAGCATCCCACCTTGAGATGTGGGCGTTTATGACCTGTGTGCTAGTTCCCAACATCGTGCGTTGGCGCTTTATGGGCACTAGCACCACGATTGAGCGTTTCATTGGTAGCGATCGAGGTTTGCGTCGCAACACCTTTGGTCGCCTCTGGTGGCGCACCTATTTATTACAGCAGCCACACTTAGAACACCCTTATCAACTATTCAATTTATTGACGGAAGATGATTTAGTGCAAGTGACTGAGCGCACCGGTATTGCGGCCAGTTCCAATTTGGCCACTGCGTTTTGCACCGCATTCCTACGCGCAGCACAACAACATGAAGCACTGTCCCGTCGGACGTTGTTGCGTGAAGCCATCAAGCGTCTGCAACGGCTCTTGGCGATGTTGTCGTTCACTGCTCTAGACAGAATCACCCTCGACCAAACACTCGATACGGTGTTTGCACAAACTGCACAGGCACTAATTGCCTCGACGGAATAACAGTCATGTTACTGGAAGCAGTTGAACTCTTACAGCAAGAGCTTGGAAGTGGTGATGTTACGTGACGTATTGCTGCTTCTACCGCATAAGCCACCACAGTGCGGTCCCCAATGGAACCTACAGTAGTGGACCCACGATAATGCGTCCATCTGTCAGTTCTGTTGAGTAACGCCCATCTGCGAATGATGCGAACATACTCGCTGTCCGCCCGACCCAAATATAGGGGGACCGCGTACTGCTAACAGTAACCATCAATCCGTTATGCCGTTCGGCCGGCAACAGCGTCAGCACATTGTCAGCATACTCAATACGCAGCCAACGAGGCTGATTGAGCGCATTCCAAATGCCGCGTCCAAGGCGGAGTACAAGATACGTTCCTTTAGGTGCCGGTCGGCGCTCAACTCTCAGAAATGTACCTGGCCGACGACCAACCCTTCGTACAGCGGTTTTCGCCACCATTTCTTCATCACTTGTACCTGCCACCTCCAGACTGCTCGGCTCTGCTTCCAGAAGCCCAAATAGTGTTGGTTGATCGGTGCATAGAGGTTGTAGTTGGAACTCTGGCAAATCACAATGATCATGCCAAAATGCCGCAATAGACCAAGCAACGGCCGCAGCAAGGCGAGGTGGCACAGCATTCGCGAGTTGCTGCTGACGGTCGTCGCTGTAGCCCTCGAAGCGAAACCAGTCGGGAAAAGATTGGAGGCGGCATGCTTCACGGAACGACAATCCGCGGTGTTGGGTAGGATGGATAGTCATTGATTTTCGGTAGTGACTTACGGTGTGTGCCGGTCGACTACCGACGAGTCGCCGGTAAATGTTGCCATGCGTACGTTCAACATCCTTATATGTCGTAAGCATTTCCCGGATATTTTGCCAGTTGCCGCCTTCTGGGATATGCTTATACCGCTCAATGACCTCTGGTAAATGCTTGGTCGTGACGTGATCGAACAAAACGTCGTCCGTCATAAACTGGCGCAGCCACATAAGATAGGGTTCTTGACTTGGAACGTATTGGTGGCCTTCCCAACACTGCCCATTTTCGATTGGAGGAAGGTCTCCGATCGCCTCTGTCACACTAATCAGCGTGATATCTCGTCTCTCTTGTAAGTAACGGGACAAGCTTACCTCTACCTCAGGTACGAGATCTTCCTGTATTCCAAAGAGGAAAAATCGCAAGCGGTGTTGCGGGACCTGAAAGCCAGCCGCATCAAGAATGTCATGCCACACGCGGTAGCCTAACTGTTTCGCTGCTCGACTTAAAAACTCGCGTACATCCGAAGGTGCTGCCTGCAAATCCGAGAACAAGCTGAGTTGCGACGTATCGACCTGCATTGCCTCAGTGGGCGGCGTCCAGCGTACCCCCTGCACATTCTCGATCAAGAACATTTTGGGCTGAAAGGCTGCGATCTGGTTGAGAAAGGCGGTCACCATGTTATTGAGTTCAACGCGCCGTTGGACACCCGACTTGCGGTTCGACGTTGAATAACCTTGGCAGGGCGGCCCTCCGATGAGCAAGTCTAGCACACCAGGTTCCAGATTTAGCAAACGCATGACGTCGTGGGCATTCAGTTGATCGACATTTTGCTTAAGGGTCTTTGGGACCTGCGGCAGAATGTGGGGAGCGTGCTCTGCGAGCCACCGCATATTCCTGTTATATGTTTTTAGGGCACTAGCATCTGTATCAACAGCAAAGAGTGGCTGGAATCGGATTTGAGGATGATCTGCTAGCAGAAAACCAAGTCCGAGGCCGCCTGCACCAGCAAAGAGTTCACCAGTTGTCAATGTTACTGTCGGCGGCATGGCGTCCTTTACGTGCTACAGTGAACTCGGCACATTCTACAAGCGGCACTAACTATGTGACACTGTAAACGAATCCAACAAGGCGCACAGTCTGCCATGAATAGGCGTTCCAGTGCGCCGCAACACGCGTTGGGCTCCTGCGGGCACAAATATAGTGCCTCATGACTTGAGAACGTATCATAGTAATAATCATTTGTCAAGCATGCCACGCAAAGGTCAGAGATGATCAATAGCCGAGAAAACTCGCTTGTAGATCATGTTGCGCCGTTGCATGGCTCTCGTGCTCCAGTTCAACAAGATCCTTCTAAGGAGCGCGGTATGGCCGCTCGCGGGACGATTGAGAAGTATTGCCGAAGGGTCAAGTGTACTAACCTCTCCCATTCTCCTTCACTTAACCCCATCTTCCTAATTTCTTAACATTCCTCCCCTACACTTGTTTCGCCCGCCAAGAGTCCGGGCAATACTGGAGGGATAACCATGCAGGTTCGACGGATTATTGCGCGGGCGATGCTCGCGGTGGTCATGCTAGGTGGTACAAGCGCAGCCGTGAGTTCTGCGCCAAACTCGGTCGATGCAGCTCGAGCGGTCAGCCGCCCCATCAGGCACGTGTTATTGTTAAGTATTGATGGCATGCATGCTGTCGACCTCGCCCGCTACGGGCAGGAACACCCGAAATCGACGCTCGCCAGCCTGGTCGGCATGGGTGTCACCTATACTAATGCGGTGACGGCTAGTCCCTCGGATTCGTTTCCCGGCCTGCTTTCCATCGTTACCGGCGGCTCGCCGCGTTCAACGGGCGTCTGGTATGACGACTCGTATGATCGGCAGCTTTCCCCGCCCGGCTCCGACTGCAAAACGGTTGGCACAGAGCTGGTCTATGATGAATCGATCGACAAAAACGCCGATGCGCTTGATGGTGGCGGTGGGATCGATCCGACGAAGCTCGCGCTTGACCCGTCCAAGGGCTGCACCCCGGTTTATCCGCATAGCCTGTTGCGCGTGAACACGATCTTTGAAGTGCTGCGTGGCCTTGGTCGGCACACCGCCTGGGCCGACAAGCACCCTGCCTACGACTTGGTGAATGGACCGTCGGGCAAGGGCGTTAGTGATCTATATACGCCCGAGATTGCGGCTGGTGGAACGACCGACAGCGTCGCGAAGACCGAAGCATATGATGATCTCAAAGTCCAAGCCATCATTAATGAGATCGATGGCAAAGACCACAGCGGCACCACCCAATCCGTTGTCCCAGCCCTCTTCGGCATGAACTTTCAAGCGGTCAGTGTGGGGCAAAAGCTTGCCGGCAATGCCTACGTCGATGCCCTCGCCACGCCGAGTGCTGGCCTCCTTGATGCCTTCAATCATACCGACGCGTCGCTCGGTCGCATGGTGAGCGAATTGCGCAGCAACGGGCTGCTTGCCTCAACCATGATCATCGTAACCGCCAAGCATGGCCAATCCCCCATCGATCCGGCGCGTCGTCAGATCGTTGACAGCAAGCTGATTCCCTCGCTCGTTAATAGTGTGCAGCCTGACCTCGCGGCTCAGGTAACGCAAGACTCCGTCAGTATCATCTGGCTGCGTGACGCGAGCCAAACGGCGAACGTCGTCGCCAAACTTGCCGCCAACCAGCAACAGGCTCAGATTCAGGATATTCTTGCCGGTACGTCGCTGACCTTGCGCTTCAATGACCCCAAGACCGACTCGCGCACCCCAGATATTATCGTCATCCCCAATCAGGGCGTCATCTACACCAAGCCGACCGCCACCAAGACCGCCGAGCATGGCGGCTTCAGCCGGCAGGATACTAATGTCCCCATTCTGATTGCTAATCCTGGCTTAACGCCCAGCACCATCAAATCTCCGGTCGAGACCACCCAAATTGCACCAACGATTCTCGAAGCGCTCGGCGTGAATCCCCAGCGCCTCAAGGCAGTCCAGATGGAGCAAACCGTGGACCTGCCTAACCTGGCGATCCGCCCGCAGCGTTAGCGCACGTGGGGTGACGGGCAGCGACCCACGCCGCTCACTGCCCGCGTGCCCCTGAACCAACTAAATGTCCAACTTTAACATCTGGTAAGATGGGGCGACTATAAGGAACGACCTATGCCGCTCCAACCAACCATTATTACCACCGATCTTGAAGGCGTGCTCGTCCCCGAAATTTGGATTGCGGTTGCCGAGCGCACCGGCATTGACGCCTTGCGGCTAACCACGCGCGATCTCCCGGACTATGATCAATTAATGCAGGGCCGCTTACGTATCCTTAGGGATAACCAACTTAGCCTTGCGGATATTCAGGCTGTGATTGCGACGCTACAGCCGCTGCCCGGTGCACCTGCCTTCTTAGACTGGCTCCGTGAGCAAGTGCCCTGCACCATCGTCTCGGATACCTTCTACGAATTCGCCGCGCCCCTGATGGTGCAGTTGGGCTATCCAACCCTGCTCTGCCATCAACTAGAGATCGATGGGCAGGATCGGGTGATCGGCTACCGCTTGCGACAGCCCAACAGCAAGCGGCGCGTCGTGGAAGCATTCCAGGGTCTCGGCTTTCGCGTCATTGCCATCGGCGATTCGTACAACGATACCGCGATGCTGACCACAGCCGATAGTGGTATTCTTTTTCGTGCCCCCGAGGCCGTCTGCCAGGCCTTCCCGCAGTTGCCGGTCGTATACGACTACTCTGCGCTCCAAGCTGCTATCGCAGCATATCTGCTCTCCTAAATCATCCACACTGGTACACTGGTAATGCAGGGGACAGTCATGCCGCTCATGTGTCATGGCAGGCCGGTGGCCCTGCTTTATACATGGCTTAACGAATAGGAAACCAGAAGCACATGACGACCATAGCTGTTCCAGCTCAGGAGCGTATCGACTACGCCGCAACCTTATCAAGCCGCACCAAGGGATTTATCCTCGCCGGCGTGCTTTTGGGACTGTTCCTTGAAGCCCTTGATCAAACGATCGTGGCGACCGCATTACCGGCTATCGTCCGCCAATTCCAAGGCATCGACCTGCTCGCCTGGGTCTCGACCGGCTACTTGCTGGCCAGTACTGCCCTGGTCCCGGTTTATGGCAAGCTTTCGGATATCATCGGGCGCCGCATCATCGTGGTCTGGAGCATCTCGGTCTTTTTGCTCGGCTCAGTGCTGTGCGGCTTGTCAGGCAGCATGCTCCAACTCGTGATCTTTCGCTTCGTTCAAGGCATCGGCGCGGCGGGCCTGGGCTCGACGGCCTTCGCCATCCCCGCCGATCTCTACCCGCCGGCCGAGCGCGCCCGTCCTTCCGGCTTAATCGGTGCTGTCTTCGGGATTGCCAGCATCATCGGTCCCTTCATCGGCGGCTTTTTAACCGACACCTTTTCATGGCGTTGGGTGTTTTATGTCAATATTCCGTTCGGTGTGCTGGCCCTGGCCTTGATTGTATCGCAGATGCCGAAGCTCGACAGTGGGCAGCGCGAACCGATCGACTGGCTCGGCAGTGGACTACTCCTGGTTACTGTGGTACCGCTCCTCCTAGGCCTATCGCTCGACAAGACACGCTTTCCGTGGAGTTCGCCATTGATCATTGGTTTGTTCGTCGTGTCAACAGTTGCCCTAGTGTTGTTGTTGTTGGTTGAACGTCGCGCCGTAGCACCCATCATTGCCCTGCAATTATTCCGCAATCGCAGCTTCGCGGTCGTTATCCTGCTGGCGCTTCTCAACGGCTTCGCGTTCCTGCCGACGATCTTATTCTTGCCATTGTTTTTGGTGAACGTCGTCGGTGTCTCAGCCACAGCTGCCGGGACATCGCTGATCCCACAAACACTAGCGGTGGTCGTGGCAGCAGTCGGGGGCTCGGTGATCGTGCAGCGCACCGGCCGCTATAAACCAATCCTGTTGTGCGGCCTAGCTTTGGCGATCGTCGGCTTTACCTTGCTGGCATTAATGCCGGTTGATGTGACGCGTTGGGGCGTAACCTGGCGCATCATGCTGCTGGGCTTCGGTTTGGGTTGTGTTGTTCCACTCCTGAGCTTGATCGCCCAAAACGCCCTAGATCATCGCTACGCTGGTAGTGCAACGGCCAATGTCCAGTTTTTCCAACAAATTGGCGGTGTCGTGGGCGCGGTGATCTTCGGTGCTGTCGTATCAGCACTCTTGTCAACCCAGTTCTCCACCCGCGTCGCACCCGCTGTCAGCCAACTTCCACCGGCGGTCCAGCGCAGCATCGATCTCAGCCGGCTACGCAACGGCAGCAGCGCTCAGGATGCAGCCGGACCGTCCGGGGCTGCACCACCGGTTGCTCTTGCAACCCAGATTACCCAGTCCGTCGCCGCAGATTGGGACCACCAGCGCACGCTGGTTATCGCGGCCCTGCGCGACAATAACGTAGCTGCCCAGAACGAGTTGCGCGCGAACCCCGAAACTCCGTAGCAGATCAAGCAACTGTTCATGCCCAACGCGAACGCGGGGGCGGACCGCAGCCAACAACTGAATCAGGCCCTCCAACTCATTGATGCAGCCAAAGGTCAAGCAGTTCAGGCGGCACAGGGCCAAGGGCAGCAGGTGCAGGTGGCCGTCAAACAAGCTTTTGCCACCAGCATTACCAGCATCTACCGTTATGTCATCGGGCTGATTGCGATAGCGTTATTGGTTGGCTTCGCCCTGCCAGAACTACCACTCCGCAAAAGCAACACCGAGGAGCCAGGTTTGGAAGGCGTGCCAGCGACCTAAACATCGCTGCCTACCTGTGCCCAGCAGCAGGTCCAGGTAGGTGCAGTCGCGAGGTGGCAGCTACCTGTGGGGCGACGCAAAGTTGACAACGTTTGTGCAAGACGGTACGCTTAGCATCAAGCAGTGGTCCAGTCTCCATACTAACAACATATCCCCCGCCAACGTGCTAAGCAAAGGAGCAAAGCAATGAAACGTGATGGCACAAACCGCCGGCTCTCCCGACGCGACTTCCTATGTCTAACCATTGGTGGCAGCGGCGCCACCTTGCTGGTAGCATGTGGGGCAAGCCCTGCAACCTCCACCTCTACGACAGCTGCTCCCGCAGCCACCGGTGCGCCTGTCGCTGGTGCTGCTACGGCCGGTGCGGCTGCAACGAGTGCGGCGACGCCTACGGCCCTGGTATTGCCTAAAGGTGCCGCCGGTAAGCTGACGGTCATTCACCGAACCGAATACTTCGAGGCCGTTCAAACCAAGTTACGTGATGCGGTCACTGGGTACGCAAAAAATCAAGGCATCACGCTCGACATCTCCACCGCCAATCCAGAGGCCTTTGGCGATTTCATGGCCAAGATGCAGGCTGCGGTCCAAGCCGGAAACCCACCTGATCTCGCCTATCATACTCTCAGCATCGCCCAGATGCAGTCGCTTGATCTGGTTGAAGATGTCAGCGATCTGGTCACAGAGTTCGTGAAAAACTACGGCGATGTCGTGCCGGTCACCGCCGCAAAGAACGCCAAGTTTGATGGCAAGTGGTGGGCCGTGCCGTTTCAAAGCAACAGTGGCGCATGGTTTGGTCGCAAAGATGCCTTCGATGCTGCCGGCATCGATCCACAAACGCTGGACACCTTCGACAAACGCCGCGACGCTGCGCTCAAAATCTCCGACCCGTCCAAGAAGCTGTGGGGCTGGGGCCTGACGATCAACAAAAGCGGTGACGGCCACGGCCTGATTATGGATGTAATCCAGGCTTTCGGCGGCAGCATCACCGACCAATCCGGCAAAAAGGTCACCTTTAATTCACCCGAGACCGTCGCTGCCGTCCAATGGCTCAAGGAAACCTACGCCAGCGACAAGTACAAGCCGATGTTGCCGCCCGGGATCGAAAGCTGGACCGACTCTAGCAACAACGAGGCTTACCTGGCCGGTACAGTCGGTCTGACGCAGAATGCCTTCAGCATCTACGCCAAAGCCAAGAAAGACAACAATCCTGTGCTTGGCAAAACCGCCGTGATGCATAAGCCTAAGACCAAAGACGGGAAACTCTTGGAGGCGGGCGGTAATGGCTGGCTGACGATCTTCAAAGGCTCCAAGAATATCGACGCGGCCAAGCAGGTGATCCGCCACCTGATCGATCCCCAGACCTTTACCCCCATGGTGCAAGCGGGTGGTGGCTTGTTTCTGCCGGCGTATAAGAACCTTTGGACCGACGACCTGCTCAAGATCGACCCAAATTTCGCCATCCTCAAAGAGATTATCTTCAACCCGACGGCCTATACTGGCACCTCCTACCCCGCCGATCCGAGTGCGACAATTGATAGCATCCTGGCTGTAGCCATCCCCAGTCAGATGATGGCCAACGTCACCACTGGCAAGATGAGCCCTGAGGAAGCCGTCAAGGATGCCCACGCCAAGATCGTCCAGATCTTTGAAGAGGCCGGTCTCAAGCAGAGCTAACGACGGAGACACACCTCAGGTGGTTAGCGATTGCAAAGGGAGCAGCTATGGCGAAACGAGCAAGTCCTAGTGTCGGGGCACGACTGATCCCGCAGGCACATGTCGCCCGCTCCCGGCGCAGGGAGGCATTTCTGGGCCGCGATTGGCGTGTAGCACTACCTTTTATCCTGCCGATGGTCGTCATTATGGTGGGGCTGATCCTGTGGCCCTTTGTCAACGCCATTGGGCTCAGCTTCACGGTACGCTCGGTCGTCACGAAGAGCGACCGGTTTGTTGGCCTAGCGAACTACGTGCGGTTATGGCAAGACGCCGATTATCGTGGTGCAGTCGCCAACACCGTCTTGTTTACGGCAGCCTCGATTACCTCCAAGCTGATCGTCGGCATGACCATTGCCCTACTGCTTAATAGCCGCCTCCCATTGCGCAACGTACTGACCGGCCTCATGCTCTTGCCCTGGATCGTCCCCGAGGTCGTTACCGCCATGGCCTGGCGCAGCATCTACGATCCGATCTTCGGTGGTTTGAACCCCATCCTTCAAGGGCTCGGCCTGATCAACCGCCCGATTGCTTGGCTCGCCGAGCCAAAACTGGCCATGCCTAGCGTGATCGCCGTCAATATCTGGAAGGGTATTCCATTCTATACCATGCTGCTGCTCGCAGGGCTCAAAGCCATCGACCGCGAGCTTTATGAGGCAGCCGAGGTCGATGGCGCGAGCTTGATCCGCCGCTTCCGCCATATTACCTTACCGGGCCTCAAATATGTCATGATCGTGACGGTGCTGCTGTCAACGATTTCGACCTTCAACACCTTTGGTTTGGTATATCTGATGACCGGTGGTGGCCCCGGTGGTGCCACGCGGCTGTATTCAATCCTGGCCTATGAGCGAGCGATCATTGGACTGCGCTTCGGCCCGGGTGCCGCCGTCGCGCTGAGTCTGGCACCGGTGCTCGGACTATGTATCCTGGTGCTGGCGCGCTTTATGCGCCCCGACGCGGCAAGCCGTGCTAACGATAGCATGGTGGATCACGCTTTGGCCTGGGTTGGCAACGGCCTTACGATGTTGATCGATATCGTGCTGTGGCCCTTCGCCCTCGTTGCGACCGCTTTTGGTCGCATAACGGCCACCTTACGGTCACGACGTAGCGATGATCGCCCATTGTTGACACGCTCAAGTCGAGCGCGGCTCGGCCTGCTCGTGCGTATCCTACTCTTGCTCCCGCTGCTGGTCTTCGTGCTCTTCCCGTTCTATTGGGTCATTATCACGGCCTTCAAGAGCGAGCTGCAGATCCAGCAATTCACTTCTATTTACTGGCCGCAGCCTTGGACCCTCGACCAGTTCCGCACGCTCCTGCTCCACACGCCCTACCTGGTTTGGTTTCGCAACACCGTGATTGTCGCGACCCTGAGCACAGTGATTGCGGTCACCCTCGCGGCCTTGGCCGGCTATGCGCTGGCTCGGCTGAAGTTCATCGGTGCCAATGCCCTCACCACGCTGCTGCTGATCACCTACCTGTTGCCCAGTTCCCTGTTGTTTATCCCGCTCTACCGCATCCTGACCAATCTAGGCATTATCAACACCTATGCCGCACTGATCGCTACTTATCCCACTTTCCTGATGCCCTTCGCCACCTGGGTCATGCTCGGCTACTATCGCTCGATTCCCGAAGACCTGGAGGAGGCAGCCATGATCGACGGCGCCAGCCGCTTGCTGGCCTTTGTTCGCATCACCCTGCCGCTCGCCGCACCGGCCCTGCTGTCGGTCACGCTCTTCGCCTTTACCAATGCCTGGAATGAATTTTTATTCGCCTTTGTCTTCATTACCAGCGAAAACCTCAAGACACTGCCCGTCGGCCTCCAGTTGCTCGTTTTCGGCGACATTTATCCCTGGGGCCAACTCATGGGCGCCTCGCTCCTGATGGCCATTCCGGTCGTCGTCATCTATATTTACGCCCAGAAATATATGGTCGAGGGGCTCACGGCCGGCAGCGTGAAGGGCTGATTAGCCATATGAAAATTATCGACTACCGGGTAACGCCGATTGCTTTCGCCGATCCGCCCCTACGTTCTGCCTTCGGTCTGCACGCGCCCTATGCGCTCCGCACGATCATCGAACTGGTGAGCGATGACGGCGTGAGCGGCATCAGCGAGACGCATGGTGGGGCCGCTGTCGTCGCTGACCTTGAAGCCGTGCGCGATCTCGTTGTAGGCCGTGATCCGTTCCAACTCGCCCAGCTTGAGCATAGTATTTTGTCGAGTGGCACATCTCTAGGCAGGGGTGCAGGTAAAGCCCTGTGGGAAGGCAAGCTCCAATCGCCGCCGCGCACCTTCGGTGCGATCGAAGTTGCTTGCCTGGACATGATCGGTAAAGCCCTGGGACGTCCGGTCTGCGACCTGCTCGGTGGCCGCGTCCGCGACCATGTCCACTTCTCGGCTTACCTCTTTTATAAGCACGCCGGTGCCGGTGGTTCACTTGGTTTCGACACCGATCCGTTGGCCACGGGCTGGGCGTTAGCCCGGCAACAGGCCGCTTTGGATGGCGAAGCGCTCGTCCGCCAAGCCCGCACTATGGTCGATGCCTTCGGCTTCGGCTCTTTCAAACTCAAAGGCGGCGTATTGCCGCCACCCGTAGAAGTCCAGACCATGAAGCTCCTGGCGGCGGCCTTCGGCACCGAAATGCCACTGCGCATCGATCCGAATGCGGCCTGGTCAATACCAACCAGCCTGCACTGCGCACGGGAGCTAGAGGGGCTCCTCGAATATTATGAAGATCCCACAGGTGGCCAGGCCGGTATGGCCGAAGTAGCCCAGGAGACGCGCTTACCACTCGCCACCAACATGTGTATCGTCAGCTTCGGCGATCTGCCTGAGGGCATACGCCTCGGCAGTGCACGCATTATCCTGGGCGACCACCACTTCTGGGGTGGTCTACGCGCCTCTATCGAGTTGGCACGCATTTGTAGGATATGGGGACTTGGCCTTTCTATGCACAGTAACAGCCATCTTGGCATCTCCCTCGCCGCGATGACCCACCTCGCCGCAGCCGTGCCCAACCTTGCCTATGCCTGCGATACACACTATCCCTGGCAGGCGGAGGAGGTCATTGTAGGTGGCAAGCTCCACTTCGAGGATGGTATGCTGCCCGTTTCGAACGAGCCTGGCTTAGGCGTAACCCTGGATCACGCTGAGCTTGCGCGCATGCACGCCCAATACCTGGCCTGCGGCCTTACCTACCGGGACGACGAGCTTGAAATGCAGAAAGTCGAGCCGGGCTGGAAGTACGTACAGCCGCGTTGGTAATGGGTGCATCCCAGCTTCGCCTCAAAACTCGCTGGCGTTACCTAAGCGTAGCCGTTCGATCAAGGCGAAACTGATCGCCGTTACCAGCATCAGCAAGGTGCTCATCGCTAACGCCTGGCCGTAGTCCTCGATACCCGGTCGACCGAGATAGCGAAAGATCAGCACCGGCATCGTCGGGTAGTTCGGAAAATTCAGCAGCAGCGTCGCTCCGAACTCGCCTAGCGATATGGTGAAGGCAAAGACGGCTGCGACCAAGGTCGTCCTGAACAGCAGCGGCACATCTACTTCCCACCATACACGGCGTGGCGATGCGCCAAGCACTGCTGCGACTTCGCGTAAGCGTGGATCAAAGCTGCGCAATACCGGCAGGATCGTTCGCACGACCAACGGAAAAGCGATCAAGGCATGCGCCAGCGGAATCAGCAACGGCGACGCTCGTAGGTTCAGCGGCGGCTTATCCAGCGCGATAATGTAGCCAAAGCCTAGCGTGACCGCCGAGGTCCCTAACGGCAGCATAAAGACTGGGTCAAGCATCGCCCGTAACCGCTTGTGAGGTGTTGTCAGCAGATACGCCGCCGGCACGCCCACCAGCAATGCAATCACGGTCGCCAACACTGCGAAGAGCAGCGAGTTGCGGATCGCAGTGCTTGGCGGGGCGAAAAAGTACGAGTTGGTGCGGTTCTGGCTCAACAGTTGAAAGAAATGCAGACTCCACCCACCGCCGAGAGTCAAAGCCCGCGTGGCCAGTGCCAGTAGCGGCGCACCCAACAGCAACAGCATCCCGCCAACCACCATGCTCAATAGGACCCACCGCCCGCCGCTAACCGGCAACTCAAGGGACCGCTGTGCCCGGCGATCGAGTGGCACACTAGCACGCTCTTGGATGCGCGTATAGACTACCGTTAGGGCAAGCGAGGCCAGGATCTGAAGCAGTGACAGGGCGGCAGCGACCGGCAAATTAAACAGATCGACCGCCTCGCGGTATATTTGCACTTCCAGCGTGGCGTCACCCGGTCGCCCCAGGATCAACACTGTACCAAACGCTGCGAAGGTAAAGATAAAGACCAGCAAGGCTGCGGCCCCAATAGCTGGCAGCAATAATGGCAGGGTGACTTCGCGCCAGACACGCCAGCGGCTTGCCCCTAATACCGCGGCCGCCTCCTCAATACGCGGATCAAGATTGGCCCAGAAGCCGCCCACGATCCGCAAAACCAGGGTGAAGTTATAAAACACGTGCGCCAGCAGCAGCCCAACCAACGTCCTGTCTAGTAGGAGCACCGGCCGGCCACCGTTCAACGGAGCAAACAAGCTGTTGATCAGCCCCTTCTCACCTAGCAATGCGCCGAAGGCCGTCGCGACAACGACCGTGGGTAGCACGAAAGGCACGGTGGCCAGGGTGCGCAGCGCCGTCTTACCCCGGAAGCGATAGCGCGCAACCACATACGCCGAAGGCAGTCCCAAGCCCAACGTCAAGAGCGTTGAAAGCGTAGCCTGCCACACCGAGAAGAACAGCACCTGCCGGTAGCGCACCCGCGTAAGGAGCACCCGCAGCGGCTCCCACACAATCGCCCCCTGTGGCAGCAAGCTAAGCTTGAGAATCGCCAGCAGCGGATAAAAGTACAAGATCATCAGAAAAACGACTGGCAGCGCGTAGACAAGGGACGAGGGATGAGGGATGAGGGATGAGGGGGCAGCCCTCAAACCCTCTTTATTGCCCGACCGCATCAGTCCATTGCTGAATCCAGCGGTCACGATTCTTCGCGATCACATCGGGTGCGATCACGGCCGGCTGTTGCGGTACCGGTGCGTACTGCTTGTACACATCCGGAAGCGTCGCCGAGGGTACTACCGGGTAGACCACCATCTGCGGCATCACATCGTTTTGTACGTCCGCGCTCAACATGTAATCGACCCACTTGCGCGCGAGATCGACGTGCTTGCTTCCTTTGAGCACACCCACGAACTCAATTTGGCGAAAGGCACCGTTGGGCGGCACCATATTGCCGGTCGGGGGCTCTTTCAGTTTGCCCGCCGAAGCATCCAACTCATAGGCCGGTGAGGTGCCATAACTGACCACAATCGGCTGCACACCTTTGCCGGCCGAGCCACTGAAATTTTTGTTATAGGCCGTGTCCCAGCCATCAACGATCTGCACATCATTTTTGTGCAAATCTTTCCAGTAATCGACCCAGGTATACGACCCCGTCTCGCCGAAGGTGGCAATCGTCGCCAGCATAAACGCCAATCCGGTTGACGATGTGGCCGGACTCTCCGCTACCAACTTGCCCTTATACTCAGGCTTAACCAAATCGCGCAGTGTTTGCGGAAGGGGCAGCTTGCCGGCGCCGAACGCGGCTACATCATAATTCAGATTCACGAAACCATAGTCCACCGGTATCAGACGATTCTGTGGATCGAGCTTAAAATCGCTCGGAACCGCCTGTAAAGCCGCCGGTGTGTAGGGCGCGAAGATATCGGCATCGATCGCCCGGCTAAAAAACGTATTGTCCACACCAAAAAAGACATCGGCTAGTGGGTTATTCTTCGCTAGGATCGCTTTGTTGAGTGCTGCCCCGGCATCACCCGCCTTTAAAAACTGGAGGGCAACCCCGTTGGCCTGCTCAAACTTCGTCACAACATCCTTGCTCAACACAAAGTTATCATGCGACATGATCGTCAACGTACCATTTGGCCCCGGCGCAGCACTCGTGGTCGCACCGGCATCTGCTGTCGGACTAGCACTGGTTGCAGGAGTGGTCTCGGTCGTCGTTGCTGCTGCCGTACTCGTTGTCGCAACTGCTGCCCCGGTCGTTGTTACTGCCGCAGTACTACTCGCGCTGCCCTCTGTTGCCATGCCGGTGGTCGTGCTCGCCTCTGCGGTACCCGCACTCGTCGTTGCATTCGTCTCACCCACGACGGTAATTCCCGCACCGGCGGTGACCTGTGGCGCCGCTGTTATCGCGTCCTTCTTCAATTCCGTTCCACTAGCAGCAGGCGGCGTTTGATCGATCGGTATGCCAGTAATGATTGGCTGCACCGCTGACGTTGCCTTAAAATTCGTCGCCGTCGCCCCACCACAGCTCGCCAGCACTGCGACGAGCACCAGCCATGACACAATGTGCAACATCCGGCGTGCCATCATCGTCCTTCTCCTACACAAAAGCCGCCACGTAAGGACGTGACGGCTCGCTGCCTTAACGCTTCCCTACGCTGGTATCACCCAGGTCAGGTTCAAAGGGTCCCTGGCATTGCGGTCCAGTGTCTCAGCCGAACTCATTCGGCCCCCCTAGCACATAAATTGTGAGTGCTAGTGTAGCGCAGACGAGCATAGGTGTCAAACACCGCGCCCGAACCCAAAAACAAAGCCCCTTCTCTCTGTGTGGGAGAAGGGGCAGGGAATGAGGAGGCGCAAGCCCTACTGCTTCGGTGGCGCGGTCATATTGCCGCCGAAGCCCGTGACGAACATACCGATAAAGGCCAGTGTAAAGTACGCGAAGCCAACTGGGACCGAATAGGTCGGTATGTTATGGTAATACAGACCAATGGGCGAGATCGCCGTACCAAACAACAGCATGGCCGTACCAAAGCGCACCAGCACACTGCCTACCAGCCGACTACGGGATGTGGATGCCGTCAGTTTACGCCGGTCCAGCAAGAGAGACAGTACCGTCCAAACGACTACCACAGCCAGCAACAGGAACGTCAATACATATTTATTCGTCACCTGGCTTGGGCCAATGAGGAATGAACGCCATGTCATAGCTATTCCAAAGGTTATGAGCATGCCCACCAGCCAGAAGCCAATATCGAGAATGCTCAAACCCACATTGTTGAGCAAGCGGCCGGCCCTACCGGATGCAGGAACTGTATATTGTGTCATGGCGTCGTCGTCCCTGTTGCTTGCGGCACCACTTGGCTCGTGCCACTGACCGACGTGGCCGACGAAGCAGGCTGGCTAATCCCACCACTGGCGGGTTGGTTAGCTGCGGCACTGGCTGCCGGCTGCGGCGTCGTAGCGGGCGTCGGCTTAAGTGTCCCGGCCTTCACACCGGGTGCCGCCGCATCCGCGCCGGGCTTAATCTTCCCGTCACGCCCATAGGCCTTCAAGTAGACCAGCAATTTGGTATATTCGGCATCAGTAATAGCAATTGGCGGCATTACGCCATTTGCCAGATTAGCGGCAAGGTTGACATTGGTATTCAAGCCGACGTGTTTCTGGGGGAAGCCACCCGTGGCCTTACGAATCCAGTCCAGTACGTTGGCCTCGTTGACCGGATTGCCATTCGGCAAATTCGTACCATACGCTTCGGTACCGCCGGGATCGAACAAGCCACCCAGCCCCGGTCCCACCAACGTCACGTTACTGGTATTGTGGCAGCCTACACAACCTTTGGTTTGGAACAAAACCTTGCCACCACCAAAGGGCGTCGCACCAGGATCGGCCGTTGGCAGGCTAGCTGCGGCAACGGTACCAGCGAGTGCGACCGTCGAGGACGGCACATCGCCGTTCCATGATAGTACGTAGCTTGCAATATTCTCGATCTGGTCTTGCCGCAGGGGGCCACCGGCTTGTTGGCCCCAGGCCGGCATGGCTGCACCACGAATACCCGAGATCAGCGTGGCGATGATGTAGTTGCGGATCGTACCGTACTTTTCTTTGATTCCATATTGGCGACCATAGTCCGAACTGTTGAGATCCTTCGGATCCTGCAGCGCCATTTTGCGCTGAACAATGTTGTTGAGCTGGGGGGCGCCCGTTTCGTTGGCACCACCCTGGCCAGCCAATCCATGACAGCGCGAGCAGTACTGTTCGTAGTCGCGCGCGCCACGTTCGATTTGTGTCGCGTTTACTGCGGCACTGGCTGCGGGCATACGAGTCGTTTTTTCACCCAGGAAGATCACCAGGAGTGCGATCGCGGTGCCCAGAGTAAACAGTGTCGCTAACAAAACATTGCGGGTCATATCTATTCCTACGAGGCGGGAGCGGAGCCTGAATCTCCGCTCCCGTTACAGCTTACTGCTGGGGACGTGGCGGACTAGCATCGCTTTGCAAGCGAGCATCATGTGAGTCGCGGTCAAGGTAGCGGCTTTGCTGGAACAGCGACAGCGTCGTCTTGCCCTGTGCATCGGTAAAGTCCGTAACCTTGCCGTTAGCATCGACATTGGTCGTTGTCCAGTCCAAGTTAACCGTGGCCCGTTTCAGTTTGACAACCTTCGCACCCGCTCGGTCGACGATGATCTTTTGGGTCGTGTCGTCAGTCTCATAGGCGAACGGATCGAACGACAGCGTGCCGTGTGGCTGTCGAAACCGGGTGTCGAGCTTCTTCCATTTCTCGACATCGGCCTGGAATTGGGCAAATGCAGCCTGCATATCCGGTTTCAGATCCGCAAGCGCCGGCCCTTGCACTGTGGCTTTCTTGTCTGTGTCATAGACCACGCGTTGGTCAGGAATATCTTCCCACTTAATCGCGGTGTCTACAATGCCTTCGCCTTCGACCGGTACCCATTCCTGCGAAATCTCGCTCGCCGCCGTTTGCTGGATACCATAGTTCGGTGAGCCAGCATTCGTGAGGTACACCATACCAATCAACGCGGCGATCGCGACGCCGATAGCTACCTTGCGGTCCTTGAAGCGTCGTGATGGATTACGGTCAAGATACGGCAAAACCAACAGGCCCAGGATAATCACGGGCGGCCAGCCGATGCCAAACCACTGCTTGTCGCCAAACTTCAACATCCCCTGCAGCCACAAGAAGTACCAGGGTGCCTGGGTGTGATTTGGTGTCTGGGTAGGATTAGCATGCGACTCGAGCTGGGAGTTCCAGAAGTAGGCGTTGATGACCACAAAGGCAAAGGTCAGGAGCCCAATCACGGCGATTTCGAAGAAGACCTGGTCAGGCAAGAAGGGGATCTTGCGCCGGGTCGGGGGCTTGTTCTCGAACAGCTCATGCAGGGGCGAGATGTCTTGCTTGCGGACGGCATAGTAGTGCACGCTGATCAGCAGCAAGGTCAACATCGGCAAGGCAAAAATATGCAGTAGGTAGAAGCGCAACAGCGCCCCGGCCCCAATGTCAACACCACCGCGCAACAGCAGGTTGGTCGCATTGCCGATAAATGGCGCGGCGTCGGCCATTGACGAACCGATCGTCACAGCCCAGTAGGCCAGCTGATCCCACGGCAATAAATAGCCGGAGAAGGACAGTACGGCCGTGAACAGCAACAAGATCACGCCCGTCACCCAGATGAACTGGCGCGGCGCTTTATACGAGGCAGTGAAGAAGGTGCGCATCATATGCAGAAAGACGATCGCCACCATAAAGTGCGCGCCTAAACGGTGCATATTACGCATCAACTGGCCCAGCGGTACGTCGCTAATGATCCGCAACATGTCGCTATACGCCTGGTCCGGCGAGGGCGTGTAATAGACCATCAAGACCATGCCGGTAATAGCTTCCAGCACGAAAAAGAAGGCCGACATCCAGCCTAGACCGAAGGTGTAATACCAGGCAGTGGCCTCAAGCGGCAAAGCGCGCGGGCGGATGTGGTACCAAAAGCTATTCGAGTTGACGCGCATCCGCGGATTCGGACGCGGGGCCGCTTCGCCACGGAGCACAGAGCGCCAATCGCGCCAGCCCATCGACGGAAAGAATGATCGCCCGGCCTCCACGACGGCACCCTTGAACCGCTGGACAACTCCTTGTGGGCGCTTGGCAGGCGTAGTTGCCATCCGTAAACTCCCTCTCTTAAGTGTACGTGCTAGTGTGTTTTGCCCGTGAGCTTGGTACCGGTATCAACAATGATCGAGCTATCACTGCCGACCGTGACCAGGAACTGGTCGAGATTACGTCCGGCCGGTCCACGCACCCACTGGCTATAACGCTCGAATGTCGAACCGTGACACGGGCAAATAAAGCGCTTCTCCGACTGGACATACGGGATCAAGCAGCCCAGGTGTGTGCAGACCTGGTAGATCGCGATCATATGCCCAGTGCTGTTATCGGGCTTCGGGTTCTGATCGGTGCCTGGATCTTTGTCTACCTTGGTCGCATAGAACTTGCCGTTCGAGTTCAAATCAGGATCATCGGTCAGCGTATACTCGGTAGCCTTTTTCGTTAGCGTAAACTTGCCGCCAAATTGTCCGGCCTTGAAGCGCGGATATGCAAAACCGCCCGGAATAGCTGCCGCCAGATCCGGCGGCACAACCGTTTTGAGCAGCGGGTCGCGCTCGGGATCGGGGGCCGTAAGACCCGCCGCCTCAACCCCTAACAGTAGTGCTGTAGAAGCGGCGAACGCATACGCCAGCGCTTCACGCCGCGACACTTTGATCTTAAAGCGTCGCGGTGGTGCCGGTGCCACTTCGGGATGCGCCTTCGCCTGGATCGCTTCTGCCTGCGCTTGCGTTATGACGCGGCGTCCAGCGTTTTTTGGTTCGGTCTCAACCGCCATATTACGGCTCCTTAAAACAAATAACGCACACCACTCATCTCGGGATGGCGAATTCGGGGCTTTCGCACATGATATGTTATTGTGAGCTACCTTGTGCTTCATTGTAGCATAGGGCAGTCCGTAGAACAATCGGATCATAACTGTAGGGTAAAGGTACTATAGCGTGCAACTTTCGCCCCGCGCGCCACGTCCTACCGCCCCCAGCACCTGCATAGAGACACCGCGTCGATCTTCGCCTTGAGGTCGGCAATGGAGATATTACGGTGCAATAGGCGCGGTTTTCGTGTGGTATGCTCCCTGCATGGAAACATTGATCACGCGCGATTGGGCCGCAACAACCTTTATTGTCCAGGAGCAGCGCACGCTGCTGCTGTTACATCGCAAGCTCAATAAGTGGCTACCACCGGGTGGCCACATCGATCCACATGAATTGCCGGATGCCGCAGCCCTGCGTGAGGTCGCTGAGGAAACCGGCTTTAAAGTGGCGCTGATCGACGCCGGTGAAGCCCTGGGGGCGGTACAGCGCCTGGCCCAGCCGCTGTGTATCCTCCAAGAGCAGATTTCCCCCACCCATGAGCATATTGATTTAATCTATGTAGCTCGCGTCCTTGACGGCGACCTTAAGCTGGCAATCACCGAGCACGAGCAGTCGCGCTGGTATACCTGGGACGAACTCGATGCCCCCGAAGTTGCCCACGATGTGTGTTTGCTCGGGCGCAAAGCCATTGAGTTGGTCAAGCAGGCCACAGCATGAGCGAGTGGGACGAACTCACCACTTGGCTTCACTCTCGGCCCGGCCACTACGGCGTCCAGGTCTGCACGCCTAGCGGGGAAGTGTTGTACAGCTACCATGCCGACGGCGTCCAGCCCGCCGCTAGTCTCATCAAAGTTCCAATCGCTCTCACCCTCGATCATTATGCCCGCTTAGGGGCGCTGCACATGACCGAAACCGTCGAGTTGACCGAGACGGCGCGTACTGCTGGCGACGGCACGGTCGATACTGCAGCCGCCGGTACGCGCTGGAGTTACGCCACGCTGATCGAACACATGCTCCGCGAGTCCGATAACACAGCGTCGAATCTGCTCCTTACGCTGCTAGAACAGCGCGGCCTGGGGATGGCAGCGGTCAACGCGCTTATGCAGGAGTTGGGAGCATTCAATACAAGGCTGCAACGCCGCTTTATGGACTTTGCAGCCGCTCAAGCCGGTCATGATAATCTAACGACCCCCGCAGATATGGCCCACCTGTTTGTGCATCTCGCTGTCAGCGTACAACCCACGACCCACGCCTTGCTCGAACCGTTATATCATACCGTCGTTCAAGAAAAGATCGTTGCTGGAGTGCCATATGGCACCCGGGTTGCTCACAAAACCGGCGATCTACCGGGCGTTGAGCACGATGTTGGGCTGGTGCACGCTCCCAACGGTTCGTATATCATCGCACTGCTGGGGAATGTGATACCCGATCCCGCGACAGGACAGCATTCCCTTGCCCAGGCCTCCCATATCATCTACACAGTGCTGAACACAGGAGATCATCATGGAGCTTAAAGTTGCAGTCGCACAGATCGACATTGCGCTCGGCGATGCTGAGGCTAATCTGCGGACCGTGCAAAACAGTGCAGCCGAAGCTGCGGCAAGTGGCGCACAGCTGCTGGTCTTGCCCGAGCTCTGGGGCAGCGGTTATGACCTAGGCCATGCCAACCATCTTGCTGACGAAATCAATACCGGCTTGTTCGGCAGCATGACCGCCCTGGCCCGCCATCACCGCCTGGCAATTTGTGGTTCGTTGCTCGAATGGAATCCCGAAACCGAGCAGGCCTATAACACCGCCTATTGGTACGACGCCGAGGGGGCCTTACGCGGCACCTACCGCAAGGTGCACCGCTTCGGGCTTATGCAAGAGGATCGCTTTCTGGGAGCCGGCGACAGCACGCCCTTGCTCAACCTGCCCTGGGGACCCACGGCACTGGCGATTTGCTATGACCTGCGATTTCCCGAACTCTTCCGGCGCTATACACTGGATGGCGCACTCCTCGTTGTGATCCCCGCCGAATGGCCGGTCCAGCGCATCGCCCACTGGCGTACGCTGCTCCAGGCACGGGCCATCGAAAACCAAATCTTCGTAGTTGCTTGCAATCGTGTCGGTAAAGATGCGGCGAATCAGTTTGGCGGCTGCTCGGCCATCATTGACCCGTGGGGGGCCGTTCTTGCTGAAGCCCACGACCACCCGGCGCTCCTGACGGCGACCCTCGATTTCAGTGTCGTTGAAGAGGTACGCAGTCGCATCCCCGCTCTGATGGACCGCCGCCCCGAGATCTACAAGCTAGGCGATGAGCAATAACCGGCCTTAACTGTTATCATTCACCCTTACAAAATTGTAACGATAAAGATTAGAACGAACGATATGGCGAATGTTCTTGTAGCAATGAGTGGTGGCGTTGACAGCTCCTTGACGGCTGCACTGCTCCATGAGGCCGGTCATCAGGTGACGGGCGTGACGCTGCACCTGTGGGAAGGTGATGATGAGCGGCTGATGGAGTCGCAGTGCTGCTCGTTAGAGATGACTGACGGTGCCCGGCAGGTCTGTAACCAGATCGGCATTCCATATTATGTGTGGAACTACCAGCGTGAGTTCCGTAAGCATGTGATCAACTACTTCATTAACGAGTATGTGCAGGGCGCGACGCCTAATCCATGTCTAGCCTGTAACCGTGACTTGAAGTTTCGCTATATGCTCGAGCGTGCACAACTGCTCGGCTTCGACTACTTGGCAACCGGCCATTATGTACGTGTTGAGCAGGAAACAGTGGATGGCGAGTGGAGTGAGATTACGCCCCAGTCACTCCATCTCCCGCGTGATCTCCAGATGGCCTTCCGTATGCGGCGGTCGGTAGAGTTGCGCAAGGACCAGAGCTATGTGTTGTATATGCTCCAGCAGGACGAACTGGCGCGCTTGATCTTCCCGCTGGGGGGCCTGTCCAAGGCCGAGGTGCGTGCTATGGCCGCTGAGCGAGGTTTGGCGACGGCGCACAAGCCCGAAAGCATGGATATTTGTTTTATTCCAGACAATGATTACCGCCGCTTCATCAGCGAGGAAGCTCCGCAGTCGTTGCAGCCGGGACCAATTGTTGACCGGCAGGGCGCGGTGCTGGGTCAGCACAACGGGCTCCCGCTGTATACGATTGGACAGCGGCGTGGCCTGGGAGTTACGAGCAGCATGCCGCTGTTCGTGATCGAGCTTGATACGGTCCGTAATCTGCTGATCGTGGGTACGCAGGATGAACTGCAACGTGCGACCTTGATCGCCGACAATTTCTCATTTGTGAGCGGCGCATGGCCGGTTGTGCCTTTTACGGCGCTGGCGCAGATCCGAGCGCACGCAACTGCGGTGCCAGCACTGGTTACACCGCAAGAGCCAGGGGTACTCCTGATCGAATTCGAGACGCCGCAACGTGCTATAACGCCGGGACAGGCGGTTGTGCTGTATCATGATGACGTTGCCCTGGGTGGGGGGCGCATTACCGCCGACGTACCGGTGCTCGCAGCTGCATGAGTGCCTTACAATCGTTGTCGCCCGGTGCGTTTCTGGCACTCATTCTAGGCACACTGTATGGGTCATTAGGCCATTTGGTCTTTGGCCGGCGCTTGGTGCATCTTCCTCTGTTTTTGCTCACTGGAATTGCGAGTTGTATGCTGGCCTGGGGCTTCCATCTACAATTTTTCCACCAACTGCCGGCACCGGGCGGTTTGCCAATCGTTGAAGCCTCGGCGGTGGCGTGGCTCTTGCTTAGCTTTGTAGCGGCATGGCGACGGTTTGTGCTATAATCGTTGCCGTTCCAACGCGTTGTAATCAGCTAAGAGGTAAGGGAGCGGCGCTGTGAAGAAGTGGTTGATCATTGGCGGCGTCGTAGCCGCCATAGTGATTGTTGGCCTGATCATCTTGATTTCGGCCAATAATGCGTGGCGTACGGCGGCAGAGGTCTCAATCGTGATTCTGGCGATCTTCCAATTTGTCTCGACCCTGCTGATGATTGCCTTGCTGGGAGCCCTGTTGTATGCGGTCCTGGCGCTTAAAGGACTGGCCACCGATACGGTTCTGCCGAAGGTCAATGCGGCACTCGATCAGGTCAAAGATACGGCGGCAACCGCGAAGAACACTGGTACCTATGTTGCACAAGGGGTCGTCACGCCGTTGATTAAAATATCGAGCGTTGCAGCCGGAGTACGGGCCGGCGCAGCCGCACTGGCGCGCCGTAATACCAAACGGTACGAGCCTTAGGCAGGTCCGGAGCCTTTGATTGCGGAAGTAGTGGTTAGCCACCGGAGGTACTAGGGCGAATCAGGCTCCAGCCATACTCCAAGCGGTTGTATTCACCGCACTTTTTCGCTATGCTGCTCCATGCAGCCAGTCTATTTGTCCTATGGGAAGAGAAGCGACGGCAGCACAACACTGCCGTCGCTTTGTTATAGCCAGTCTCATTGTAGGATGGATAACGGGCGACAGCAGACCCTACCTGGCCTTGGAGGACGAGTATGCCGCTTGTAGGCAACCTGCGTGACTTTGCATTACATGATTTTCTGTATCTTGTTGACCGCGGCTATAAAACGGGCAGTTTGCTCCTTCGTCGGCCGAATGATGAGGCAGCCTTGTTCTTCGAGCACGGCAAGCTCATTGCGGTTATTCGGTCCCACCAGCATGAGCGGTTAGGTGCAATGCTGGTGCGGATGGGAAAAATCACCCTGGAACAGTCCGCGTTAGCGTTATGGGCGCAGCAAAGCGGCGATCCGCAGCCGCTGGGACAGCTACTGGTCGAGCAGGATGTTATTTCCGAAACCGAGATTCAGGCTTGTATTCAGCGGCAGATCGAGGAAACAGTCTACGAGCTTTTTGCGTGGCCCGAAGGCGAGTTCAAGTTTGAGGCTGGCGTGAAACCGGCGCTTGACCAGGTGCAGGCCTTGATTCCGATGCCGGTCGAACATCTGATCATGGAAGGCGTGCGCCGCATTGACGAGATGACCCGGCTCAGAGAACGCATTCCCAGTAATGAGATGCTTGTCGTCTTTACCGACGGCCTCAACCAACAGGCGAACAAGATCAACATGACGGCGGACCAATGGAACGTTTTTGCCCATATTAGTGGCACGCATTCGATCAGCGAGATTATCCGGGAAACCGGATTGCGACCGTTTGATGTCAGCCAGATCGTTTTCGGCTTCCTGACCAGCGGCCTTGTCGAGGTCCGGCAACCTGCTGCACGAGGCCAAGCCGTCACTGGGACTGACCTGCTCGCATCCGCACGTGGAGGATTAGACGGGCCGAGTCGCCCGCTGATGCAGCCGAATGAGAAAAGCTTGGTTGCACGCTTGATCGATCGGATTCGCGGTAGCTAAACGACGCGCGCCAAGCGCCTAGGGGCATCGGCCAATTGTGTGCTCGCGGTGGCACGGCACCAATCCCACAAACCGACAGCACAGGCTATCAGCCACAAGCTATTGCGTACTGCCACATCCCAGGAGAACCAGTTCGGCACGCTCTGGCCGATCGTGGTTTCGAAGTGCAGAAACGCGATCGGATATACGATCGCCGTTGCAACGGCGATTAGCAGCCATAAGACGCGCCGCTCACCTGCCAGGACTACAAATGGCAGAGCCCACAGCATATATTGCGTCGAAAATACTTTGCTGGTCACGATGGAAAACAGTAAGACGAGTGCGAAGGCGGACGCCGGCCCAAGGCGGCGACGGGCGAACAAGGCATACACCAGCAGCACGGTAACAATGTTGACCGCCGTCAGGAGCTTAATTATCGCCGGCCCGAGCGGGGTTGTAATATTGACCGACCCAAAGGTATAGGTGCTACTTATCGGGCCAGATAACCACGCCAGCGTTGCGCCGAGGGACTCGATTTCAAGTGGTCGGGTACTGTGATACCAAAGCATATGTTGAAGCTGATCGCGAGCCAACAACCACATGGTACCAAACGTGATAACGACGAGGGCCCCGCCCACCATACTTGATAGGAGTGCTCGCCGGTGTGCATGTGGCCAGTCCGTTTGCCAGGCCCATAAAGCTACAATCGGCATCAGCAGTGCTGGATAGAGCTTAAGGCCTACGCCGAGCGCCAGCAATGCTTGGGCCCAGGCCCAACGATGGCGCTGCGCAAGCACAAATGCACCTACCGTCACCAGTACGACAAAGCTATCGAAACGAAATAGGAGGGTCGCAAAGCCACTGATCAACATATACAGCAGCAGCAGGAAGCCTTGCCCGTTTTCCCGATCCACCAGCACCACCACCAGCCACGTTGCTAGGCCTGATAGCGCGCCGAAGACCAGCATGTAAGAATGAGGGGCGAGCAGTTGAGGTAACACAAAAAGCAGTGCCGTGAGCGGCGGGTACTCTTGAGGGAGTTGCGGTGGATGATTAAAGAGCCCCGCAGCATATTTCTGATATAGCTTTATATCACCGGCCGAGCCGTAATAGTCCCGTTGCGGCTTGTAATCCACGGCCAGAAAGAGCAAAATGATCGCCAGCCAAGCCGCAGCCCACCATATAAAGCGCACGTCGTCACCCTTTCAGTAACACAAATACCTACCAGTATAACAAGCTAGCTCCACTCAAACTGCATCTTAACATCGCCGATCGTGATGATGTCGCCGGCCTGGAGCGGGTAGGCATGATGCGGCGAGATGCGCTTGCCATTGAGAATCGTACCATTGATACTGCCAACATCGGTCAGCACGAACTGAGCACCACGGCGCTCGATGACGGCGTGCCGGCGTGAAGCATGGCCACGGTCGTAATCAGCAAGATCGAGCTCTGGATAGTGATTTTGCGATGGATCACGACGACCAATACGGCACGGCACAGTTTGCAGAGGAAAATCCCAACTACCGCGGCTGGTCGTGATGTGAAAACGACCAGCGGGCTGCAAGCTAGGCGTCGGCAGGATCAGCGGTGGCGGCGAGGTTGGTTTTGCGGCAGGTGCGGGAGCAGGTAAGGACGCACCACATGTGGCACAAAAGCGCGCTGTGGGACGGTTGCCGCGACCACAGGCCGGACAGAACGTCGGCTGCTCGGCTATGCCGACCAAAGCATCCGTAATTTGCTTGGTTGGTCCTAGTTCTGGCGCACGTGTTGCCCCTGGCACCTGTAATTGACGCTGGGCGCGTGGCGGTACCACAGGAGTAACCGTGCGTTGGGTTGCATCGGGGGCTGGGGTAGCGACCGGCAATGGTTGCTGCAAGCAGGCTGCCAGCGCTTGTTCCATCTCGCCAGCCGACCGCCAGCGCAAATCACGGTCTTGTTGCATAGCTTTAATGATCACCTGCTCGGTTTGGGAGCGCACCGACGGGTTCACCTGTTGGATTGATCCGACCTCTGGGGTGCGGAGCGGGATCGGTCCCAGGTTCGTCAGCATATGGTACAAGGTCGCGCCCAAGGTATAGACATCCGAGCGCGCATCGGTCTGGCCTTTGCCGTACTGCTCAGGCGGCGCATAGCCATAGGTACCAATCGCGACCGTGTCTTTCGCTTTGCGCTCCTTAAATGTGCGCGCTACGCCGAAGTCGATGAACTTGATCGCCCCGGAGGGCGTAAGGATCACATTAGCCGGTTTGAGATCACGATAAATGATCGGCGGTTTCTGGGTATGGAGGTAATCAAGGACACGCGCCATTTGCACACCCCAGGCAACCACATCTTGCTCAAATTGCGGCGCATTCGCGTCGCGCAGTTTCTTTTCCAGGGTGACGCCCGCCACAAATTCCATGACAACGTAGGGCCGACCGTCCCATTCAAAGGTCTCGTAGGCAGTGACAATGTTGGGATGCGACAGACGCAACAGAAGCTCGGCTTCCTGAGTAAACAAGCGCCGGTTTTCATCGCGGTCTTCGCTTTTGGCGACATCGGCCGGTCGCATTTCTTTCAACGCCACCGTCGTCCCATCACTGAGCCGCCGTGCTCGGTAGACAACACCCATCCCACCACGGCCGACCGTGGCGAGCACTTCGTATTGGGCCCTGGTGCCCTGCACGGTCGTGCCGGGCATCAACTGATCGAGCACTAGCAAACCTCCTTAGCGCTGAGGTTAACTATAGCACAGCACAATATTCTCAGGAATCAACGGAACTTTTAAGCCAAATTCTGCGTTAATATAGACAACGGGTTGAGCAAACCAGGCGTGCGTTTGGCTGTTGACAACAGCACTATCCATCCATAGCATATACGGAACGCGAGACAGTGGTGGCAATGGCCCTTGATCAACTTATTACCGGGCGCTATCAACAAGGCCGTTTATTAGGCAGTGGCGGCATGGGTGCCGTGTATCTGGCCGAAGACGTGCGGCTGCGGCGTGAAGTTGCCATCAAGATTTGCTCAACACGTGGCTTACCCCCGAACGAAGCACAAGCTGCCGCCGATCTTTTTCAAAGCGAGGCATTAACGCTAGCACGCTTGCGCCATCCCGGTTTGACAGCCGTGTGGGACTACTTCAACGAGGGTGAAGATTGGTACCTAGTCATGGAATATGTGCCGGGCATTACGTTGCGCGACTTGCTCGTCCAGCAGGGAGGGCGCTTAGCGCAACAAAAGGTTAGCAGTTATGCCGGCCAACTGTGTGATGTACTAAACTACCTGCATACGCGGACGCCACCGGTGGTTTTTCGTGATCTGAAGCCCAGCAACATCATGGTGATGCCTGATGACACACTGAAGCTGATTGACTTCGGCATCGCGCGGTTGTTCTCGCCCGGTAAGCACGCGGATACAGCACAATTTGGCACACCGGGCTATGCGCCACCCGAGCAATACGGCGGGCAAACCGAGCCACGCTCGGATGTGTATAGTCTGGGCGTGGTCGTCCATCAAATGTTAACAGGCTATGCGCCAGCAGGTTCGGCGTTCCTTGTACCAGCTGCCAGCGCGATCGACGCAACTATTGCACCGGCGGTGGAAGACGTGCTAGGCAAAGCGACAGCACCAGAGCTTGCTGATCGCTTTCCTTCGGTTGCTGATTTCTGCGTAGCATTGCGGTTAGCTTTGCAGCCAGCCGCCAGTACTGGTATAGCCCCACAACCGCAGCCTGCTATAGCACGCACGGTTCCCGTAATCCCACCGGCCGGTGATACAGCGAGTCGGCCTTTATGGACACCGACACCACGGGGGCTGCCCACTAGGCCAGAGCAAAGTAGCTGGGGCCGCAGCTTACTGATCATGGTTTTGCTGGTACTGCTGTTTGGATCAGTTGGTGGCGGAGCTTGGTTGTTACGCGGCCATATTGCTGATGTATTGGCCAGTGCCCGACCGGTGGCCAGCCATCCGGTTCAACCATCGGTTGCACTCGACGGCACATTGGTGTACGTAGCCCCCGGCAAACATGGGGACGATGTGTGGCTACGCCAGGGCTCAGATAAGCCTCGCGTTTTGACCGAAGTTAAGCCGGGTACCCAAGCGGCCCTGCCAGCTTTATCGCCCGATAAAAACCGGATCGCTTATACGCTGGATACAGGACCTCACACCCAGCTCTGGTTGATCGATATCAATACCTACCAACAGCGCCAGTTACTGGCCGATAAAGTTGATGCGCGGGCGGCGAGTTGGTCGCCGGATGGTCGACGGTTAGCGGTTGAAGTTGCAAGCGTAGGCAATCGAGATGGCGATCATGATATTGTGCTCCTCGATCCCGATAGTGGTCAGACCACGGATCTGGTGACGACACCAAACTGGGAAGGCGGCCCAGCTTGGTCACCAGATAGCAAACAGATTGCCTATAACGCCATCTATCGTACATGCCTAGCGATCTTCCTAGTCGATGTCCAGCACCAAACGCCAGCGCGTCGCTTAACCGAGCCGCCGGCCACGCCTTGTGTTGGGCCAACCGTTAATGATGGCGATAGCTGGCCAAGTTGGTCACCAGACGGCACACAACTGGCCTGGGGACATAAACAAGGTGGCCCGACCAGACTGGCAATTTTGAATGTGGCCGACGGGCTCATTAAGTCGTTTCGCACCAGTGGTGATGCCAATGGGATAGGTGAGAAGTCCACCAGCCACCCACGCTGGTCGCCGAAAGGCACGGCGCTGATTTTCGATGAAGGCTCGAAAGAAAACGGCGACCTTGTGCTCTCACAGCTCGATCTCCAGACAAATGAGATCACCACCCTGTCGGACAGTAAAGGCGCGCATTTCGCAGATTGGCGACCGTAACCTAGTCAGTTTCAGCATATGAGTAAGCCCCACGCCTATAGGATAGGCGTGGGGCTTATGGTTGTGTTCCCCGAACTCAAGAGTACTGCGTGAGGGGCTGGGGCCTATCCTTACCGAACCACATAGCCTTGGTTAACATTGTCACGGCTGAACAACACCAGATTAGCCGCATCGGGCGGGACATCGAACAGTAGGATCGTTGATGCGGAATCGGCGGTGAAGGGATCGTTAGCACTAATATCGGCGGCGTTGCCCCGACCACCGAAGCGGTTGAACCAATCGGCCGAGGCCGCGCGGTTGAATTCATACACGCGGTTTTGTGAGTCTTTTAAGACAAAGAAACCATCCGGGATCTTCGTGGGCTGGCCACTGGTATTGGCAGCAGCCATGGTGATCGCGAGCCATTGACCATGGGTCGGACGCGCACCACCATACGTACCCGTACCAACAGCTTTGAGTTGGCCGAAGCCATAGTTCCACACATAGTTCCAGGCGTTGGCTGTGATGCGCTGTGTCGCCGGCACAGTCTGCGGATTAACAGTACCGAGATCGGCATTTGACACCGGTGGGTTCGTTGGTGCGGGGGTCGCCGGTGGAGCAGTTGGAGCCGCAGTTGGGGTTGATGGCACTGCACTTTGCGCGA
>JACDGP010000241.1 GCA_013821605.1 Herpetosiphonaceae bacterium
CGCCACCGCTGGTTAGTTCGGCCAGATCACCACGAATCACCTGGTTCTGCTTGGGGCTATAAATCCAGAGCGTCGTGCCATCGTTGACGATCTCACTGCCCTGCATCTCGGCCCGGCTCGACTGCAGCACCTTGGTGTGCGTCATCGAGATCGGCTGGCCGACCGGATCGGTCTTGCTGCTCTTGGCCATCCAGGTTTCGAGCGTAAAGGTGCCGTCCTGACGCGAACCGGTCATGGTCACATCCAGAGTCGCGTGCGCGTCCTTGGTGTTGGCACGTGCGGTCTGCACCCGTTTCATAATTTCGTCGGCCGTAATGTTTGTTGTGGAGCAGGCGCTTAATACCAACGCGAGCAACGATACAACCGATAACCATCGAGCAATCCGCATATACTCCTCCATGAGCCGTGTAACTGCTTTTAATGAAGCATACTCCCATCTGGGACCAAAGTGTTCGTGCAGGGTGTGACACATGTGTTAACAAGTGTGACACGGCCCGTAGTGCTCATTGTTCCCATTGATCCAGCGGCGGAAATCAGTTTTAAGGTTTTTCGCTTCCCAATGCTTCAAACGGCGATTCGGGAACAATGCGAAACAAGCGCGGATTCGTTGTTCCTAAGCTTGGGCAGTCCGAAGCAAAACAACATAATAACAATGCGATAACAATGCATTTAACAATGAGATCAATGGGAACAAGCGCGCCGGGTGGGTGTGGTGATACTGAAGATGGAGATCGGAGAGCCATTGGACGTACAGGCCGCATGCCCTTAATTATAGCACATAAGTACAGGTTTCGCAAGGGAAATTTTCTGATGATAAGGTGATGCCGAAGGAGCACTGAACTGAAGTTCGGGCTAAGACGGAAAGTCGGCTCCGCCGACTGTAATCCAGCTTGATGCAGATAGTCTAGTAGGCAAATTATCATTACCTCTGGTATAATTCAGAGAACATTCGTACTATTATCGAGGGAGCAGATGAGTCCCAAATATCCACGAGCCGGCAATATGACGATCCACGTCCTTAACTATATCAAAGCCTATATCGCGGAGCATGGCTACAGCCCAAGTCTGCGTGAGATCGCCGAAGAACATAACTTCGCCTCGGTTTCGACCGCCCGTCATCATGTGCTCAAGCTTGAGCAGGATGGCTACATCAAGCGTGGTCAGCATCATAGTGCGCGGACGTTGATACCAAAATAGGCAGCGAAGGGCGTCCCTAGCGCGAAGCCTCATAGCTCTGTGTCTTGCTTGGTCCGTTCCTCCAACCACCGTTGAAATGACCGTTGGCTCTCGCCTGAGGGCTTGCCGAGAACAATGCCCCCAACGCTGAGGTCCTCGTCTATGTCAGGCCAGTGAAGCCCAAGGCGATCCCCGACGAACCGCCAGTTATTGCGTTCTTCGGGGGTGGCATGGAGTAGACGTGGATACCAAGCGAGCGGCACGGAAACTGTGCGTCCGTCGGTTAGGTCGATAGTCAACGCGTCCTCGCTAACAACGACACCTTGCGCTCGGGCATGCTCAACCTCAGTCGTAAAAGTAGTCATTCCAACCTCGTATTAACTGTTCGGTGTGTTGCTCGATCAACCGCTGAATCTGGTTGAGTTCATGCCTGCTGAACCCGCCGCTGTTTTGAAGACGGACTGGCATAAGCCAGAATTCGGCAATGTTACCTTCCCGCTCAACATGTACGTGTACTGGCTCGTCTTGATCACTTGCATAAAAAAAGAAGCGGTAAGGGCCAGAGCGTAGAATCGTCGGCATAGCTTTTAGCAACACACTGCATGAATAAGCTCATACTGTAGATGATTCGCAGGCGAATGTCCAATAGATTCTCTCAAAGAAGAGTTTGGATCTTACTATCAGCGAGCGTGACTGCTTCGTGTTGGATGTGGCGCGCTACAGCGCAGTGCATTACTGGCCCGTAGTAGGTTTCCCGGACACGCCCATCAATATCTTGCTCGACGACGACGCAGCCCTTCAGCGAGGAGATTGAACGCAAGGATGGCGAGCGTGAAAACGATCAGGGGTTCGAGCAGCAACCAGAGCTTGCCCCGCTCCCGGAGCCCAATCGCCAGCATCGACCCCCATTCGGCGTACACTGGCTCGGCTTCGAGTCTGCCACGCACGACAGCCCCCGTCGTACCGCCCACGAAAAAACCTAGGAACGCAAGTTCGGCAACGAGAAGCAATGCTGCACCCATCGTATACGCCGCTTCGACTAACAGCAAGTCCCGCACGTTCGGGAGAATATGGCGTCGCAGGACGGTGGCTGGTTTAAGACCGAGCGTGTAGGCGGCCTCAATGAATTGGGCATGCCGGAGCTGTCTTACCGCCCCTTTGGACCCAATGGCGACTTGGGTCCACCCGGTTATGCTGAGGACCAGGACGTAGGCTATGGTGCTGATGGTTAGGTTGGCGAGCCGGTTGAGCGGTATGATCAGGAAGAGCGCGATGACTAAGCTCGGCACTGCTGACCAGACACTGAGCAACACATCAACGATTCGTCCGACGCGCGGATACCAGCCGCCAAGGAGGCCTAGTGCGGCACCAATGCAGATGCGCACCATCGCAGCGACCCCACAGAAGAGCAATGTATAGCGACTGGCATACAGCAGCCGGCTTACCATATCATGATAGATCATATCGGTGCCTAACCACAGCCCTGGGGTGCCCGGCGGGTAAGGCGACGCCATAATGAGGCCGTCCTTGAGGCGATACACGAGTTGGTTCGGTGGATGCGGTGCGAGCAGCGGGGCTGCGACAGCACACAGGACGAGCAGTCCAACGAGTGTGGTGCCGATAACGAGTGGCACATTCCGGGGTCGCCCCGTGCGAGACACCTGACCGGCCCACCACGATGACAGCGTAGCCCACATAGCGCGTGTGCATACTCCTATTGGATGCGGGCGGTGCGGTGCTCGGTGAGCAGACGACCCAGGACATCCGTGATAATAAAAAAGAGGACGATGATCAAGGCGGCGCTAGCAGAGACGTTGCTCTCCGTGGGACGGATCCCATTATTCCCTGTCTCGAGCATCAACTGACCAAGGCCGCCCCAGTTATACATATAATCCACAATCACGAGGCCGCTGACCATAATCCGCAGCATCCCAAGCGAACTGGCAATCAACGGCCAGCGTAAGGCGGGGAGGATATGGTGCCACCAGAGGGTGAGTCCCCCAAGTCCTTTGGCGCGGGCAACGGTGATCCAATCTTGGCGTGAAATCTCTTCCTGGGCCACCTGAAGCGCACGGGCCATATACCCGGCCCCTTGTAGTGCCAGGACAGCAGTCGGTACTAACAGATGGCGGTCAAGGCCATAGCCTTGGACATAGGTCAGTCGGATGTGGGTCCGCAACGTCAGCGTTGCGAGCGCCTCGATGGTCAAGAGCAGGACCACGAACGACGGGAGTGAATTCGCCAGCGTATTGAGGCCAAACAGGAGCAGCGCGGGGAAGCGACGCCGTACCTGCGCAAGTACTGCGCCCCAACCGACACCAAGTGGCAGCGCAACCGCGAAACTCACCCCCAGCAACTGGAGCGAGTGACGTGCGGGCAGGACTAATGCGCGGGTCACTACCATGCCCCGCCGTGTTGTTCCCAGGTCACCATGCAGAAGACCCCAGAGATAGCCTCTGACCAGCACGGCATAGATTCTGAAATTGGGGGCAACGAGTGGCTCGCCGCGAGTATCGAAGAAGATGCGTGGGACGAAGACGACAAGTGGGACCAAGAGCAGGCACAGCAGCAGGGTTACCACCACCACCAGCGTTTCATCGACAATCACACGAGATACAGTCCCACGCGACTGACTTATAGGGGTGATAGATGCTCTCACCAACGTCCTTATTCTCGCTTCCGTGGTGTAAACAAGCGTATGTGTAGCGGTCAATTACGTACTGCCACCTTAGGCACTTATGCTAGTTCGGAAACGCAAGGGCTTTGATTTGCAAGGCCTCCGAGTTGCCCAACAGCCGATTGAGATAGATACAGAGCGTATGCGCCGCCAGTTTCGTATACAAGC
>JACDGP010000112.1 GCA_013821605.1 Herpetosiphonaceae bacterium
CCCATACACAGGCCAGTTTGCCAGCCCTTTGTTCCAGCAGGTTTGGGATCGTACTGACCGTGCGGTGCGTGACGGGGTGCTCACGACGCCGCGCTCCTGGATCTGGGGTCCCCAGCCAATTACCGGGGCCGCTCAAGAGACGTATAGCGATAGCACTGGCGGTTCACGTCTGGTGCAATACTTCGATAAGAGCCGCATGGAACTTAACGATCCGGTCAAAGGTGTGGTGACGAACGGCTTGCTGGTCGAAGAGATGATTAATGGTCAGGTGCAGACCGGCAATCAAGCCTTTCGCCCGTCTGTGCCTGCCGAGCAGTCCGTTGCTGGCGATCCGATTGAGGCCAACGTAACTGCGCCGACCTATAGCTCATTCCGTACGGTTGCTTTCCCGACCAATCAAGCGCACGCTCCCAACTTGGTAGGACAAGTTGTGTCTGCGGTGCTGGCGCGCGACGGCAGCGTCAGCTATGGCGCTAATTACTATCAGTATAATGTGGTCCTGGGCTCCTATGACTCAACCCTAGGTCACAATGTACCAACCATCTTTAACACGTTCTTTCAGCAGCAAGGCCTCGTGTACGAGGGTGGCTACCATAATGGCCAGGTGATCGATCCCGCGTTTGTTGTCGGCCTACCATTGAGCGAGCCGTACTGGGCGCAGGTTAAGGTGGGTGGCGTGTTGAAGGACGTGTTGATGCAAGCCTTCGAGCGCCGGGTCGTCACCTACACGCCCTCGAATCCTGCTGGTTTCCAGCTCGAGATGGGGAACGTCGGACAGCATTATTTGCGCTGGCGTTACAGTATCCGAGTGCCTTGAGCCACATCTATCGTACGCAGTCTTGACAGAGAGCAGATACGTAGTGTCGAGCTGGCAGCACTCCGGTGATTACCTACAAGTGCCCTATAGGGCTTTGAGATGTGGGTAATTACTAGACAGCCCTGCCTTGCTCCATCACTGGATGGTTGATATAATAATTATGTTACACTATCTCATGACAACAAATATTCTCTACGGTCGCTCGTGCTTCAAACAGCACCATCCCACCATCACGGTATTTTCTGAAGGAGTATACAAGTAGTGAAGCAACTAAAAATACTCGGAGGCGGTCTGCTCTTCGCGGCGGTATTGATGGTTACAGTGGGCTTGACCACTGCTGCTCCTCCTCAACCAAATCTCGTTGAGCAAACTACGGTGACACCCACGAGCGGGGATAACAAGCTGCCGTCCGTTGCCGCCACTAATGGTCAACTGGCAGTGGCGTGGACGATTGGTAACTCAGGGCAGGCCAATGTAGCGCTCAGGCCTGAGACGAGCGGAACGTTTACCCCCATTACGTTGGGAACGATTAATACTGGGTGCAGTGGTAGTGGTTGCTCCAGTACTTATAACAATGCCTCGACTCAGATCGGTACTGATAATATTGTGCACTATGTGTATGTGCAGGCGGCCTCAAGCATTCACTACCGCAGGCAGTTGCCCGGTCAAGGCTTTGGTTCGGATGTTACCATTGCCACTGGCCAAAATTTTGCGAACAAGGTCCAACTGGCAACGGGAGCCGGTAAGGTTTTGGTTGTGTGGCGCCTTAGCGATGGGTCACTTTCGTATACGATGTCGTCTGATAATGGCGTCAGTTGGGGGCCTGTTAGTGGCATTCAGACTCCGAATCCATCTTATAGTGATGTTAAGGCCGCAGCAGCGACCGATGGAACCTTCTATGTGACGTTCGCTGGCGGTGGTACGGTTTACCTAGCGCAGTCCTCGGGAGGAAACTTTACAACCAATTCTGTGGCAGGCGGTGATTACTACTTTTCATCGGTTGCCGTCGGTCCGACTGGTCAGGTGTACTTAGCTTGGCGGAGCATCAACAATGGTGTGTATTATGCTTTCCGTCAGTCTAATGGCAGCTATGCTGTTAGTAATGTGTTTCGCCAGAGCAATGTTAACTACACGACCGCGATCGCTGTTGATAGCCAGAGCAATGTTCATCTTGCATGGACGAGCACGAATAGCGGACAGTCAGAAACCTACTATGCCTTCAGAACCCCGACGCAGGACTTTACTACGCCGATCATTGTTTCGAATGAGGGTAATGGACTTAAGGCCGACGTCGCTATTGCGGCAGATGTCGTGAATGGCGTACCAACTGCACATATTGCTTGGGAGTCGTTTGTTGGTGGTCAATATATTCGCTATGCCCGCGTTACAGCTGTTGGTGATACAGGAGCAACACCAACCCCCGTTCCTCCAACTGCAACGCCAGTTCCGGTAACACCACCAGTAGGTTCACTTACCCTTAATAGCGGCACCGCCTATGTGGGTCCGCAGATTACAGCGCGGATTACGAACACCGGCGGCCCTGCAACGTCGTATACCTTAACGGATAATGGTCAAACGGTGAGTAGCGGTGCCTTCACAGCGGATGGATCGGGTGGTCAGACCGTCACGTTTACTTTGCCCACTACGCCATCGTGTCAAGCTGTAACAATTTCTGGCACCTTAAATGGCCCCGGTGGAGCATCAAACTTTAGTAGCAGCATTACCTTCGACGGGGACGTGAAGGCAAGTGCGATGGCCGTCAATCCAAATTTGGTGACGAATAGCCGAAGCATCCAAGGAGCAACGCCAGCGGCCGTCACGACCAATTATGGTGATAGTCGTTTTACGCGCAGTACGTTTGCGCTCGTCTATATCAACTTATTGCCAGGCGAGTGCAGTGGGCTCAAGTCCTACATCATTGGAAGTAGTACCGACCCGCTACCCAGCCCTAGCGATAGTCGTTGGCATCCATACAGTAGCAATGGTGCTGGCGTTGTCAACATCCCTCCATCGATCAAAGATGGCCAGACCTACAACTTCCAGGTGTTCGTGCAGGATGTCGTTGGCAATGTCACCGGCATCCCAGCCAGCATTACCTACGATATCACGCCGCCCACGGTGACCGCCGGCAGCAATCCGGTGCCGACGACGGCGACTGGCTCCGGCGGCGATATCGCACATCTCGATCTTTCTTCGGTCAATGTCAACGATACTGCGTATCAGCAAGTCGCGCATGCCGCATATTGGGGTTTTTCGGTGCTGGTGACCGGTCAGTCGACAATTGACTCTGGTGATCCGGCTTGGGATCAGTACGGCGTGATTACCCCTGGAGTGATCGGTGCTAATGGCCTGGATTGGAATCTGTACTTCGCCAACACGACCCAGCCACCGGCAACGGGCAAGGCTTACTATGTCCACCTGCGCTTCGTTGACGGTGCCGGCAACGTCGCGTCGACGGTGATCAATAGCGGGGCAGTGACGCCGCAGGCCTTCTCCTCGCGGATGATCCAATTCCTGCCGTACATCTCACACTAGCTCTTGCTTCCCAGGAACGCCGGACAGTTGCTGTCCGGCGTTCCGTTGCGTTAAGGGAAAAGCTTTGGTGACCATGGTTGCACAGCGCCAGCCCTTCACCGTCCGCTTGCGCCACGTTGACCGTGGTCTACTCGTCCTGCTGGCGGTGTTTGTGCTGTGCCTGCCATTATGGACGGGACGCTTTTATGCGGTTGATTCGGTCGAATACTTCGCCTACTTACCCGCCGTCTTGTTGCATCACACGCTTGATTTCACCGAAGAATATACCTACTTCGATCAGCATAATCCGCATGCCGGAATCGCCAAGGGGCTGCTGGTACCTGAAAAACGTGATCCGGTCACCGGTCGTCCCATTAACGTGGCACCGATTGGAACGGCAGTTTTATGGAGTCCGGCCTTTCTGCTGACGCATGTCGTGCTCAAAATCATGGGCGGCCTTGGGTTTCATGTCCGTGCCGACGGTCTTAGCGTGCCTTATACGGAGGCCGTCGCGATCGCCTCAACGTTGTACGGTCTGGCGGGCTTGCTCGTTTCGTACCTGATCGTCCGGCGTTGGACAGGGGTCTGGGCGGCTACCTGGGCGGTGATCGCCTGCGCACTGGCCAGCCCAGTGGTGTTCTATACATATGTGTCGCCGCCGTGGTCACATGGTCCGGGCTTGTGCATCACGGCGCTTTTTATCTGGTATTGGCTGCGTACCCGTCCGGCACCCACCGTGCGGCAGTGGGTGATGCTGGCAGTGCTAGGTGGTCTGATGGCGCTTTGTCGTGAACAGCTTGGGTTGTGGCTGCTCCTACCGGCCCTGGATGCGGTCGTAGCTTATGGGCACGCGTTGAGGACACATGATCGCTCACAGCTGTGGCAGCTTGTGCGCCAGCACGCGCTGTTCTCGTTGGTGCTGGCACTGGTGCTGGTGCCGCAGTTCCTGTCATACCATGCTTTGACCGGAGCATATCATCCTTCTAATCATGTGGCCGGCAAGCTGCAGGCCGGCTGGTGGAGTCCGCACTTCTTGGATACTTTGATCGATCCGCAGCATGGCGCGTTTCTGTGGACGCCGGTCTGGCTGTTGGGTGTGCTGGGGCTGGGGTGGTTCTGGCGGCGTGACCGGCGCATGACTATAATGATGCTGGTCGCGCTGCTGGCGCAGGTGTATATTAATGGGAGTTTGGGACCGACCTGGCACCTCGCAGGCTCGTTCGGCTTTCGGCGCTTGATCGAAGCGACGCCGGTGTTTGCGCTTGGTCTAGCTTGCTTGATTGAAGGACTCCGACCACCTCGCCCACTGGTCGGCCTGGTCTGTGCTTTGCTGGTTGCCTGGAACCTCGGCTTGATCGTCCAATGGTCGCTGCCCCCACGTCCCATCCAGAAAGGGTTAGTCTGGCAGGGTATGCTCAGCCGGCAGGCGGAGGTCCCGGTGCAGGTCGCGGGAAAGTTCAATGACTTGCTGTTCCATCGTTGTCGACTCGTGCAGAATGGTAACTGCTAAACGCTGTGGTGGTATAATACGCGCAACGTAGTTAATGTTTTATGCACAGCGCTCACAGTAGTGGGCGCTGTCTGTTGAGGAGCGATTGTTCCTCGGAGTATCGACACCATGCCAATGCTGCCGCCACAAACCGTGCAGATTACCTGTCCCCAATGCCGCACGAAGTACCCGACCCCTGTGTTCCAAATGCTTGATGTTGGCCAGATGCCCGATCTGAAAGCAGCCTTTATGGCAGGCCAGGTCAATGTTGCCGTGTGTCCCAAGTGTGGCACCGGCGGCATGATCGCGACGCCGTTGGTATACCACGATCCGGATAAGCAGTTTTTGTTTGCGTTGTTTCCGGCCGAAGTCCAGGCCTCGCCGCAGGAGCAAGAGCAGTTCGTGGGCGCGATCACGCAAATGATCATGCAGGAGCTACCGCCGGATGCGCCCCGCAGCTACCTGCTAAACCCGCGACGCTTTCTGACATTGAACTCGCTGCTGGATACCATTTTGGAAGGTGAGGGCATTCCGAAGGAGGCAATGGAGGCGCAGCGCAAGCGCAGCGAATTGCTGGGTCGCTTGCTGCAAGTGGGCGATGATCAAGCGGCACTGCAAAAGTTGGTCGAGGAGCAGAAGGCGGCCATCGATTATGAGTTCTTTTTGACGCTGGCGGCCTATATCGATGCGGCGCAACAGGATGGGGATCAGGCATCGGTCGATCACTTCACGGCTTTGCGCGACCAGTTGCTCCTTTTGACCGGCATGAATATGGAAGAGGACGGCGAGGTGAGCGACGCGGATGTTATCGCTGCCGTTGATGCATTGCTCGCTGCTCCAACCGAGGATGTGCCGCAGTTGATCGCCGAGCATCGCCCGGCCCTCGAATACGGCTTTTTTGAGGAGCTTACCGCGCGGGCTGACGCGGCGCGGGCGGCAGGTAACACGGTCGAGGCCGAACAGTTTGAGGCGCGACGTGCCGAAATCCTTGAAACGACCGAGCAGATGGATCGGGATGCGCAAGCATTGTTTCAAGGTGCTGCTCAGACTCTAACCACCGTCTTAGAGGCCCCAGAGCTGCGACCGGCGCTAGTTGAGCATCATGAGGAACTCAACGAAGCCTTTTTGCTGGTGATTGCGGCGAATATTGAGGCTGCCGAGCGTGCGGGTAACACAGAAGCGGTTGAGCGTTTACGCGAGGTCGAACGGTTGGCGGTTGAGGTGGTCCAGGAGGCGTTGCCGCCTGAAGATCGCTTAATCGGTCAGCTGCTGCAGGCTGAAACGCCACAGGCGGCGACCAAAGTGTTGCGGCAACATATGAGTATGGTCAATACGGACTTTGTTAAGCGCCTGAATACGTTGACGAAGGAAATGGACGACGCAGGCCGCAAGGACGTGTCGGATCGCTTACGCCAGCTTAGCCGCGAAGCCGCGTCAATCTTATTCTAGCAATCAGTGACGGACGTCGGATAGTATGCTGAGTTTACCTGCGCTACTGCCCTTAGTGACGGCGCTGTTAGCACTGCCGTTTGCGGCACTCGTTGTGGCCCGCTGGCGCACCAAGCACCGGCCCTATTTGTTGTTATGGGCTACTGGCATCGCCACCTTTGGGCTGGGGGCTGCAGCCGAGGCGATATTCCAGTTGATCGGCTGGCATGCACTGCTGTTCCGTGTCTATTACCTGTGCGGCGCAATCTTAACGGCTGCCTGGTTGGGCCAAGGTACAATTCAGTTGCTGGGTAAGCGTCCCTGGTCACAAATTGGTTTGGTTGGACTTAGCGTGTTGTCGTTGTACGGGGCCTTTGAGGTTGGACGGGCCGAGTTGCAACCGGCCTTTATGAGTGACCGGATTGGCGTGGTGCAGGGTTTGAATGGGACGAGCGCCGGAGAGGCGTTGCGACTGGCGGGTACAGCCGTCGCGCCGTCGCCGGTGGCGGTGGGTGATGTATGGGCACGGGCACTGGCCGATAAAGCTGGGGTTACCACGGCACCGTCTACGGAGCCTGAACGGCTGGACCAGGGGCTGCGACGTAACGGGGTCGCGGTTGGGACACAGCAGATGCTAGATGCACTGGGCATTGCCACGCCGCCGTCGAGCGTGGCAGGGACGCCACTGTTCATTGTGCGCGGCGACACGGTGATCGGCGTCGCGAGCCTGCTGCCGGCGCGCGAGTTGAACGGCTCGGCCATTTTACGGACGACCAGCAACGCGCGCTCGATTACGCCGATCTTTAATGTGTATGGCACCTTGGGGCTGGCGGGTGGTGCGATCTACTCTGCCTGGATATTTCTACGCAAGCGGGCCTTATACGACCGGATGATCGGTAATATACTGATTGCGACCGGTGCCCTGGCTCCGGCGCTGGGTGGTACATTGAGTAAGGCCGGCTTCCCGTATGCGGTGGAAGTGAGCAATCTGCTGGGGATCGTTGTCATTTTTGCCGGCTTTGTCCAGGCGACCCGAACCGATAGCCCGACTGCTGCCGTACGGCCGGCGTCTGGCACCACAACCGCCGTTAAGTCGAAATACCGGGCATCGACCAGACGTGAGCTAGGGCGTGGTCGTGTGACCGGCTTGCGGCTCGTGGTGAGTGGGCTGGCGGTCGTCTTCGTCGTCGTTGTGTTGCTGGCCTTTCTGGCAACCACCGGCGAAATTACCCTCCGCTAACCGCCCGCTCGTGCGCTCACTGATCCGCCGCCGGCTGCTGTGGTGCGTGGGGCTGCTCTTGCGCCCCTGGTCGTGGTCAGCAACACGTGTGGGCGCGCCCCACCGCATCCTGGTGGTTAAGCCCGACCATATGGGCGATGTACTTTTGCTCACACCCGCGCTGCAGGCACTACGAGCACAGTTGCCGGAGGCACACATTAGTGTGCTGGTCGGACCTTGGGCGGCGAGCCTGTTGGCCGGTAGCCCGTTGGTTGACCATCTGCATACTTGTGCTTTTCCAGGTTTCACCCGTCAAGAGCGCATGGGACTGCTCCAGCCCTACTGGCTGCTCCTCACGACGGCGGCACGAATCACGCTCGCAGGCTATGATGTGGCGTTGATCGCCCGTGATGATCATTGGTGGGGCGCATTGCTGACAGCGCTAGCGCGTATTCCCCGGCGGATTGGCTTTGCGGTGCCGGAGGTCGCGCCCTTCCTTACGATGCAGCTGCCATATGCACTGGGCGCGCACGTCGCGGCGCAAAACCTTGAGTTGGTCGCCGCGCTAACTGGCGTAGAGCCAGCTCCTTATCCGATGCAGCTTACTATTACACCGGCAGCTCGGGTATGGGCTGAGGAGCGGCTAGGCTCGGTGCAAGGTCGCCTCGTTGCCATTCATCCCGGTGCAGGCGGACAGGCCAAGCTGTGGCTGGCTGAGCGATGGATCGCAGTCGCTCACGCGTTGGAAGAGGCTGGTAGCTGTGTCGTGCTTACCGGTGGGCCCGGCGAGGCGGCACTGGTCGCGACTATTGGCGCTGCACTGCGCCGGCCGATCATCGTTACCGACGCGCCTAGCCTTGTGCATCTCGGTGCGCTGTTTCGCTGCTGCCAGATGGTACTGGGGGTCGATAGTGGCCCGCTGCATGTTGCGGTGGCCGTGGGGGTACCTACGCTGGCCTTGTTCGGTCCTGGCAATGTGGGGCGCTTCGGCCCATGGGGTGATCCTGGTCGGCAGGTGGTTATACGTAGTGGACTCTGGTGTTCGCCCTGTGGGGTCCTAGAGCACTGTCCGCGTGGCACCGCTCCGTCGGAGTGTATGGCGCTCATTCCCAGCGATGCGGTTATCCAACGGGCGACTGCGTTGCTTGAGGTAACACAGTCACCCGTCTAGTCCAGCCTCAGGCACTGATCACCGGATAGTGCGCCGGTGGATCGCCAGCCGGTGCTATGGGTGCCGGCAGCGGATCGCCAATCGTTGGGATTTCCATGGGATGCGGGTCGTTGGGCTCGTGCGGCGGGGGCGGCACGTCGATGGGATCGTGCAGGGGTGTCTCAGGCTCACGCGGATTGTCTTCGGGTAGGTGTGGTGGATCACCAACCGGTGGTTGGTCATGGTGCCACGACGGCTCCTCGGGATTGGGATTGGAATAAGGCATCTCAGACATACTTCCTCCTGTGAGCCGGTATGCAGCCGACAATCGTGCGCGCTGCTTAGCTCCTTAGGCTATTTTAGCGTGAGTTGGCAAACCTTCCAACATTGCCACAGTACCAAGCGTGCGACTTAGCGCGGGGGCAATGGTCGCCAGCTGATTCATTAAGCGCTGGAAGTTGTGCGGGTTCAAGGATTGGGCACCGTCCGAGAGCGCCCGGTCGGGGTCGGGGTGCACCTCTAGGATGAGACCGTCGGCACCGGCAGCGATGCTGGCTAGCGATAGCGGTGTGACGAGGTGCCATTTGCCGGTGCCGTGGCTCGGGTCGGCGAGGACTGGTAGGTGGCTCAAGCGCTTGGCGTAGGCGACGGCATTGAGATCGAGCGTGTTACGCGTGGCGGTTTCGAAGGTACGAATGCCGCGCTCGCACAAGACGACGTTGGGATTGCCTTGGGCCAACACATACTCGGCTGACAGGAGCCATTCCTCGATGGTAGCCGATAGGCCGCGTTTGATCATGACCGGTTTGCCGCTGCGCCCTGCTTCCTCCAAGAGGTAGTAGTTCTGCATATTGCGCGCGCCGATCTGGAGCATATCGGCATAGCTGGCTACGACTTCGACATCCTGCGGGGTCATGACCTCAGTCACGACCGGCAGGCCGGTCGCGGCGCGGGCCAGTGCCAGCAGTTCTAGACCCTTGACGCCCATACCACGGAAGGCATAGGGCGATGTGCGCGGCTTGTAGGCACCGCCACGTAGCAGCGTGGCTCCGGCGGCCTGGACGATGCGGGCCGTTTCGACAATCTGTGTTTCGCTTTCGACCGAGCAAGGACCGGCGATCACTACGATCTCATCGCCACCGATGGCGACGTTGCCGACCTGCACGATCGTGCGCTGGGGATGGAAGGCGCGGCTCGCCAGCTTGTAGGGCTGTGAGATGCGGACCGTGCGGTCGACCCCGCTCATCGATTCGAGCTCACTGCCTAAATCATTCGTAATACCGCTGCCGATGATACCGACGATGTCGCAGTGCTCACCTTGCGTCACCTGACCGGTGAGGTTGTGCTCACTGACGCGTTGGAGGACCGCCTGCAGATCTGCAGGAGTAGCGGATGAGTTCATAATCACGATCACTTCTGACTCCTTGTTAGGCTTGAAGGGTGGCGGCTGCGTTGCGCTCGGGCCGTAAGTTTTGCGCTTCCTTGATGTAGATATGCACGACTTCGGCTTGCGTTTTAGGTGTGTTCCAGTGGATCAAGACCCGAATGCACTGCTTTAGGCCAGACGGAACGGCGATTTCGTGACTACACATTAAGGCGACGTCATACCAGCCGAGCTGGCGGGCGGCAACTGCTGGATACTCGGCGTTGAGATCGTCAGTCGTGGTGAAGATGGCACTTCCGATGTCGTCGGGATTAAGGTGATTGGCAGCGATGATGAGCTCAAGCAGCTCGCGGGTCGCGGTTACGATCTCCTCGCGCGTGTTCGCTTGTGCCGTGGTGGCGCCCCGAATCCCTCGACAATACATTGGCATACTCGCTCCTTGCTGGTCCCGGCAACAAAAAGAGCGTGAAGCTTATGCTTCACGCTCTGTACCTGGCTTCGTGTTTCAGACAGGTTAAGGCGACGCGAAGCACTCCTTCACGCTGATAAAGTAACCAAAATAAAAGCAATATGCGTTGTGGTGGGCGTGGTTCACGTGCACTTCCTGTATGATGGCACTATACGGGATCGACGTCATGAGTGTCAAGGGGGCAATTTGGGTTGCGGTAAGCAGGGTTCTTTAAGTTAGGCAACCGTTGGTGCGTGCAGAGGAGCAATATGCCGGTTATTCTGGTGGATCATTTGGCCAAGAGTTATCGCTTTTACCGCAAGGAGCCTGGCTTGCGGGGTTCGCTGCGAGGCCTGGTGCACCGTGAGATGTTGGAGACGAAAGCAGTTAATGATCTGTCCTTCATGGTCGAGCAGGGTGAAGTCGTCGGTTTTCTTGGGCCGAACGGGGCCGGGAAGACGACGACGCTCAAGTTATTGTGTGGGCTGCTGTATCCGAGTACCGGCCAGGCAATGGTGTTGGGCTATACTCCGCATCGTCGGGAACACTCCTACCTACGGCAGATTGCGCTGGTCATGGGCCAGAAGAATATGTTGTGGTGGGATATTCCGGCGATGGAAACCTTGTTGATGCACAAGGAGATGTACCGGTTGCCGGAGGCCGAGTTTAAGCGGACCGTGGACGAGCTTGCCGAGATTTTGGAGGTGGCACAGCTGCTGAGGGTGCAGGTGCGCAAATTATCGTTGGGCGAGCGGATGAAGCTGGAACTGCTGGTTGCATTGGTTCATCGCCCACAGATTCTGTTTCTGGATGAGCCAACGATTGGTCTTGATGTCGTGGCGCAGCAGCGGGTGCGTGATTTTTTGCGGACGCTGAATCGTGAGCAGGGTACTACCATCCTGCTCACGAGCCACTATATGGATGATATTGAGGCACTATGCCCACGGGTGATGGTGATCGATCATGGACAGCTGCAATTCGACGGCAAGCTGAGCATGTTGGTAGAGCGCATAGCGCCGTATAAGCTGCTGACGGCGGTGTTTGCCGAACCGGTTGAGCCGGCGGTGGTGGCGGCAATGGTCGCCGGTTTGGACGTACTGCCGAGCGACGATCCACGTCGGCTCGGGCTGCATGTCCCCCGCACGGAGGTGGCAGAGGTGGCGGGACGGCTTTTACGATTGGGCAACGTGGTCGACCTGAGTATCATGGAAGTACCGGTCGAAGATATTATTCGGCAGGTGTTTAGTGCTCCTGCGGGTGGAAAGGAGCTCGTGTGACACCACGCTTGATCTGGCGCTGTGTTGCGATGAACGTGATGATGACGATTGAATACCGGGGCGAGTTTGCGATGCGCATGGTCAATACGCTCCTGGGTCCGCTCATCTCGCTCCTGGTTTGGCTCACGGTAAGCGAGCAAGGTGTTCGTTTGCCGTATGATCGTGATCAGTTCATTACCTACTATCTTTTGCTGAGCCTGGTTTCGATGCTAACGGCGACCTGGCTGGGTGCGTATTTAGCTGCCGCGATCCGGCAAGGCGATCTTTCGCCCTGGCTGTTGCGACCGGTACCGTATATCGTCAACGATATTGGGAATAACGCCGGAGAAAAGGTCATTAAGCTGGTGTTGCTGTGCCCGATGGTGGGATTGGTGGCGGTGTTCTTGCGCGCGAGTTTGCCCAGCGACCCACGAGCGTGGTTATTGTTCACGATCAGCCTGCCATTGGCGGCAGCAGTGGCCTTTTTGCTTGATTTTGTCATCGGCTCGCTCGCCTTTTGGATCCAGGATGTGTGGGGGTTGATCCGCGTGAAGGCACTGGTCGGTGGCTTCCTGGCCGGGCAGTGGGTACCGCTGGCGCTGTTTCCGGCGCGCTTTCAGGGGCTCTTGCAGATTCAACCATTCCGCTATACGCTCTCGTTTCCACTTGAGGTGCTTACCGGCCATCTTACACCGGCAGCACTGGCTTATGGCTTCGCCTGGCAGGTGGGGTATTGTGTCGGTTTATGGGCCTGTTACCGGCTCGTATGGCATTATGGACTGCGCGCATATGCAGCGACCGGAGCATAAATGACTAGACTCCTCCCGTATCTGCGACTGTGGCGTCAATTCGTCGTGACGGCGTTTGTGCGTGAAGCAGAATATCGCTTCAACCTGCTGGTGGGCGTCGGTGAAGGGTTAGCTCAGCTCGCCCTGGCGGTCCTGACCTTTTTACTCTTATACCAATATACCGATGCGGTGGCAGGCTGGTCGCGGGCGCAGGTACTGATGCTGGTTGGCGTCTACCGTATCGTTGACGCTCTCATTAACTTGCAGATTGCCCCGAATCTCACCTCGATCGCCGGCTATATTCAGCGTGGCGAGATGGATTTTCTGTTGTTGCGACCGGTAGAAAGTCAATTCTTGGTCAGCTTACGTAAGCTGGAGTTGGCCGAAGCCGGGAACATGGTAAGCGGGCTGGCCCTGTTGATTTACGCCGGCAATCAAGCGCATGTACACTGGAGCGTCGCCAATGGGGTTGAAGCAGTGGCATTTGCCATTTGCGGTGTGCTGCTGCTGTATGCTGTCTGGTTTCTCACGGTGACACTGTCATTTTGGCTCGTGAAAGTGGGCATGGATGAGTTATTTTATGGTATGTTCGATACGGGCCGGTATCCGGTGTCGTTCTTCAAAGGCATCGTCCGCACGGTGCTAACCTTTGCCATTCCGGTTGCCTTCGCGACGACGTTCCCAACGCAAAGCTTGTTGGGTGTAGTTGACCATCGTTTGTTGTTGGTCGGGTGTGCGCTGGCAGCCGTTGGGCTGGTCGCGAGCCATCTGTTTTGGAACTATGCCGTCCAACATTATAGTAGCGCCAGTAGCTGAGAACCGTAACCCGCGACATGCGAGGCTGTTGCACATCCCAAGTCGCCGGTGGTTCGTATCCCAACACCTCAGTCAAGCTGGCTGTGTAGGAATGCGGTCGTGCGTGCCCAGGCCAGATGGGCTGCTGTGGCATCATACGCCTCGGGGCGGTCCTCCTCAAAGAACCAGTGTTCCGTCTCCGGGTAGACGTGGAACGTAACCTCGCGCCCGGCAGAGCGGATCTGTGCTTCTAGTTCGCGCACCGTCTCCAACGAATCGAACTCGTCATGCTCAGCGTAGTGGCCAAGGTAGGCCGCATGTGAGGTACTAAAGTTCATCTCGCCTGTACCATAGAAGGTGACGACTGCTGCAATGTCGTCGGGCCTCAGGTCATTCAGGAGGAACGCCCAGTTCGCGCCCATCGAGAAGCCCACCATGCCGAGACCCCGCTGCCCGATGATAGGAGCGGTGTGGAGACGGGCGAGGGCAGCGAGGGCCGTCGTGCGCATTCGCTCGAAGTCGCTGCTGTTCATCAAATCCTTGGCTTCATTGATCGTCGCAGCGGTTCGTCCATCGTAGAGATCCGGCGCGAAGGCGACGAAGCCCTCCGCAGCAAGACGATCACACACGTGCTTGAAGGTAGCAGTGAGCCCCCACCACGCGTGCAGAACGAGGACGCCTGGACCATGACCACGCTTCGGGACCGCAAGATAGCCCATCACCGTCTCGTCGCCCGCTTGAAACTCTGCCATTATATTCTCCTTTGTACTCGCTTGTCGGACCTTTAAAAGGGATTGGGTTGCGTCGCGTACAGTACAGGTCAAATGATAGTCGACCTTTAAGCGGGGTCATTGTTAGCAATGGGGGATTTTACGGGCAGTTTGGCGTCGTAGTGACGAGAGTTTTGTGGCATAAGAAAGGGATATATTGCAGGCGTATTGTTCCTGTGAAAAGCAATGCTGTGCATTGATCTTTGCACTGAACACAGGGGCGGAAAACAATAAAAAAACAATGCGATAACAACGATTTAACAACAGGATCAATGGGAACAATGGGAGAGATTGAAGGCTGCGGATAGGGTGCGACACCAGTCAAACTCCTTCGTGAGTGCCCTCAAGGCAGGCAATGATCCAAACGGTTAGGCCAGGTGGAGTATATTATACCGAACAAATGTTCTTTTGTCAAGGATTGTGAAAGATTATACTTATAGCTCAGATTTTTAGTTCACTGCGTGGAATAGACCGTACATGACGTGTCCTTAACTCGCATCTACATGGTGCTCAAGTAGCTGAGACTCTGCCATGGGTTGTGTTAGGGGGATTGGCTCTTCGCCGGATAACCGTGCTTCATAGAATGCGCACGCGTCCTCTAAATCTTCTAACTGCTCGATCAGTTGGTCGTAAGCAGAAGGCTCCAGCAACACGGCAACGCGCTTCCCGGCTGCATCTAGGACGTCGTGTCCATCATCCCCAATCTTGGCAACACGCTCGCCTTGCGCATTTATGACAGCGTATGCATCCAATATCATGACAAGCTCCTGTAAAAATTCGCTCGATTGCCAACTTTGACGACCACGACCACTTAACGCTCGGTCTCTGATTTCATACGCAACCCGATACTCACGCCCAACTGTTATACGATACAGCGACCCTCCTACCGCTTTAAGCTTCTTGCAGTTCCTAGATCCTGCCCTTGATGTGGCCCATCTTTGCCAAAAGCTGTGTGGCACGCGCCAACAGTTGGAGACGGCTAGGCCGGCATAATGCTGGTAACCTCTAGCATCTTCACGAGCTTGGCGACAATTACGTCAGGACTGTCGACGTCGGTCTCTAAGACAATCTCGGTGTTCTCCCGTCAGGGGTAGACATTCGGATTATCAGTCACCAGTCCCTCAGTAATTGCCACATTCAGTAGGCGTGTGTCGGCAGAAAGGAAGGTAAGCGCCGGAAGCCCGGCACCGAGAAGTGTGTCGTTTGCGATCAATCCGGTGGCCAATTGCACTGCGTCATATGCCCGCAGTGGATGTTGCTCAAGAAGATCACGTGCACGTTCTAGCACTGGCAATGCAGTGCTCACAAATCGATACTCACTCCCACAGAGCGCATCGAAGTCCGCTCGAACGAGTTCATAGTCCTCCTGCGTTAACGTGGCTTCGCGCACCCGCCGATTGAAAGCGCTGATTACCTCAACAATGGTGATCTCTGTGGTGATGATCGTATTGCCCGTCGAGAGGTCAACCAGTTGCGAAACCATGCCGATCCAGGCTCCTTTATATGACGCTTGACGAGCACGCTGCTGTCAGCATAGAAGTCAGCCATCACCGGCCTTCGCGGTCTTCGATAATAAGCTGTGAAAGTGGCACGGCACCAGGAACTACGAGGCGCTCAGCGAGTGCGGCACGATCTGCTTCGCTCAGCGGCGATGTTTTCGATGGAGCGACTATTGCCAGAATGCCGGCGGCATCGAGAGCTGCGCGTACCTGCTCGCGCTGGGCATACGCGTCCTGAGTCTTGTGGATCGTGCGGACTTCAATTTCGACCTGGCTACGTTCTGGTAAGTGCAGTGGGGTGAGTGGGCGCAAGACGCCGTGCTCGTACACGGCGGTTACGGTTTCGGTCATGACAGCCTCCTTTCCTTCTATAGTCTAGCACCTCGCTGCGCATCATGGAGTTGCTCCGCTCCCCAGCGAGCGCGGTAGGAACTGCTGTGTGGTTGAGCAGACCGACCAGACTCAACCACACGGGGACGATGGCTAGGCTAGGATAATGCCGGCATCCTCCAGCATCTTCACAAGCTTAGCGACAATTACGTTGGGACTGTCGACATCGGTTTCTACAACGATTTCGGCGTGCTCCGGTTCTTCGTAGGGGGCAGTAATGCCGGTGAAATGCTTGAGTTCGCCACGGAGCGCTTGGGCGTAGTGACCTTTGGGGTCGCGGCGCTTGAGTACGTCGAGATTACATTTGGTGTAAATCTCAAAGAAGTGGCCTTCGGGTACGATGCTGCGGGCGTAGTCGCGATCGCGGCTGTAGGGCGAAATAAAGCTGCATAGCACAACGCTGGCGTGGGTGAAGCCAATCGAGGCGACTTCGGCGACACGGCGAATATTCTCGGCGCGGTCTTCGGGAGAAAAGCCTAGATCGCCGTTCAGTCCCGGGCGGAGGGTGTCGCCGTCGAGGAAGATGGTGTGGACACCACGCTGGTAGAGCATGCGCTCTAGTTGCTTGGCAACGGTGGATTTGCCGGAGCCAGATAGACCGGTAAACCACAGGACCGCCCCCTGGTGGCCGTTTAGTTGTTGGCGTTCGACCGGTGACAGGGCACCCGCTTCCCACACAACATATTCCAGCCGTTGGCGGCGGGTTGCTTGCTGGTCGCTCGTGACGTCCCGGAGATCGTCAAGATCGCGCGATTGGCCGCGAATCATGCCAGCTGCTACGGTATTATTGGTGGCAGGGTCGATCAGGATAAAGCTACCGGTCATGCGGTTGAGGTCGTAGCGGTCATAGAAGAGCGGCTGGGTCGTGGTAAGCTGGATGCGACCGATTTCATTCAACAGCAGCGTGCTCGCTTCTTCGCGATGCATGGTATTAATGTCGATGCGATAGTTGAGCTTGGTGACCATCGACCGCACCAGGCGTGTTGTGTGTTGTAGCTGGTAGGTTTTGCCGGGGTCAAGCTGGTCTTCGCTCATCCAGCAAATGGTCGCATCAATTTCATTGCTTTTTTGCGGCAAGTTGCCCTTGCGCACAATCATGTTGCCACGGCTGATGTCGATTTCGTCTTCGAGCGTGAGAGTAACGGAATCGCCGACTGTGGCTTCGTCAAGATTGCCACCGAGCGTGACAATTTCCTTGACCCGGCTTTCGAGACCGGAGGGCAAAACGACAACTTCTTCGCCTGGACTGATGTGACCGGAGGCGATTTGGCCGGCGTAGCCACGAAAATTCTGATTGGGTCGCAGGACATACTGCACGGGATAGCGAAAATCAACATAGTTGTGGCTGGCACCGACGTTGACATGCTCTAGATGGTGCAGGAGCGTCGGACCCTCATACCAGGGCATATAGGCGCTTTTATCAACGACATTGTCGCCGACCAGGGCCGATACCGGAATAAAGGTGACGTCCTGGGCATTGAGCTTTGAGATAAAGCTCGAATATTCGTCAACGATGCGGTCGTAGACGGCCTCGTCGTAGTGCACCAGATCCATCTTGTTGATGGCGACGACGATGTGAGGAATGCGTAACAGCGTGGCGATAAAGCCATGGCGTTTTGATTGGGTCTGCACGCCTTTGCGGGCATCGATCAGGACGATGGCGAGTTCCGCCGTGGACGCGCCCGTGACCATGTTGCGGGTGTATTGAATATGGCCGGGGGTGTCGGCGATGATAAACTTGCGGCGGGGCGTAGCAAAGTAGCGATACGCGACATCAATGGTGATCTTTTGCTCACGCTCAGCCCGCAAGCCATCGGTGAAGAGGGCGAGGTCGACATATTCATCGCCGCGATCATGGCTGGTTTGCTCGACCTGGGCAATTTGGTCTTCGAAGAGCGATTTGGTGTCGTAGAGCATACGCCCGATGAGCGTGCTTTTGCCGTCATCGACACTGCCGGCCGTAGTGAAACGTAAGAGTTCGACGCTCATTAAAAATACCCCTGTTTTTTACGGTCTTCCATCGCGGCTTCGGAACGTTTGTCGTCGGAACGTGCGCCCCGCTCGGTGACGCGGGCCGCAGCAACTTCGTCGATAATGTCTTCAAGCGTAGCGGCGGGCGATTCGACCGCGCCGGTGCAGGTCATATCGCCAATGGTGCGGAAACGGACGATGCGCTTCTCGATGCGCTCAGCCCCTATTGGATATACAACCTCGGAAGCGGCCAGCAGGACGCCATCGCGATTGATGATCTCACGTTCATGTGAGAAGTAGAGGTGGGGCAGTTCGATGCGTTCCTCATGGACGTACATCCAGACGTCGAGTTCGGTCCAGTTGCTGATCGGAAAAATGCGAAAGCTTTCGTTGTGCTTTTTCTGGCCGTTGTAGAGATTCCAGAGTTCAGGGCGCTGATTTTTGGGATCCCATTGGCCGAAGGCATCGCGGTGTGAGAAAAAACGCTCTTTGGAGCGGGCCTTTTCCTCGTCACGGCGCGCGCCGCCGAGCGCAGCTTCAAACTTCCATTCTTTGAGCGCGTCCAGCAGGGTTACCGTTTGGAGACCGTTGCGGCTGGCACCAGGACCGGTTTCTTCCACAACGCGACCTTGATCGATTGAGTCCTGCACGTAGCGCACAATGAGGCGGGCATCGAGTTCTGCGACAAACTGATCGCGAAAGGTGATGGTTTCCGCAAAATTATGGCCGGTATCGACATGTAGCAGCGGAAACGGGATAGTGGCAGGGTAGAAGGCTTTACGCGCCAGGTAGGCCAGCAGGATCGAGTCTTTGCCGCCGGAAAAGAGCAGC
>JACDGP010000113.1 GCA_013821605.1 Herpetosiphonaceae bacterium
CTGCTCGAACGGCGGCAGGAGCAGTTAGCACGGGCGGGCAGGCTATGGGTCGAGCGGATCAGCGGTTGGCGGTAGCTGCTATCATTGTGTTATAGCGAAATGAGTTGGTTATGAAGTGTGTTGTTCAACTGTTGGGCATCCTGGCCTTTGTAGGGTTGCCAGTGAGTAGTTTATCGAGCACAGTAGCTGCTTCACCGTGTATGGTTCTCCTCGGTCAGCACCCCACGGTTCCAGCTGATCCTACCCGTCGACGGTGTTGGAGACGGTCATGCCGACGGGCTTCCACCTCCAACCGTTCCACAAACGCAGCAAACGGCAGATGGTGTCCGATCAAGCCTTTGATCGGCACCTGCTTGATCACCTGCCCGTTGTGGTGGATCACGAATTGGCGCTGCCGTCCGTCGATTTGGACTTCGACCAGTTGCCCCGCCAGTTGCTTCCGCACGTAGTAATGATGCTGATCAAATTGGAGACTGCCGCTCGACCCGATCCGGCGCGTATAGCACTTCCCGTCGAGCACATGCACCCAGCGGTCAGGATCGACATCGGCTGGCGGTCGGGGACACGGCTTGAGATCAGGAAACGCGCTCCGTGGTGGTCGATTGGCGCAGCTCAGCCCTTGGTGCGGACGCGTCTCATTGTAAAATTGCTGAAAGTCCTCAACCACCGTTCGCAGTGCGTCGAGATCGGCTGGATGGGCGGGCCGTAAACACTCCTCGGAGAGCGTGCGGTGCAGCCGCTCGACGAAGGCATTCGTTTCGGGATGACGCGGGGGTGACAACGTCACTGCGACGCCACAACTCATCCAGAAGCGCAGAAAGGGCGATGGAACGTCGCGCGGCAGTTGGCTTCCCACAAAGCGGGGGTCGCGATCCACATTGACATGTGCGGGCAGGCCCTCCCGTTGGACCAGGTCAGCGACGGCGGCAATCGTTGTCGCCATGGTGAAATCGGGCCGTGCCTGCTGATCCACCCACAGTGATGTCCCAACGTCAACCGTGTTCAGGATTTCCACAACATGCTGCTGTTTCCCATCGGGGTCAGTGACCGGGAGCGCCGGATCCTTGAAGTCAAGTTGCCAGCTGAGCATCGGGGCTGGCCGCTCCAGTGGTCGTCGGTGGCGTTCATAGGGTGGTGCGATACGGTCATGCTGGCGTAGGATGCGCCAGACGGTCGTGGCACCGGGGAGTGGTTGGTTGAGTGCACGCACGTCGAGGTCCTGTCCGAGATAGTAGACGATCGTCTTCGGACCAGGAACGCGTTGCAGCGGCGGTGGTGGCGTGTCACGGATCGCGAGAATACGTTCAACGACGAGGGGGTGGAGCGGCGGCTGGGGCCGGTGACGGGCATGGCAGCGATCGAGCAGCACGCTCGTGTCCTCAGCTGCCGTGCCGCGTAAGCGGTGGCGCCAGGTCTTGACCCAACGCGGGGAGCGGCCGACGGCATCGGCATATTGAGCGACCGTCCACTCGGGGTGCGTCTGGAGTAACCGGCGGAGCAGCCCGCGATCGACGACGACTTGCACGTCCATGATGTACCTCCCACACGAACGCGGTCATCACAGGAGACACCAGGGCCAAGCTGGAGATCACAGCGTGAGGGCGGCAGGAGCCGCCGTTGAGCACTCCCGGTGTGGCCGACGGTCTGCGTGTCCTTGGCTGACCATCGAAGCGCAGGCGTCTTGTGACGCGTCCTATATTAATATGGATATGCGCAGCGAGCGAGCAGAGTGGAGCTTGGGTAACTTGTGAAGGTGTAGCGATGGACGGAGGAGAGCATACAGCCATAGCCAAGGCCATGTTGACTGGTCATATACTACGATGACCTGCGGAACAAGCGAGTGAACAACGCGGAACCTGGGTAACTTGTGAGGGGGAGCGATGGCCAGAGCAGAGCATAAAACTACGGCTAAGGTGATTGGTAGCTGGCTCTACGGGGCAGAGGAGTCCGTTCAACTTGATACACCGGACTGGGTGGCCTGGCTTGCTGAACATACGACCTTCTACCTTGAGTCATCACAGGGCACCTTGACCGCACGCCGGGAAGTGCGTGGCCCAGCGCACTACTGGTATGCCTACCGCCGATATCACGGCAAGCTCTACAAATCCTACCTTGGCAAAGCCGAGGAGGTGACCAGGGAACGACTCCAGATGATAGCCCAGGCGCTGGCGGATAAGGCCGACGCGTAGCCGTGCCGCTTGAAGCATCGGGTGGTGAGGTGCTCGGGCAGTCCGTGGGTAGCGTTCAACCGTCGGCATGCTGCGCATTCGGTCGTCGTGCCGCTGATCCAGTGAGATCCAGAGGTTTCACTGCTCCCCATTGCAATGGCTGAGGGTGCAGGATCAGCTGGAACAGCGGCGTGCTGACGAACGAAAACAGTACAGACGCTCTATCAATATCTGCGCACATCGTGACCCCGGGGCAGCTCCCTACCTCATCCCGCCTTTTGTGGTGACGGATGACGCCAGTGGTTAGAACAACCAAGCTGTTCGGTCTTTCGTTCATGATGCTACAGGGCATGAAGCAGCGCGCCAAGGAGGATGCCGGCGATGGTGCCACCAGTCACGATGCCCAGAAATTCAAGACCAGCTTGGAGTGGTCCTTTCTCCGTATAGCGCGACTTGAGGCTACCCAGGACCAGTGCCGTTACGGCCGTCAAGCCGTAGGCCCAGAGCCGGGTCAACGGGAGGTGCAGCAAGAACGGGACGGTGGGGATGAGCCCGCCGACCATAAAGGCACCACCGACGAGGAGCCCCTGGCGCCAGGGCCGAATCGGGGCCGCATCCACCACCCCGAGTTCGTCGTGGACCATGGCGCGCAGCCAGCGCTCGCGGTCGGCCGTCAACTGAGCAACAACGGCCTCGAGGAGCGGTCCTTCCAGCCCTTTGGCAGCGTAAATGGTTTGCAACTCTGCGCGCTCTTCGGCTGGCTCATGGATAATCTCAAATCGTTCGGTCGCGACGCGCTGGGCCAACACTTCACGCTCGGTCCGTGCAGCTAGGAAACCAAGGTCATCGAGATGCCGCCAGCGACCACTTCGCTGAGCGCGATCAACACCAAAGATGTGGGCTGGGCGACGCTACTGACCGTCATGATAAAGACGAGCGTGGTCACCAAGCCATCGTTGAGTCCAAACACGATGTCCCGCAGCCAATCGCCACCGTGCGGATGCTGCTCTTGGAAGCCCGCTGTCATGAACAGTGCTCATCGCCGCATGCACAGCCAGCGCGGCCGGCATGGGCATTGTCAAGCGCCTCCCGTGCCTCTGGCACGAGCCAGTACAGCAAGATGAGCGAGGCGACGCCATCGGCCCACCACCAGCCAAGCATGGTATTGAGGCCCAGACCTACGAGGAGCGTGGCAGACAGATAGGCACAGGTGATCGAACAGGCGGCATCACCACGCAGTGCGGCACTACCAATGGCCGCCGCAATGGTGCGCTTGCGCCAGGCGAGGATCGGCATGATGAGCAAGGCGATGAGCGACAGGCCGATGCCGACGAGCGACGTTTCGGGTTTGTTGCGGATGAGGAGCTCAGCCAGGGCGGTCACGACGACATAGACACACAGCAGCGCCAGGCCAAGCCCGGCGACCCAGGCCGCGCGGTTTTCCGCCTGCTCGACCGCTGCCAAGGAGTGTGCACGGGCCTCCGTCAACAAGCGCCAGAGCAGCACGCCACCGGTGACGAGCTCAATCACGCTGTCAATCCCGAATGCGGTCAATAAGACGCTGTGGGCGAGCACACCGGCACCAATCGCCACGGCTGCTTCGATGACCATCCAGATGATCGTCACCAGTTCGATGTTCACGCCAGCACGAAGAAGCCGGCTATGCTCATGTGGAGCTGCGGGGATGCTGGTCATACCATCCTCCTTTGATTGTACGCGAAGCTTTATGGCGAAACCGTCCCGCCACTGGTTAAGGAACACACGCACCGCCGGTCAAGCTCACAGCTTTCGACCTGCAGCGTCGCGTGTTCAATCCCGAAGCGGTCATGCAGCGCGGTCGTCGCCTCCAGCAACAGCGTGTCGCCACTGATTACCTTTGGCCGAAGCATCAGATGGGCCGTGAGGGCCGTCTCGGTCGTGCTCATCGCCCAGATATGCATAGCATGCACATTCAAGACGTTGGGGAGGTTCGTCAGGTAGGACTGGACGTCTGCCACCGCGATGCCCGCTGGCACGCCATCAAGAGCGAGGTTGACCGAGTCACGGAGCAGGCCCCAGGTGCCGATCACCACGACGGCCGCGATGATCAAGCTGACGACGGATCGAGCCAGAGCCAGCGGGTGACGAGCATCGCAACGCCGGCCAGGACAACGCCCAGCGACACGCCAGCATCGGCCGCCATATGCAGGAAGGCGCCACGGATATTCAAATCCCCGTGCCGGCCCGACATGAAGAGGAGCGCCGTCAGGCCGTTGATGATGATGCCGACCAACGAGACCCAGATGACGGTTTGGCTGACCACAACCTCCGGTGCGCTCAACCGGCGAAGGGCTTCCCAGGCAATGCCACCGATAGTGAGGAGGAGCACGACCGCGTTGATCAACGCGGCCAGAATCGACGAGCGCCGCAGCCCATAGGTCCGCCGTCGCGAGGGCTGCCGCAGGGCCAGCACACTCGCCGTCCACGCGAGGACTAACCCCAGCACATCACTTAAATTATGGCCCGAATCAGCGACCAGGGCAAGAGAGTGGGCGGCACGGCCATAAAAAAACTCTGCGATGACATAGCCAAGGTTGAGAGTAACGCTGATGGCAAAGGCGCGTCCATACGTGCTCGGCCCGTGATTATGGTGATGGCTCATCGAGGACTGCTGCTCCTGTGTGTCTGATGACGGGTGGTACCACGAGCGGGAACAGGAAGACTGCGTGAAAACATGTTCATGTACTCATATGTTGCGCGCAAGGCAAATGCTACAACCGCCATCATGGTCACTTAGAGGTGCTGGCTGTGCGCCAGTCCCTGGCGGAAGAGATCGCCGATGTGGCGGTCATCCAGCGTGTAATAGACGTGCCGGCCGTCTTTCCGCGCGCGCACGAGGCGCATGTCCCGCATGGTCCTCAGTTGGTGCGACACCGCCGATTGCTGCATCCCTAGCGCCTCGGTGCTCGTGTGGACGCACAGCTCGTGCTCCAAGAGGAGCGAGATGATGCGCACGCGGGTAGGATCGCTTAAGGCCTGGAAGACCCGGGCAAGCCGTGCTGCGATTGCCGTATCGACGAGTGATGCAGGAATAGCGTGTTCGGATGGTCCGAGCAGGACACTGTCACGACACACGTCGGAACGCTGGGCAGGGAAGAGCCGCGTTTCCATCGTCCCCATGTATGAATGTATGCTCATATGTTACCACGGCAGCTTCGCGTGTCAAGCAACACTGTGGAAGGAGGTGAACCAAGCGATGTGTGACTACGAGACGAACCAGGTGTGCTCCTCTTGCGGCTGTACCTATCCGAGGAGGCCCACCATGGTTGCATCCAGCCACAACGGAGTTGTCGGGGAAAGCCCGTACGTTGTACTCGGATGGAGCACCGGCATCCCTGTGCTATCATCGTGCGTATGCAGTCTTCCTTATTGAAACGCGGTCTGTACCTGGAGTATGTCAGCCTCGGCTGGAATGTGGTCGGCGTGGTGATCGTGTTAGCGGCAGCATGGACGGCCCGCTCGGTGGCGCTGGCCGGCTTCGGGTTGGATTCGGTAATTGAAATCTTTGCCTCCGTGGTGGTGATCTGGCAGCTCAACGACACCGGGCATGACCGGCAACGACGTGCCCTGCGCTTGATCGGGCTGGCGTTCATCGGTCTCGCGGTCTATGTCCTCGCCCAATCTACCTACACGTTCGTGACACGGCAGCACCCTGCCCCTTCGCCTAGCGGCATTGCATGGCTGGCGGTGACGCTGGTGGCGATGTTACTCCTCGCCTATGGCAAACAGGTCACGGGCGGACAACTTGGCAATCTCGTGCTCCAAACGGAAGCGTATGTAACGCTCATTGATGGAGTTCTCGCCGCGGCGGTGCTGCTTGGCCTCGTCCTGAATGCCGGGTTCGGCTGGTGGTGGGCCGACCCACTGGCCGGGCTCGTCATTGTCTATTATGGCTTCAAAGAAGGGCTCCATGCCTACCATGAAGGCAGCGAAGCCCGTTCGTGACGCTGGGCACGACGAGATGCGGGGGGACAGCCCGATGCATGGAAACCAACGAACATCGTTGCCCGGTGGAGCGCTTGCAGCCTATGCCGCCGCAGTCCTCTTCATCGTCAGCCTGGCCCGCTTTTTCTTCATCCCACGGCTGGGGCTCCCGGCGAGCTCTCCCATCGTCGCTGAACTCAATGGTGGCCTCCTGCCGGTAGCCGCGCATCTGCTCCTGTTTCCCGTCATCGCCGCCCTGCCGGCACCGCCTTGGGCACGAGCAGCGGGCTACGGCTGGCTCGTGATCGATATCGTAACGGATGTCATGGCCCTCAATGGTGTCGCCGATACGATCTATCTGCCCATGCGCTATGGCGGTCACGTCTCGGCCGCGCTCTGGATCGCGGTGGCCTCCTGGCAAGCTAGCGGTATGCTCCGGATCGTCGGCCTACTGCTCGCGCTAGACCTGGGTGGATATTCGTTCATTCCGCATGGGCCTATCGCCTTCTTGATTCCAAGCGGGCCGCTGCTCCCGCTCTGGTTTGCCCTGGTGGGCCGCCACATCAGCCGAAGACGCCGGCCTGCAGGGGGACAACCGGAGGCCTTCGACCAATAGGCGACGTTCTAACGAGCAGCCGACCTGTGCAGTATGGAACAGCAGCACAGCACTTAGGCTCCACGCAGGAGAGCGTAGGCAAGATACCCGAGATAGAGCGTGAGTAGCGACAGTCCGATGGCGCGATGGAGGGACCGCCGTTGGAACAGAACCGTCACCAGCACAGAAACAGCCAGCAGCAGCGGGCCATCGACATGGCTCACGCTGGATGAAATCGCTAACCCGGCATGACTGGCGAGGGCACTGATACCCAGCACCAGGGTCAGGAGAAAGATATTTGAGCCGGTCGCGTTGGCCGTGACGACGCCACCCTGGCCCCTTAAGCCGCCGATCAGGCTAATCGCCTTATCCGGCAGAGTTGTACCTAACGCAACCACCGTTGCCCCGATCGCATACTCGGACAGGCCAGCCACCCGTGCGATCCGCGTGGCACCTTCGACGACGAGCTCGGCACCCAGGGAGATGACGAGGAGGCTAAAGACGAGCACCCCCACGGTTCGCACGAGGCTCTGCTGGTGGGGTTCATCATCGGTAGCATCGTCTGATGCGGGCGGTGCGAGGAGACCTTTGCGAATGACGATCAGCACCGAGGTGACGTACACCAGAAACACCCCAACGAGGATCCCACCCTCCGCTCGGGTGACGCGACCACCGAAGAAGAACACGGTCGCGAGGGCGGTGACCACGAGCATCACACCGGCGTAGATTCGGGCGCTGCGATCCGGCGCGAGCGGGTGTGGTCCAAGAAAACCAAGCGGCATCGAGCCAAGGAGGTTCGCGAGGCAGGAACCGACGACATTGCCGACTGCCAGGCTGGCATGGCCACTGGCGAGCGCGATGACCACAACGACAAGTTCTTCCCACTCACCGCCTGCCGTCAGCAAGCCAACGACACTTTCTGATGCGTGGAAGCGGCGCGCCGTGGCACCCACGGCACCCGTGAAGCTTTCCGCACTGCGTTCAATCAAGAAGAGCCCGACGACGAGTGCCAGGATGGACAAAATAATGGTCAGTTGCACAGGGCGGTAGCATAGCATGGAGCTCGGGTTTGTGCGCTGGGAACGGCGCACACCTTTGCCTACACCTGGCATGGCTACCTATCATGCGCGGGGCGGTGTGGAACAGCAAGCACCGCTCAAGCGATAACATACGCAGGACATGTGCCGATGAACGTTGCGTTCTTGAGAGCCCTAGTCGCGCTCGTGCCGATCAGCATATGCTGTGTGTGGTCGGTCGTCGTGTTCCTACGGGCTGGTGCTGTCGGCACGTTCCTGCAATTGCTTGGGGCCGGCCGTCTGCTCGTGGTCGTCCTGATGCATGTCGCCGAAGCCCTGTACCTGTTTCCGGTGATGCAGTGGGGTGCCCCGCATAGCGTCGGTCATGAGCTTGATTTCTTCAGTGCGCTGCTAGGTCTGACATTGGTTCCCATCGGCTCTGTGGTGTAGGTCGTCACCAGGCGACATGCCGCGGCACGCGTCGGGTGATCGAGGACACGGGAGGAGACACGGATGGCAACGACCAAACAGCAGCCGGCGCGCAACCGCCGCTGGACGGGGCTGGAACAACTCACGGTGGTCGCGCTGCTCGGGACCGCCAGCATCCCGGTCTATTACGCCCTGGCGCTCTCGAGCGAGGCGGAGCCCATCTTCGCCCTGTTTGGCCTGGTCCCGCTCGTGACGGCGGGTCTGGTCCTCCGCAGGTGGCGCTGGGCTCCCGCGCTCGCCGCCCTATGGAGTGCCGGCATGCTCCTCGGCAACGGGCCGGCGCTGGTCGCAGCGATCGTACAGCCAGACGAGACGCGCGCCTTCGCGGTCAATGTCCTCTTCGTCGCCGTGGCCGTCGTCGGTCTCGGTGCAGGTCTCGCGGCCGCTGTGCAGAACAGGTGCACGGCCCCGGTCGACCGGCACATGCCCCGGCTGGTGCCGGTGCTCCTCGCGACGCTGGTCGGCCTCGTTGTGGGCGCCCTGCTGGTGGCGGCCATCCCACAACATGGTCCAGAAACGCTGTTAGATAGTGCTGGACTGGGCAACCTGCCGGTCCTAACAGCGGCCCAGCGGCGCTTTGACCGTCCCGAAATCCACGTGAAGGTCGGCGCGACGGTGGGCCTGCGGCTCGTCAATCAGGACCAGGAGCGCCATCGCTTCGACATTGATGCCTTCAATGTCCATGCACCGATGCCGACGAAACAGAACGGCGTGGCGCTCTTTCAGGCGACGCAGGCCGGGACGTACACCTTCTACTGCGGGATTCCTGGCCATCGTGCGGCCGGGATGCAGGGGACGTTGATCGTTGGGCCGTAGAACCGCAGTCACGCTGGTCCAGTCCTCTTCCCTGGGCTGTGGCGCCTACGCCCGAAGTGGTGCAACAACGGACAACGCCTGCGACAGGCGAAGGACGACGAATGGCCCGGTCATCATCATATGTCGTGCCGACGTCCCTCATCCGGCTCATGGTGTGCAGATGAAAGCCGTTCCTCCTGTATCCTCCTGCGCCTTGTGCCCGCGCATCTCATCGCCGGTTCTGCCATCGTTCACATCTATTGTGGGACATCCTGGTATGATAGATCGCAGCTGACCAGGCACAGGAACTGTATTCGTCGCTTCCATCGTTGCACGTGTACAACCGCCCGTTTCTGGCTACCGAAGGTACATGACCATGAACGACCTTGCTGTTTCAGATACTGGTATTGAAGGCCAGGTGATGATTGGACCGATTCGCCCTGTTGAACGTCCGGGGATCATGAACCAGCGGCCTCATCAAGCGACCGTTACGGTTGTGGATCAGAACGGCCAACCGGTGGCACAGGTCCACAGCGGCACGGACGGACAGTTTCGGATCCCATTGAAGCCGGGAACATATATCATGCGGCCTGAGTCCCCGGGCAACTACCCCCGCGCCCCCCAACACCAGGTGGTGACCGTTATCCAGAATCGTTTCACCCATGTGACGCTCGCGTACGATAGTGGCATTCGATAATGACGACGCCCCCTGCGCGTACCGGCTGGGAGACCACACCAACGAGACGACCACCCTCAACGCGTTCTGCCTACGGCTGCTCGGCACAACGTGGCCGAGCGCACCGACGCGTGAGATGGAGGCCACCTGGCCTCGTTCCGTCGGCTGTGCTCCTGGCTAACACGTTGGTCCTCGCCGGTGCACGTCCACTTACCGAATGCCGCTGTCGTAGGAAAGAGTTACGGAAACGTAGCCGGTGGCCGCAACCGTCACGCTTTGTTGATGGGGAGCCCGTGGATAGTTGGCCGGTGAGAGCGGCACCAGCGTATACGGGGTAGAAGAGCTATCCAGCAAGTTTTTTACGCATACGTTCAAATGTCCAACATAATCTACGATCTTCTCCCAATGCGTGGGTAGATCCCCGAGTTCGATATGGCCGCTGTTACGTTTGTTTGTGCAACATAATGAAATGAATTAAGGCTTCATGTGGCGCCGCGCCGCCACATAAGCCCGGTTGAACGAAGCCGTCGCGAGCACTACGAGATTTATATGGAATTTAAGGGGGGACCTGTGCTCAACAAGCATACAGACTAGTCGACAATTTAGCAGGATAGATGCCAGGCCGCTATCTGCGAACCGCTCCAACCACGCCGGGGTGCTGATGAGCGCTCACAGAATGGGGCGCTTGCCCCTGGATGAGCTCCAGACGTGCGGCCTTCAGCCGCGGAAGACGGCCACGCGTCAGGCATTGTGCTCGATGCGAGTTGGCTCTCGCCGGTCGACGACTGCTTCAGGCAGTGGGCAAGCGGGCACTCAACTGGCCGCCCTGCGCGAAGCGCTTCGTTCAACAATCGTTATGTAGGACAGTGTAAAAAAATCGTCAGATAGGAGAGCAGTAAAAAGTCGGGGGTATGATACCCTGATGGGCGTTATCCTCATTCCGAGGAGCTGGCTGAATCCTTCGAGGAGGTACGAGCCTCGTCTCGGAATGAGATGCGTACGGCTGCCCACTTCCAGGTTGAGGTGCCAGGAGCGGAGCTTTTGGCGCTGGCGTCCTTCGTTCCCGCGTGCCATTCCCCGCAGAACGCTTGTGTTACCCCCGACTTTTTAGTGCTCTCGACACCGGCGAGAGCACTAAAAACCCGGGGGTACGGAAACCCCAAGGCCACGACCGGATGGATCTTTGTGGTACGTACGACGGTGCAGAACGGGGACTCAGCGCGTCGAGACGGGCGGGCAGACCTCAGAAATGATAGTCCCGCGGGGCCGGATGACTTGATACCCCCCGGGTTTTTAGTGCTCTCCATGCTCGTGGTTTGCGGCGGGCGGCACTTACCGTAGGCGCTGCTAACACGACCGGGGCAAATCGGCTATATGAGCATGCAGGGATGCACACAGTTATCCAGCTAGACACCTATCAAAAACAATTGCGTACTTGAAACGGTTCCTCGTAAGGATGGCTATTTTTTGCGGTTCACCTGTGCAATGGTTCCCAGCCGGTCGGTGGTCAAGCCCTATTCGTGCAGAATCCCAAGGAGCAGATCGGTCTTGCCATCCACATACCTGTCAAAGTCGTGCGGAAATGCTTGTGCGAGCACGTTCTTGTGTTCACCGTAGACGTACGCAGTTTCAGGATGGGTGCACAGATAATCACGTACCTCCAAGTGATTTTGCCACCCCAAGCTGCCTTGCGGACACGGAGAGCACGAAAAACCCGGGGGTACCACAAACGTACTGAAAGGCATCGCACGCGGGAACAACGTACACCAGAGCCAAAAGACAACCCAGCAGCGCCTCAGCCCGTCGGAATCATGAGAACACCTGTCCGACTGTCATACCCCTGCGGGATGCTTTCACGGCAGGAGTGCTGCCATACCCCGGGTTTTTCGTGCTCTCCAGAGCGACCGTGCCCACTGTAGTATGAGCGCAGTGAGGGCCGTCCTCGCCTCGGAACACCCCTTTAACCTCCTGCGTTCCACCGCTCTCATCAAATTGATCGGTCATGCTCAACTCCTCACTGATCTCACGGCTATGCTCGCGGGCGTAGAGTGGCAGGTATCAGCGGCCCAGGGGTTCTATAACCCTCTCTGCCCACTGCATATATAGTGGCGATGCAGACCGTGGACCGCCGCTGAGGAAGAGCGTCCAGCCATGCTTCAAGCTCAAAATGGGCACACTGCCGGTAGCGAAGTCCTGGTAATTCAAACTCAGGGTCTCAGTAAAACGTATCCAGGGGTCAGCGCTTTGAAGTCGTTGGACCTGTGTATTCCAGAGCACACGATTTGTGCCTTCTTAGGACCTAATGGCGCAGGCAAAAGCACCGCCATCAAGCTGTTGTTGGGGCTAGCACGTCCAACGAGTGGGACGGGCGTCATCTTTGGCTATGACATCGTCCGTGACAGCCTTGCCATCCGCAGGCGGGTCGGCTACTTGGCCCAAGAGCCCCGCTTTTACGATCACATGACGGCGCGCGATACGCTGCGCTTTGTGGCCCGCTTTTTCTACGCCGGTCCAACAGCAGCCATAGAAGCGCGTGTGGTTGAAGCACTGGAACTCGTTGGGCTGTCCGCCAAAGCTGATCGCCTGCTTAGCGGGTTCTCGGGTGGCGAACGGCAACGTCTGGGTATTGCACAAGCCCAAATCAACCATCCCGGCTTGCTCATCCTGGATGAGCCGGCAGCATCGCTCGATCCACTTGGGCGCCGTGATGTCTTGGAGGTAATGCAGCGCTTGCGCTCCACCACCACAATCTTCTACTCGACCCATCTGCTCGATGATGTGCAACGCGTTAGCGACATGGTAGTGATTGTGAAGGAAGGCGAAGTGCTCGTGCAAGCTCCTCTCAATACGCTGCTAACCGAGCAAAACGTGGTCACCTACGAACTGACCCTCCAGGGCAACACACAGCACGTACATACAGCGGTTGCCCAGCAGCCCTGGGTATCCAAGATCGAACTCCTATCGGCGAGGGACCCGAGCACGTGGCGTATCACAGTGAGCGACGAACGTGCGGCAGAGACCTCTTTGCTTTCCTTAATAACGGAGAACGGCCTGGCGCGGGTGCTCGCTTTTGGACGCAAACAGGACGCTTTGGAAGACGTGTTTATCACACTCATGGAAGGAAAACACAATGTCCGCTGAGGCAGCGCTCTGTACTACGCCCGAGCTTGGTTGGCGTAGCGGCCTCGGTAACCTATGGTCCAAGGACAGTCATCGTTGGTGGGGACATTGGAACTGGCTACGCCAGAGCCTCATCTGGCTCTTTTTGCTGAACGGGTTCTTGACAATTGCGCTGGTGAGTTTAGGCTATCGAGGGAGTGCAGCATTGGGTGTGAGCATGATAGAGGCGAGCTTCGTCTTTGTCGTATCATTCTTCTCGTTGTTCATTGGCATCGGTGCAATTATTCAAGCTCAAGGTGCGATCATTGACGATAGGCAGCGTGGGACTGCTGCCTGGATCCTCTCGAAGCCCACCTCACGTAGCGCATTTATCCTGGCCAAGTGCGCCGTTCTGCCGGGCATGCTCCTAACCATGGTTGTACTGCCTGGTCTCGTGGCCGTGTTGCAGATCTCGCTTATGATTGGACAATTGCTTCCTATCACGATGATGTTAATGCTACTGGGTTGGTTAGCGGCTGCGCTGGGCTTTTATTTCTTCATGACGTTACTGCTCGGTACCTTATTTCTGCGTCGCACCCTCGTGCTCGGTCTTGCGCTATTCGTGCTCATGGTGCTCACCCAGGCCGCGCAGCTGATCCCGCATGCACTAGTTACACACCAATTTATGCTGCCTGTTGGGCTCGTCCTTGCTCTAGCTGGTGGCGGTGCTCTCTGTCTGCTCTTGGCCGTCATGCGCTTTGCATCGGAAGAGTTTTAATTATCCAGGAGAGACCATTGTCAGCGTAGAGGATCTCAAGCATGTCTCACTCCAAGAGATTAGCTGGCCTCCAGGCCCGCATGACGGTGTCGTATATGTGGGTAACTGCCGTTTCCGTCGTCATGCTGGAAGGCCTAACAGCTGTATTGCTCTCGGTGGCAATCAGCTCTACTGCATGGCCCCGCATGCCAAAGGGACTACTTGATTCGGTTCGTCCGGGCGGACCCGTGCCGTTCACATCCGAGGCCTTGTACCCCTGGTTTGAGGCGGTGTTCATGATGGGGCTCATCCTGATGCTAGCTCCGCTTATAGGGGGGCTCTTCGGCACCTTGACAACTCGGGGCATCGTACGCCGTCTCCGCGACCTCGTGATGGCAACGACCAAAATCGAAGAAGGAGACTATATGCACCGCGTCTGTGTGCGGCGGCCTGATGAGATTGGGCAGCTCGAAGCTCACTTCAATCGTATGGCAGCACAACTCGCAGAAAGCCTCGTGCAGCGTCAAGAACTCGCAGCTCACAACGCGCGCCTCACTGAGCGATCACGCATCTCGCGCGAATTACATGATGCTATCTCCCAAGACCTGTTCTCGTTACGTATGCTAACCGACGGGCTACAGGCTGCACTGCCGCCACAGTCAGCCCTTCAGCCTCAAATCACCACGCTGGAAAGCATCACCACCAGAATGACACGTGAGATGCGGGCATTACAACTCGAAATGCGTCCCCTACTGATCGACCACCTCGACCTCACAATCGGTCTCGAAGCATTAGCAGTCGCCTATCGTACCCGGCTAAATATCACTGTGACCACTGCCATCACGCCAATCTCCATCAATCCGCAAAGAGCAACTGCCCTACTACGCATTGCTCAAGAAGCGCTCACGAACGCTGTACGTCACGCTGCGGCGACCACGATCACGGTTGGTTTGCGTCACATGGGCGCTAGAATTGAGTTGCGTATTGCCGACGATGGGCACGGCTTTGACGTGGGCGATACCATATCACAGCATGGGCTTGGGCTGCGCATCATGCACGAGCGAGTCAGCGAACTGCAGGGCACGCTCGACGTGCAGACCTCACCAACTGATGGTACCTCTGTATTGGTTTGTCTACCCTTAGAGGAGCTATGATTCGCCTCGTTATTGTTGACGATCATCTGGTCGTAAGGCAAGGGCTGCGGTTCATGCTGGAGCAACGGCCAGATATTGTGGTCGTAGGCGAAGGCGACAATGGGCAGGAGGCCATCACCTTAGCGCAGGAGGTGGTGCCCGATGTCATGCTCCTTGATCTGTTAATGCCGAAGATGGACGGGATCACCGCCGTGCACGAAATCAAACGGCTGGCGCCGAGCACGCAGATCATCATCTTAACCTCCTACTACGAAGACGACCGCATCGTTAACTCAATCAAGGCGGGAGCCCTCTCGTATCTACTCAAGGATGTGAGCGCACAGGAGCTAGTTAACGCCGTCCGCGCAGCTGCACGGGGTGAAAGTTCCCTGCACCCACTGGTAGCAACCCGCCTGCTCACCGACTTGCGTCAACAGGCTCAAGCGCCTTTCCAAGAGCTAACGTCCCGTGAATTGGACGTGCTGACACATATTGCGCGGGGTCGCACAAACTATGAGATTGCGCGTGAGTTGATGATTAGTGAGCCAACGATCAGAACGCATATTGCGCACATCTTATCGAAACTGAATCTTGGTGATCGCACACAGGCCGCTATCTATGCGCTGCAACATCACCTCATACCCTTCGATAGCTTAGGCAAGAAGGATGCGTGATTTAGTACTACAGCCGTACTTGGTAGAATACCAGCTATGCTCGGAGAAAAGGAGGTGGGTTGGCATGGTTGTGGAGGACGTGAATGCAGCCGAGATTCGTGGTTGGGCGGTCGGCTTGTCGAACTTGCATCCGCGCATCGCCAAGCACTTTGTCCGCGCCGAACCCCGTCTCGGGGGTCGTGTAGCATTGGAACGAAAAGTAGGATACAGCTACGAATGTCGGAAGTAAAGACCTCAGGGGACGAAACTCCCGACGGAATGAATTAAGGATTCATGTGGCGCCGCGCCGCCACATAATCCACTTTGAACGAAGCCGATGTTCGCACGAGAGCTTTATGGAATTTGCACTGGGACCTGCTGTGAAACGGCGGGGAACGAGGAGGGATTCTGGTCATGCGCCAAACGCATGGTGGTCGTCAGCCCGCTTCAACCGAGCACGCAAGGCTGGTCCAGGCGTCGTTCTGCCATCCAAAGGACAAGAATAGGATAAGGATCAGGGCTCTACGCCACTTTACGTGAATCGGCAGGAAGATGTAGCGATCCACAGAGTAATCTGTCCGGCACATGGCGAATTGAGCTGATCCCATTCGTTCACGTGTCAAACAGAGGAGCTAGTCCAACTGGCTTCTGCCAAGCCGCACGTTGTCGGTAAAGATCGCACAGGTTCGCTGTGTGTATCATGCAGCAGCAGCTTCGTGCCCTGCTTTCGAGCGTGCTCGATAGGGCTGCTCCCGGTAGAGAACTCGTTGACGCAATAACTCGAAGTCGGCTTGGCCATACATGGCTCGCTTGAGCAGTTTCAGTCGGTGCACTTGCGCTTCCGTCTGGCCATTGCTCCAATTCAACGTGAGCCCCGCCTTCACGGCCTTGTAGTCGCGCTGGAGCCCCTTTGCAAATGTTTGCAGAGGCGTAATCCCGCTCGACGCGCTCTCACTGAGCCACAGGTCAAGTCGGTCGCCGCGTCGTTCACGCACCATGGTCACAAAGCCTTGCGTGAGCGTATAGGCCTTGGCCAAGGTGTCATCCCGTGCACACAGGGCCAGGCGATAAGCTTCGAGCCACGCGCTCCGTTCCGTTGGCCGGGAAAGCCAGAGCCGTTTTGCCTGGAGGGCCGTCAACGGACGCATGGGCTCCCTATCAACAGCATAGATGGGCTGGGGAGCAACCGCACGAAAGCTCCGATACGTCCCACTATCACGTCGCAGGAGTTCCAGGAAGCGAACAACGGTCCGTGGTGAGTGACGATAGCCGTGCTGGTCCCGAAGTTCACGCCAGAGCTCTAAGGCATTGCGACAGCCTTCATGCCACCGCTGGATAAGATACGGCTTCCACGGCTCAATGACATGCCGTTCACGAACATGGGTCTGAGCGCGCGTGGGCGGTGCGGGCATCTGGAGGTAGCGATACACCGTCGGCCGACTCACGTGGAGATGGCGAGCGACCGTCGCTACATCAATACCCTGAGCATGAAGCTCATGGATCTGCTGGTACCGCTCACGAGCACGTCGTTCCCACGCCTCGCTGTTGGTCTTTGCGCGTTTGGAGGTGCTTGCGCCATCCAGGGATGGAATGCGCCGGAGTTTGGGAGTGGAGGCGACTTGCTGTGTGGCCACCTGTTCAAAGACCTCCTTCATGAGGGCCGTGTGCTGATGAAAGAGGTACTCCAGAGCATCACCCAGGTTCTTTACGAGATGGAAGCGGTCAGCCACCTGGATAGCCTGCGGTGCGCCTTGCCGCACCCCATCGATAAATTCACCACCACGATCACGGGCAACAATTTCAATCGACGGATACTTCTGGAGCCACGCTGCGATCGTGGTGGGCTCACGATCCGGTAGAAGGTCAATCGGCTGATGGTGCTCCAGGTCCACGCAAATGGTGCCGTAGCTGCGGCCTTTCTTCCAAGCCCAGTCATCCAAACCAACCACATGCGGCATCGGCACCGATGGGAGCGGATGTGCATGCAGTAATCGCAGCGCCGTGCGGGGACTAAGTGGCATGGCGAGCAGTTGGGCGAGACGAGCACTCGCCTGACCGCCAGCTGTGAATGTCAGGGCACGAAGTGCGTCAGTCAAGCGTGTGGTCCGTCGCGCGAACGGAGGAATGGACGACCCGAAGCGCTCAGCAAAGGTCCGTTTTGGGCACATCGCGAGCGGGCAGAAAAAGCGTCGGACCTGCATCCGGAGCACCAGCCGTCGATCAGCCCAGGGCAGATCGGCGACCGTTCGACGGTAGCCACTATGGACGCGCTCGCTCGACGTGTGACAGGATGGGCAGACAGCACATGGTCGGTTCGACGAGGTAACGATCGTAATGGTGGTTCCGGCAAGTTCAACGGCTTCGAGTTCAAGGTGTTCGAGTGGGAGGAGGAGTTGTTCAAGAGACATAGGTTCTCTAGGATCTACGTACTACCAACCCACCTAGTTTTTCACATAGATTGGCGTAGAGCCGTGATCACGTGGCTAGGGCTCTGAATCCTGACGCAACCGCGTAGAGACCAGGATATCAGAGATAATCTGTTGCATCCAATGGGCAAATTGTTCAGGCGTAGAGGGCCGTTCCTGCTCCAGCCACCAGGCGAGCGCGCCACATCCAGCCGAGGCAACAGTGGTGAACTTCAGGTCGAGCGGCGGTGTCTCGGGATCAGATGTGGCTTCGGAGAACGTTTGCTGGAAATAAGCAAGAAAACGTTGCCGCGTCTGCTGGCGAAAGCTCGGACTCAAAAAAGCGTCCGCCTGCGCGCCCAGCACCACGCCGTAAAAGTCGGGAAACTGTTGGATGTGTTTGAAGAGCTCGATGAGTCCTTCATGACGACCCTCCCCGATGATCCCTCCCTCCTCCTCTAACACCTCGTATATCGCATTTATATGCTGTTCGAGCAGATCGTATTTATCATGGTAGTGGCGATAAAACGTCGAGCGGTTCACCATTGCACGGCTGGTAATATCACGCACAGTGAGAGCCGCGAACCCTTTGTCCACAGTCCCCTCGATCAACGCTTGCTGAAGCAGTTTGCGCGTGCGACGAACCCTCAGATCTTCAACGCCATCGAGCTTTTGCATCACTTTTCTCTCCCATGTTGCATAGGCAACACATTCCGTTCCATTGCTGGTTGACCCTCACTGTACCATCGGTTACGCTTTTTTTGCATCGGCGTGTCGGCTCTGCGCCGCTTGAGAGAAAACTTTGAACGAAGCGCTTCGCGCAGGTGATTGACCCCCGCTCACCTCCTGGTAGCTCCCCTGGTCCATCAGCCCTGGCTATGTGACGATCTCCCCCGTCGGGGTTTTCTCTGCCCGACAGGAGGTTGTCT
>JACDGP010000114.1 GCA_013821605.1 Herpetosiphonaceae bacterium
AAAGCCGGTATGTGGCTCATCGGGCGTGATACCAAGCGTGACCAGGAAGCCTTGCCTGGCAACCTCAACCGCAGCCTGCAGGGCGGCGTTAAAGGCGGCGACATTGCGAATCAGATGATCGGCCGATAGTACGACCATCACCGCCTCTGGGTCCTGCCGCTTGATCAGGAGCGCTCCCAAGCCAATGCCGGCCGCCGAGCCACGCCCGCCCGGCTCGCCAATAATCTGCTCGCGTGGCACGGCGGGCAGTTGGGCTGCGGCAAGATCAACATAATCTTGACCAGTGGCTATCACGAGCCGCTCGGGCGGAATAAGTCCCTGCACCCGTGCAGCTGTATCCTGGACCATCGTTTGCTCCGACAAGAGCGGCAAAAATTGTTTGGGTTGCCGCGAACGTGAGCGCGGCCATAGCCGCGAACCGGAACCACCGGCCATAATCAAGGCATAGACATTCATAGCGTTTGCTCGACTCGTTCCCGCCAATCCTGGAGGGTATCAGAAACTGTTTGGGCCACATCAATCTCCGGCTGCCAACCGGTACATCTCTGAAAGCGCCGTGGATCGCAACACACCACCGGCACATCGGCGGGTCGCATGCGCTCTGGATCGCTTTCGACCGTAATAGGTACATGGCTCAGTGCCAGTAGGCCATCAAGGAGTGCCTGGATTGCCAGTGCCTTGCCACTACCAATGTTATACACCTCGCCTGGCTGACCATTCGAGATCGCAAGATGGTAGGCTCGCACCATGTCGCGTACATCCGTAAAATCGCGCTGGGCTTGGAGGTTCCCCACCGCTAGCACCGGCGGCTGCAGCCCCGCTTCGATCCGCGCGACCTGGCGGGCGAAAGCCGGTAGGACATACTCCGGCTCCTGACGTGGACCAGTATGGTTAAACGGTCGTACGCGAACCGTCCGCAGGTGGTGGGCCAGATAGTATTGCAGTGCCAACATGTCCTGCGCCACCTTGCTGACGGCATACGGGTTATTCGGACGGAGCGGCGTATCTTCGTTGATCGGTAAGTCCTCGGGTCGTACGGCCCCATACTCGTCGGCGGTGCAAACAACCAGAATGATCGGATCGCAGCCGATCACGCGTACCCCTTCCAGAACGTGCAATTCAGCCAGTAAATTACTGGTTAAGGTCGTGCCGGGATCGGCAAAGGAGGTCGGGACATGCGCCTGGGCGGCCAGGTGAAAAATGACGTCTGGTCGTACCCTGCGTAAGGCTGCCTCGGTTGACGCTCGATAGAGCAGGTCGGCTGCAACCATTTGGACACGCTGACGCAGTTGTGGTAAACGCACTTCCGACGAGCGGGCTAGGCCCCAAATCTCGTCGTCGCTAGCCGACAGCAAGTACTCGGCCAGATGACCGCCGACGAAGCCATTAATCCCGGTAATCAACACGCGCATATCAGGCTACGAAGACCTTGCGTACCGCCGCGATCGTCGTGTCGATATCACGTCGCTCGATGCCATAGTGCGTTGCCATGCGCACCCGCTCATCGCCAAAGCCGCCGATCAAGATACCTTGCTCATGGAGTACGCCGATTAGGCGACCGGGCGTCCAGGCGGAATCCCGTAGCCGAAAAACCACGAGATTGGTTTGCACACTGCGCCGATCGATGAGGATCTGGGGCAGCTCAGCCAGCGCGTCGGCCAGCAGTTGGGCGTGAGCATGATCTTCGGTCAGCCGCTCCTGCATCTCGGTCAGGGCCAGAATACCTGCGGCCGCAATCACGCCTGCCTGGCGCATACCACCACCGACGATCTTACGGGCGCGATGGGCACGTGCGATGAAGTCCCGTGTGCCCGCCACAACACCACCAACCGGCGCGGCTAGTCCCTTCGAAAGATCTAACTGCACTGAGGTTACATGCTGCGTGATCGCACGCATCGGTACTCCAAGCGCTACCGCTGCATTGGCGAGCCGCGCGCCGTCTAGATGCAGCGGTAAGCTATGCCGGTCGGCGAGTGCTTTGACCTGCCGCATATATTCCAAGCCTAGCACGGTCCCACCGCAGCGGTTATGGGTATTTTCAAGACACAGCACCCCGGGCCAGGCATAGTGTGGGTTAGCGCGATCCCGTATGGCATGCTCCAGTGCGTCGAGCGGTAATTCGCCGTGGGGCTGTGTCGGTACAGTGTGGTAAACCAGACCGCCAAGTGCCGAGGCCCCACCTTGCTCGTAATGGAAGATGTGTGCTTCATCGCCAACGATCACTTCGTCGCCGCGCTGCCCGTGGGCCAGCAGCGCGACCAGATTGCCCATCGTACCCGAGGCGACCAGCAGCGCCGATTCTTTGCCGAGCTGCTCCGCCGCGAGCTCTTGCAAGCGATTAACGGTTGGGTCCTCGCCATACACGTCGTCACCGACCTCAGCCTGCGCCATAGCTTGGCGCATCGCGGGTGTGGGGTGGGTCACAGTATCAGAACGGAGGTCGATCATGCTTATTGCTCCCGGCAGATAGTGGCGCGCATTGTACCATTGGTTGGGCTTTGACAGTCTGTACCGCCCCGCCTACAATGCTGCATGTTATACACAGCATTAAGGAACACATGCATCCTCCAACCGGACCCCTCCTGCTCGATCACTTCCTTGGCTTTCTGAGTATCCGCTGGTATGCCGTGTGCATCTTAGGTGGTGCGGTGTTGGCGACCTGGTTTGGCGCACGCCGTGCTGCCGCCGCCGGAAAAAACCCCGAGCATGCCTGGAATTTATTATCGGTCGGCCTGGTAGTGGCGATCATTTTTGCGCGTGCTTGGTATGTTTTATTTGAATGGCCACGGCGCTTTCGCCCGCTGTGGGACCGGTTTATTCAAGCTCCCGCGACCAACTGGCAGGATTTCATCAGCATTATTAATCCCGCTACCGGCGGAATCGCGATCCAGGGCGCGCTCATGGGCGCGCTTTTGGCCGGCTACTGGTACACGCGCCGACAGCATCTGAGCTTCGCTGATTGGGCAGATATTGCCGCGCCCTGTCTGCCCATCGGTCAGGCCTTCGGGCGCTGGGGTAACTTTTGGAACCAAGAAGCCTACGGGCGCCCCACCACCCTGCCGTGGGGTCTGCAGCTCACGGCACAAGGTTGTGGCGCCGACGATCCCAACTGTCACCGCCTGCCGCCCTATGACGACCTCCAGCGCTATCCCGACGCGACGCGCTTTCACCCAACCTTTTTATATGAGTCGTTATGGAGCTTGGGAGTGTTCATCACGCTCCTATGGATCGAACGGCGCTTCCGCCATTGGTTGCTACGCGGCGATTTGTTGCTAGCATACCTCATATTGTACTCCGTCGGACGCTTTTGGGTTGAGGGACTGCGTGTCGATAGCCTATGTACCGGTGGCATCGGTGGCGAATGTGTTGGTGGCCAGTTGCGCACGGCCCAGGTGTTGAGTGTCGTGACGATCCTGCTGTGCGGTGCTATTATAGCCTACCGCCATCGTCGCCGTACTGCCGCCCCCCCTACCGCGCGTGCTGCGGCCTAAGGACATCGTCATCTTGATCTAGCTGTACAGCATGGTACAGTTAACGCTCAAAGGAGAGCATGGTATGGCACTCATAGATGCGCCTGTCGCGACGGACAATCAAATTCTGAATAATGTTTTAGAGGCAGTCGGCAATACGCCCCTGATCCGCATCAACAAAGTCGCGGCGGGCATTAAGGCCAACGTGCTCGCCAAGGTCGAATTCTTTAATCCCGGCGGCTCTGTCAAGGACCGCATCGGCCCTGCGATGATCGAGGACGCCGAGCGGCGTGGCTTGCTGCGCCCTGGTGGGACGATTGTCGAAGCAACCAGTGGTAATACGGGCGTAGGCCTGGCAATTGCCGCCGCTATCAAGGGCTATAAAACCGTCTTCGTCATGCCCGACAAGATGAGCGATGAAAAGATTCGTTCGCTGCGGGCCTTCGGGGCCCGCGTTGTGATCACCCCCACCGCCGTTGAGCCCGATGATCCCCGTTCCTATTACTCGGTCTCCAAGCGCATTGCTGAGGAAACGCCCAACGCGATCCTGGCCGGTCAATATTGGAACCCGGCTAATCCCGAGGCCCACTACCGTACCACTGGCCCCGAACTCTGGCGGCAAACCGGCGGTCATATTGATGTATTCGTGGCGGGCATGGGCACCGGCGGCACGATCTCAGGCACCTCGAAGTATCTCAAAGAACAAAACCCAGCCCTGATCACTGTTGGCGTCGATCCGGTCGGCTCCTTGTATACCGAGTATTTCCGCACCGGCAAGTTGGGCCCGGTCCACGGCTACAAGATCGAAGGTGTGGGCGAGGATTTTCTGCCGACGACGATCGATTTCAAACAGATCGATGATGTCGTGCAGGTCAACGATAAAGAGTCCTTTCTGATGACGCGGCGCTTGACGCGGGAAGAAGGCTTGTTCGTTGGCGGTTCGTGTGGCATGGCCATGGCCGGAGCGCTTAAGTGGCTCCGCATGCATGACCTTGGTGAAGACAAAAACATCGTCGTACTGCTGCCCGATGGTGGTTCGCGCTACCTGAGCAAAATCTTCAGCGACGACTGGATGCGCGAAAACGGTTTTATGGAAACAGGCCAGGTCTCCGATCTGCTTCAACATCGCAAACGCGGTCTCGTTACTGCGCAATGCGATGACACGGTCGCGCAGGTGATCGGTCGGATGAAGACCGATAACATTTCCCAAATGCCCGTGGTTGATAGCATGGGTGTTGTCGTCGGCATGATCAGCGAGGTCGACTTGCTGAACTACCTGCTTTCCGGCGCGGGCGCGATGGACCATAGCATCTGTGAGATCACCTCGTCTGACGTTCGCCTGGTACGCGCTGACACCTCCCTTGATGTCCTCGCCGAGATCGCAACCTCCAACAATGTTGCCGTTGTGACGGACGAAGAAGGTCATCCGACCGGCATCGTCACCAAGATTGATATGATCGATTACCTGGCAAACAAGGTGCGATAACTAGTGGGTTCAACTACATCTGTGACGTAGCCTATGCTATCATACACTTAATCCGAACAGTGTCAGGTGGTGTCCTGTATGGATGTGGTCTACCGGCTGCAAGGCGTTGAGTTCGAGTGAGACGCCCAGAAAGCACATCGCAATGCCGAGAAGCACGGTGTCACATTCGAAGAAGCGGTTGAGGTCTTCTTTGACCCGTTCTATCAATATGGAGACGCAACTCCAACGAATGTGAGTGAGCAGCGTGATTTCATCTTGGGCTATTCTGTCGCACAACGGTTACTGTTAGTCATCTATAACCGAGCGGCGTGTGCGAACGCGGATTATCTCAGCCCGACCTGCTACACGCGCTGAAAGAAAGCAGTATGATTCAGCCTGATTTTCCGACCGAGCTTCGCTTCCATCCGCGTCCGTCAACGAGTGTTGAACTGAACGTGCCCTTGGATACATTCGCGACCCTCGAACAAGTTGCGGCTGACCGTGATACATCGGTCGAAGCATTGCTCAAGCTCTATATTGGACAAGGGCTGCGGCATGACGTGGCCCAACGCTTTGCAGATCGTGTACTTGATCTGACTGCCCAAGTGTTGACACGTCACGGACAATCAAAAGAGCAAGTCGACGAGATCCTCCGAGAAATTCGCAGTGCAACTAGTACCTAAGCTGTTGATTCATCGTCAAGGTACTTCTCCTCCCGCAGCTGCGTAGCCTCTATCCGGGCGTCAAAATCTCATTTGACGCCCTTGCTATGATCGCCCGAATAGGACGATACATGATCGATGATCGAGAAATACTCACTCCCCAGCCGGCACCGCCGTCACCGGACGTGGTTCGTGAGTTACCGATCCTGCCGCTGACACAAACAGTGTTGTTTCCTGGAACCGCCATCACGGTCTTGCTCACAAGTCCGGCGGCTATCGGCGCAGTTGAGACGGTACAAGGAAGCGGCAGCACGGTCGTCGCGCTAACGCAGCGCGCCATAACCGATACGTCCGAGGAGCCCGGCAACTTGTACTCCCTGGGCGTTGAAGCCGAGGTTGCTCGTGTGCTGGCGCTCCCCGACGGTGCGTTAAGTGTGCTGCTGATCGGGCGCTGGCGGGTTATGGTCGAAGCAGTTGACCGGCGGGTGGATGTGCTGGTGGGTCGCGTCACTGTTGCCCCCGTAGCACCTGTCGCTCCCAATCAGCTCGTGCGGCCCCGCACCGTCCTCCTGGAACTGCTGGAACAGGTTGTAGCTCTCAGCCGCACCTTGTCGCCGCGCTTGCTAGCTACCGCCTATGCGACCGCTGATCTACAACTGCTCGCCGATCTGGTGGCCAGTGAGCTTCCGTTGAGTGTGCCCCAGCGCCAGCAGTTGCTCGAACTCTTACCGGTTGACCAACGACTCGCAGCTGTGACCCTGCTCTTGACCGAAGAGCGCGAGCTCCTACGCCGCGAACAAGCCCGACCGGGTGCCCGCAAGACGCGTGCTTCGCGGCAACAGGCCGATGCCGAGCCGTTTAGCCTCCCGTCCTTGGAACACGAACCAGCGCTGCGTGAAGGAACGAAAGAAGACGTTGATCATCTGCATGCGCTCCTGGCGGCGGCTTGTTTGCCACGAGCGGTCCAGTTGCGAGCCGATGAAGAGCTAAACCGCCTCGATCTGCTCCCGCCCGGCAGCCCGGACTACGCAGTTGTGCGCACCTATTTACAGTGGCTAGCAACCTTGCCGTGGCAAGCTACTCCCAGCAAAACCATTGATTTGCGTGCAGCTGCTCAGATTTTGGATGACCACCACTATGGTTTGCGCAAGGTGAAGGATCGTATCCTCGAACAATTGGCCGTGCGTAAGCTCGTCGGCGGCGACCAAGCCGGCTCGATTCTTTGTTTTGTCGGTCCGCCTGGGGTCGGCAAGACCAGCCTAGGCAGGGCCATGGCGGCAGCATTGGGCCGGCCTTTTGTGCGTGTGGCGCTTGGCGGTGTGCATGATGAGGCCGAGATTCGTGGCCATCGGCGCACGTATGTGAATGCGCTCCCAGGCCGCATCATTAAAGCGATGCGTGAAGCGGGCACGCTCAACCCAGTCTTCATGCTCGATGAGATCGATAAGCTCGGCAGTGACATGCGCGGTGATCCAACCGCAGCCCTGCTCGAAGTGCTTGATCCCGAGCAAAACCGCGCCTTCAGTGACCATTACCTTGATGTGCCCTATGATCTGTCGCAGGTCCTCTTCGTCACGACTGCCAATAGTCTCGAAGAGGTCGAAGATGCGCTCGTGGACCGGCTCGAAGTGATCGAGTTGCCGGGCTATACCGAAGAAGAAAAGATTGCCATTGCCCGGCGCTTTTTGATCGGTCGTCAAATCGGGGCGAATGGTTTGAGTGCCACGCCGATCACGATTCCCACCGCCACCATTCGGCAGTTGACCCGCACCTACACCTTTGAGGCCGGTGTGCGTGGCTTGGAGCGTGAGCTAGGTGCGCTTTGTCGCAAGGTCGCCCGGCGCATTGCGGAGGGTCGTTCCTATCCGCGCCGCATTGATCCGAGGCTGCTCCCGAGCCTGCTTGGGCCAGAACGTTTCGATTATGGTCTTCAACTAAAAGAAGATGAGATTGGCGTCGCTACCGGCATGGTCTGGACGACGCATGGTGGCGATATTCTACAAGTCGAGATCGGCGTGGTAGAAGGCAAAGGCAGTTTGCTGCTGACCGGCCAGTTGGGCGAAGTAATGCAGGAGTCAGCTCAGGCGGCACTCTCCTTTACGCGCGTGAATGCCAAGCGGCTGGGCATCGATCCGCGGCGCTTCGAAAAGATCGATATCCATGTGCATCTGCCTGAGGGTGGCGTACCGAAGGATGGTCCCTCGGCGGGCATTACCGTCGTTTGTGCGCTGGTATCGGCCTTAACCGGTCGCAAGCTCAAGCGCACGATCGCTATGACCGGTGAAGTCACACTGCGGGGGCGTGTTCTGCCGGTTGGTGGTATCCGTGAAAAGGTCCTGGGTGCGTATCGTGCCGGTATTATGCATGTGATCGTGCCGGCTAAAAATAAGCCTGAACTACTGGAGGAACTGCCGCGCAACGTGCAGCGCAACCTCCAATGTACCTATGTCACCATGCTGGATGAGGTCTTGCCCGTCGCCTTCGTTGAAAACCCGCTCGACTTTCCCTGGAAGCCACGCAAACGCAGCCCTAAACCAGCACCAAAGAATGCCGAGGCGCTCCCAAGCTGATTCAACCTCTGCTGTATACTGTGATGCTGGCATCTAGATGACGAGGGGAGCATATGGCAGCAGCACAAATTGGCGTGATCGGGGGCAGTGGCCTGTATGACATGCCCGGCCTCGTGGACCGGGAAGAAGTGCAGATCGCGACACCCTTTGGCGATCCCAGTGATCGGTTTGTTCTTGGCACGCTCGGCGACGTGTGCGTCGCATTTTTGCCCCGTCATGGTCGTGGCCATCGCTTACTCCCGTCGGAAGTCCCGAGTCGCGCCAATCTGCATGCCTTCAAGCAACTGGGCGTCGAACGCTTGCTAAGCGTTAGCGCAGTTGGTTCGCTGCGTGAGGAGTTACCGCCGGGTCGCCTCGTGATCCCCAACCAGTTGGTTGACCGCACGCGTGGCAGCCGTCCTGCCACCTTTTTTGGCAATGGCGTTGTGGCACATGTGCAATTCGACCAGCCCTTTTGCCCTGAGTTGCGGGTGGCGCTCAAGGCCGCCGTAGAGCAGCGCGGCTTGCCGGTTGCAGATCGCGCGACCTATGTCGTCATGGAAGGTCCCCAGTTTTCGACGTTGGCCGAGTCGGAGTTTCATCGTGCTCAAGGCTTTGATCTGATCGGCATGACGGCCCTGCCCGAAGCGAAGCTCGCGCGTGAGGCCGAACTCTGCTACGCGACGCTGGCCTTGGTGACCGATTATGACTGTTGGCACCCCCAGCATGACAGCGTGACGGTGGAAGCAGTTATACAAGTCATGCACGAGAATACGGCTCACGCGCAGGCCGTGCTTGCCGCGACGATTCCCACGCTTGGACATGCGCGTGGCTGCCGCTGTGGTCAAGCTCTGCAGGGTGCGATTATGACTGCCCCTGCGCTCATTCTGCCCGCGACCCGCGCAAAACTTAGCCTGCTGATCGATCACCGCTTGTGATGGATGCCCTGGCCCACCACACCCTAGCCTTCCGCACTGCCTTGTTCATCTTTATCATTGGGCTGGTGCTCCTCGCCATCGGCGCAGCGGCGAGCTTATGGCTGGTAGGTCGTAGCGTCGCAACTGCCGGCCAGGACCCGGCACGCCGTATCTTCCGTAACAGCGCGGGTCCACTCCTCATCCAATTGGCCGTGCGTGGCATTGACCTGAGCTTTGTCGTTTTTTTATACCGCTTGATCGCCAAGAGTGATGTCGGTGACTATAATCTGGCCGGCTTGCTGGTAACGTTGATCTTGGCGACGATTGGGGATTGGGGCCTAACGGTCTGGTTTACGCGCGAGATCGCACGTGATCCGGCGGCCCTCCGGCGTTTGTTTGGTACGACCTTACTCCTGCGTTGGGCTTTAGCCTTGCTGATGGTCCCGCTGGCGGCTCTGGTAATCGGCGCGTATGGCTTGCTGCATTCCGCAGCGCTTATTCCACAGGCCTTGCCCACCCAAACCGTTATCCTGATTGCGATTCTGTTACCTTCTCTGCTACCGTCGGGCTTTGCCAGCGCTGTCTCCGCTGTTTATCTAGCCCATGAGCAGCCGACCACCCCGGCGCTGGTCAATCTATTGAACAATTGCCTTAGCACACTGTTGCAGATCGCGTTGATTCTGCTAGGTTTCAGAATTGTGGGCGTAGCCTGGGCTGCGCTGATCGCAACACTCATTAATGCCGCAGTCTTTGCCTGGTTGCTGATCCGCCGTTGGGGCTGGCCGGGTTGGTCATGGGACAGCAAAACCGCGCGCAGTATGCTGCGCACAGCCTTTCCTTTGATGCTCAACGGTTTGCTGGTCGCCGTCTTTTTCCGCTTCGATACCTTTATTATTCAGGGCGCGGCGCGCGATGGAGAACGGGCCGTTGCTGACTACAGCACCGCCTATAAGTTCGCCAGCTTGGTGCTCGTGCTGCCGCCGATCGTGATCAATGCCCTGTTTCCTATGTTTGCCCGCCAGGCACTCAATGACCGCTCCGCACTGTTGCGCGGCTACCGTTTAACGGTGCGCCTGCTCTTATTGCTGGTCATCCCGCTCGCCGCCGGCCTCAGCGTCTGGGCTCCCGAGGCGATCCGGCTCTTATTCGGTGCCGAATATGTAGCTGCGGGCGGCCCAGCCCTGCGGCTACTGATCTGGTTCGCTCCCATCAGCTATGTTAATGGGGTCGCCCAGTACGTGTTGATCGCCCTTGATCGCCAAGCCACGATCACCTGGGCCTTCCTGGTAACCGCAATCTTCAATCTAGCGGTCAATCTACTTACAGTGCCAATCTGGGGTATTAATGCAGCTGCCGTGGTCACGGTGCTGTCCGAAGGGGTGCTGTATCTGCCCTTCCGCCTTGTGCTCAAGCGGGAGTTGGGTGCTGCCCCTTTTCTCGCAGTCGCCTGGCGTCCCCTGCTAGCAGCGTTGGGGGGTGCTGCTGCTATGGTGCTGCTACGAGCATGGCCACTCCTGGCAATCGCAGCCGGGGTCATAGTCTACGCCGCTACCCTATGGCTTTTAGGGACGTTCGATGCCGAAGATCGCCGTTTGCTCACACGACTACGAGGAAAGCCAGCTTTGGAGACGGTTGCTCCCAAAGCAGGATAGCGGTAGCCTTGTTATCCATGAGTTTCATCCAGGGACCACACCGCTACCGGGGGAGGAACTGCGTGGCCCTACGCTGTGATATTCCAGGATTTCCTTAGGCCGTAGCGGCAGGCGCTATACCCATTTGACGCAAGCAACGCTCAAGATCCCCAAGTTCAAAGGGCTTCGGCAATACGAGCGTCGGCGCAATGTCAAAAGTCGTTCCGATCTCACGCTGTTTTTCGTTTGCACGCCAAGCAGCACTCATTAAGATCACCGGTAAGCGTTTGCCGGCTGGACTTACCCGCAGTTGGCGCAACACTTCGAAACCATCGGTATCCGGCATCATGACATCCAAAATCAGCGCAGCCGGATTGGTCTCCTGAATCGTCCCAAGGGCTGAACGACCATCATTACAAATCGTGACCGCATAGCCTTCATCCGTCAAAAATGTAGAGATCATGTCCGCGAGATCGCGCTGGTCGTCCACAATCACGATGCGCGTAGCGCCCGTGCTCGTTCCATTTCCATTCATCACAATATAGCTCCTAGCTCAAAAAACTCTAGGTACCTTGAACACGCGGACTCTGCACGCTATCTGCTGGCGGAATGAATCCAGCTATCGTTCGTAACGGCTTACTCGCGGAGGTGGGCATCCACAAACCACATACCACTGCCGGGGCATATATAAACATACCACAGTGCTCACGGGTCTTGGAACCTGTATGGTACACCAAATTAGTCAATATGTCTACTCTGACCTTGAGCGTCAATTTGGTCACTGCCATGTGCCTGCCTTTATACACTTCCGCTGTCACTATGCTCCACCGGTGCCCTGGCGAACAATGGAGCTTCATACTGCGACGATTATTGGCTAGATGGCTGTGTGCATAGAGGCAAGTTGTATGCCAGGGTTGTGACAAGACGAGCTATCTGCCGGGCTACAATATCGGAGCTTGCTGCTCGATCACGTCAGGTGCTGCGTGTGGCTCCGGCCCGAAGCGTGGTGCGAGATCCGGTGCGTAGCGCTCGATATCGCGCCGGATGCGTAAGACCGCCAGGTCTTTGAGCTTCGCTTCGAGCATAACGTCGAACTCAAGCTCCTGTGCCATGCGCATAAACGTGATGAACTCAAAAGGATTCAAGTAATCGGCATGGCCGGTCCAGATTGGCGGCACCATCACCTCTTCCTGCTTGCTTGTTTGTTTGTTTTTGCGTGTGAGGGTGCGCAGTTCCGTGCGCGGTGACGAGTAATGGATTTTGGGACGCGTGCCATCCGGCCAGGAGGCGACAAAGCGTTGCAGGGTTGGCAGGAGTGTGAGCTTCTCGGGGTTATTGCACCAGAAATGCTGGTAGTCGAAGATCAGGGGTACGCCGGTATGCTCGTGGATCGCCAGCACATCAGCGGCAGAGTAGCGGGTATCGTCGTTTTCGAGCACCAACCGGCGCTGGACCGCCTCGGGCAATTGCTGGTACGTCATGATCCAACGTTCGCGGCCCGCCACTTTGTCGTTATAGGTACCACCGACATGGATCACAAGCACGGCTTCCGGTCCTAGTTCCATCAGGTCCAGCATTTCAGCCTGAGCTACCAAGTCAGCGATCCCTTTACGTACCAGCACGGGATCCGGGCTATTGAGCACGATAAACTGTGAGGGATGGAACGACAGCCGCAGATCTTGTTGCTTGGCCCGTGCGCCAAGCTCACGTAGTTCCCCAGCACATTCCCGAATCTGAGCGTGGAATTGAGGCAGATCTGGATGGGTCACATATGGTGCTAGGTCCGAGGACATGCGGTACATCGTGATCTGCTGGCGCGCAAGATACGCAAAGATCGCCTGGAGGTAGCCCAAAGACACCCGCAGATGCGGCTCGTTTTGCCAGCGCCGGGCGTCGTTCGATTTCAGATCGGCCTGTCCCATCACCTTAACGGCAAAACCGAGTCGTAAAGGCCGTTGCATTGCTCCTCCATCTGTCTTGCGGCACACCAGTATTCCTCGCTCTTAGCACGGGTTGTGCCGTACGGTGCAGGCCTAAAAACAGCCGCTACCTGCCTGGCATGCAACAAGGTGTACGTGCAGAGGTTAGAAACTGATCTGCGAGTGCCGAGACGTGAAAAGGGCGGCTCCAAGCCCGAGGCTTCCGAGCAGATAAAAGGTCACTAAACTGGCGATCGGAGCCACGAAGGCTAGGCTAATGACCACGACGGCCTGCATGCCAATGCCCCACAGGCCGTGCACCGGCTCATCACTCCCAGCGATCCGGTGGCCTAACGCTTGACCAACAATTGCAATGCCCTGAATATAGGGCAGGTGCACAACGAGGAGCACCAGTGGGATCAACACGGTGCCAAATAATGTTGCGGCTAAGATCGTACTGATGGCCAGGCACAACGTCCCTAGCACCAGTGTTGCTGCTAACCCCAGTCCCAATACCTTCAGTGGCGCACGCTGTAGTTGCTCGCTCGCACTGCAGAGTCGTTCTCCCTGCAGCATGAGCCAAAGCCCCGCCAGTAACAAGGTCACCAAAGCTCCTAGCATGCCACCGAGCCGTGTTAGGCCGCCCTGAGCGGCGTTGTTGGACCCTGGTGCAACCTCCGCCAGAGCTGGAACCGGGCCCAGCCCGTCAATGACCCCACCTACAATCTGTGCACCCGTTGTCTGCACTGATCCGGCCCCCGATAACACGCTCCCATCAACGATGCTCCCGGGTGTGAGTATCACTTTGCCGCCCAGCGTCGCGACATCGCCCTGGATATAGCCCTGGACTCGAATATCGCCAAACAACGAAAGGACATCGCCGGCTGCGCCTGTCACAACTGTGATCGGCGCTTGTACACTGTGTCTACCTCCCTGCAGTACCGACGAGCTACCAGATGTGGGATACCGTGCTAGCACTGCTACAACGAGGCCGAGCCCGAGCACGGTCGTAACGACTGCGCGCGGTAACCACAACCGTGGCAGACGCTGGACCACAACGCCAGTGAGCACCACCAGCATTAGGAGGAGCGCGACCAGCGGTGTGCTACCCTGGAGCACGCTCTTGCTCACCAGGATAAGCCGTAGCAGGAAGTGCGCGAAAGCACTTGTACGTCCGCCCCAGCCTGCCAGGATCGCGGCACTGCTACGCGTCGTGACGCCCTGCCATAAGCTTACGAGCACCACGATGACTGACGCTAGCACCAACCCCAGCCCGCTCAACAGCTGTCGCCAGCGCTCTTGCTGTTGCTCACGCGCATACAATACCCCTGGTGCTACTTGCGGCAGGCGCGCCATAATCGTTGCTGTGAGGGTGGGCGATGGGTGCACAGCTGAAAGGTGAGCATGCCGCAGGAGTTGACCGATAGCATCCGCTTCATCATCGGCGCACGCCGCGCAACTGGCGAGATGCGCGGCAAGCAGGGCTTCCTGGTCGGACGATAACCTGCTCTGCTTCAGGAGTGAACGGCTGGCTCCACAATCCACGGCACTCCTCCTTCCTTGATTAATAGCTCCTGCAGCATGCGCCGCGCCCGAAACAGCCGCGTCTTGACCGTGGCTTCGCTTAAGCCCGTGATGGCCTCGATCTCTTCGTACGAAAAATCCTGATAATAGCGCAACACGGTGATCAGCCTGTATGTATCGGGGAGCTGGTTAACCGCGCGCTGAATCGCTGTCCGCTGCTCCTGGTCCAACGCACGACGTTCCGGTCCTGCCACCGTACTCGGGATGGCATAGGCGATATCGTCGAGGGTAACGACGTTTGCCCGGCGACGGCGCAACTGGTCAATACAATAGTTCGAGGCGATTGACAGTAACCAGGTGATAAACTTACGTTCACGATCATACATGACTAACTTGGTATAGGCCCGCAGGAAAATCTCCTGGGTAGCGTCCTCTGCCTCACCGGCATCATGCAGCATCCGGTAGGCCAGGTTATAGACGGGTCCCTGATAAGCTTCTACCAGTTGTGCAAAAGCAGCATGGTCGCCCTGCTGCGAGCGCTCGATCCAGCCCAGCTCCTCGCTGTGCGGCTCCATCGCTGCTCCTCTGTCAAGCTATACGCAATCTCCGCCAAGAAGTTGCAGTCCACATTGTACAGCGTTCATTCAAAAGCAATGCTCCCGGTCTGCACCGGGAGCATCACAGTGGCATTGGCTGAGTGTTTAGTTGATGAACTCTACTCAGTCCTCAGCACTCGTTACTATCACAGCAGCGTTGGCTGAGTGTTTAGCTGATGAACAACATTTCTCGGTATTTGGGTAGTGGCCAGAAGTGGTCTGCGACTACGTCTTCAAGCTCGTCGCAGACCTTGCGAACGTCTGCCATCGCTGGCAACACCTTGGTCGCCAATGCACTCGCTTTATCGGCGAGTTCGTCGGTCTGCTCCAGTCCTGCGACCACATTATTCAACGTGTCGAGGCATGTTTGAAGCTCGGTAATTGCTTGCGCACAGTTGTGGAGTTGCGCTACCTGGGCTTTAGCAGGCTCAGCCTCTGGATTCAGCTTAAGCAGCGTGACCAGCTTGGTGATCGAGTCTGCTAGCAGCTCCTGCTGCTCATACGCAGCCGGGAAGATCTGCGTCTGGACCATGCCCTTTAAAGCCTCAATTTCGATCTCGCAATCTTTAATATAACGCTCAAGCTGTACGTGGTAACGCGCGTGCACCTCTTCTTCGCTAAAAATGCCTGTGTTCTTGAAAAAGGCGAGGGCTTCGGGTGTGACCATCTGGGCCAGCGCTTCTGGCGTTTTGCTTAGGTTGGGTAAACCCCGGCGCGCCGCTTCATCAACCCACTCAGTTGCATAGCCGTTGCCCTCATAGCGGACTGCTTTCGTCTCGCTGGTCGCCTGCCGCACAACCTCAATGACCGCCTGCTTGAACTCGGTCCCGTCGTGGACGCGGTTCGTGATCGCCTCGTGCATCTCTCCGAGGGCTTCCGCTACGGCGGCGTGCAAGACCGTGAGTGGCATCGAAATCGAGGCGTTCGAGGCCACCGCGCGGAACTCAAACTTATTACCGGTGAAGGCAAAGGGCGAGGTCCGGTTCCGGTCGGTATTGTCACGCGCAGCCGTCGGCAGCAGTGAAATGCCCAGTCCCAGCACCCGATCTTCCGTCGCCTTGGTGGGCATCCCATGTTCGATGTTGTCCAAGATCTCGCTGAGTTGCTCGCCCAGGAAGACTGAGATGATGGCCGGCGGGGCTTCATTCGCTCCCAGCCGATGATCGTTACCCGAGCTCGCGATCGACATGCGGAGCAAAGCGGCACGCTTATGGACCGCTTTGAGCACTGCGGTTAAGAAAACCAGAAATTGGAGGTTTTCGGCCGGGGTATGACCGGGGCTCAGCAGATTATTACCGTCCGAGTCCTGGATCGACCAGTTGTTGTGCTTGCCGCTGCCGTTAATGCCGGCGAACGGCTTCTCGTGGAGCAACGCGGCGAAGTTGTGCAAGCGGCTGACCGACCGCAACGTTTCCATGAGCAGTTGGTTGTGGTCGGCCGCGACGCTGGCCGTTTCATAGATTGGCGCGATCTCGAACTGGTTGGGGGCGACCTCATTATGGCGTGTCTTGATCGGCACACCCATCTTGTATAGCTCGTATTCTACTTCGTTCATGAACGCTTGCACACGTTGCTTGAGCGCCCCAAAATAGTGATCTTCGAGCTCCTGGCCCTTCGGTGGCTTGCTGCCTACCAGTGTCCGCCCACCTGACACCAGATCGGGGCGTAGGCTATAGAAGGCACGATCAATTAAGAAATACTCTTGCTCGACGCCCACCGTCGGGATGACACGTTCGACGGTCTCGTTGCCAAACAGCTTCAACACTTTGACCGCTGCGTTGCTCAATGACTCCATTGAGCGCAACAACGGCGCCTTTTGGTCGAGCGCTTGGCCATAATATGAGATAAAGACGGCCGGAATGCACAGCGTCTTGCCTGTCGGCTTTTCCATGATAAAGATCGGGCTAGACGGATCCCAAACGGTATAGCCGCGCGCCTCAAAGGTCGAACGCATGCCACCCGATGGAAAACTAGATGCATCGGGCTCACTTTGAATCAGCTGTGAGCCGCTGAAACGCTCCACGGCCTGCCCTTCATCGTCAATATCCAGAAATGCATCATGTTTTTCGGCAATCAAGCCGGTTTGTGGCTGGAACCAGTGACAGAAGTGAGTTGCACCCGCCGCGACGGCCCATTCTTTCACGGCCTGAGCAACTTCATCGGCAATCGATTTGTCCAGCTTCTCACCACGTTTGATCGATTCGTGCAACCGCGCATAGACCTTTTTGGGCAACCGCTCTTTCATGACCCGGTCGTTAAACGTGTTGCTGCCATAGAGTTCGGTAACTTTCAGGGGCTGGCCTTTGCCGTCGGTCCCCCAGTCGAAGATCCGCGACTGGCGATGGCTGGCTTCGCGCAGAGCGGCATAGCGCGGGTTGTCACCCGAAATAGAACTTGGCATCTGCAGTCTTCTCCTTAAATAACAATGGCTTCGGTTAGCGCAGCAGTACAAGGGGGCGACGGTGCCTCATGTAGACGGCGACCAGGAGCTGCGCTCGCGTCAGTACTATGATCCCTGTGCAACAGAGCAACGAGGCAACAGCCTGCTATCGCCCCACAACAGTTTAAAGTGGATCAAGCGCTTTGACTAGGGACAGTTTGACTAAAGATCATCGCTACAAATTTAGGCAGTCTGCACGAATACGTTTGGGATTAATGCTGTGGTTAAACGCCTTCGGGGACCTATCTTACGACAGGACCCCGAAGACAAGAGAAGAGAGGAGAAGGAGATACTGCGATTATAGCAGACGGTTCACCGTTTGCAAGTAGCAGTTTTGGGCGATCTCAAAGCATTATATAGCTCAATTGGTTCGCCTGAATGGGCTACAGACGCGTGCTCTGCATGTTCTTCAAGCATAGTTGGTAGCGTACACGTTGGATTTAGCACCTCGTAGGTCACTTCAAGGAAGGCCCGCAGTGCCGGCGACATCCACTTGTCTTTATGCCACACAACTTGTGTAACAACTTCTAGCTGCCGATCCCGCCATGGCAAGGCAATAAGACGTCCCTGGGCTAGCTCGGTGGCAACCGACATCGCCGGCAGCACCGAGACGCCTAATCCAACCATGACACAGTGCTTGATCGCTTCCACACTCCAAAACTCAAAGGTCGTAGCCGGATAATAGCCGCTCGCACTCAAGGCCTGCTCAAACATGGTACGGTAGCTACAGCCAAGCTCAGTAAAGAAGAAGGAGGCGTCTGCTAGATCGCTGGCATGAACTGCATCTGCTTGAGCCAGTGGATGATCGGGCGCCGCGACGACCACTAGAGGCTCAACCACGAGTGGTGTTACGACCAGACTACTGCTTTGCACCAACTCATCGAGCAAAAAGGCTATGTCAAGTAGTCCCTCGGTCACTCGGCGGCGGATTTCCATGCACGGATTCGGTTGGAAGATGAGCCGCACCTGTGGGTAGCGCGCCCGAAAGCGATGTAAGACCTGGGGCAGACGATAGGTACAGAGCGTCTCAGGAGCGCTAATCGTCAGCGATCCGGTCGGCTCATCACCGCCGGTAACGGCTTGGCGTGCCTCGTCCATCAACGTCAGGACCTGATCTGCATAGCGCAGTAGTCGCACGCCTGCGTCGGTTAACTGCACGCGCTTGCCTAGCCGATCAAAGAGGGGTACGCCGAGGTCGGCTTCCAGCGCCTGAATCTGGGTCGTTACACTGGACTGCACATACCCAAGTGCTATTCGTGCTGGTTGGACCGCTGCTTGTGCTTGATTATGCTGCTATGCGCTGGGGTGTTGATACGACCGCCAGCTCGGAGCATGCGCTGGCTGCACAACAAGCGTGTCGCTATGGCCACGGCGACTGAAGATATGCAATGGGGAGGCACGATCCGCCTCCCCACCCCGCGATCTGCCTAAACACCATGCTCTTTAGTAAGCTACCAACTCCGGCTCACTATCC
>JACDGP010000115.1 GCA_013821605.1 Herpetosiphonaceae bacterium
GGATAGCCGATGATGGAGACATTGGGTGTCCACTGCATGGCGGAAATATCGTCGCTGCGGCCGACATAGTGCGGATCTTCTACGAGGCTGATGCCACGCCGGCCAAGCTCAAGGGCTAGCTCACGGGTGAAGGCCAGGAGCTGGGGTGGCGTGACGGCCCCACGCGCTAGGCTAGTTACACCGGTAAACGATGCGCCTTGGCCGAAAGCGGGCTCGATGCCGCGTGCCATCAACTGGGCTTGACTATGGCCATCGACCACCACAACATAGTCGGGATGCTCATCGAGCGGCGTACGATGAAGCAGACGATTGGCAGCACGTGAAAAGCCCTGGTTGCCGCGGTCCACCGGGCCTTCTTCCTCATCATTCAGGAGGAGCAGCGCATTGGCATCATAGTGGGAGAGGATCTGGGCGGCCAGGATCAGCGCGGTCGAGCCTCCTTCGTTATCGAGGAAGCCAACGAGATGGTCGGATGCGCGATCCCAGGCAGCCGCCAAGTGATGCACGACACGCGTTTGAAAGGGCAAGTCGGTACGCGTGCACTCGAAACGGACAGTGTTGTTTTCTAGGGTTACCATCTCCCCCTCGCATAAGCGCTCTAGTGGCCCCGGCTGGCGGGGCGTCGCAAGAGCCATGGCCGCGCGGCGACCGGGAGAGGCGTTGTGGGTGCAAAAGGGCGTGAGCGGATAGCCGCTGCCGTCCCAGGGACCGGTGAGGTAGCTACAAATGTCGGCATGGGCCGATAGCCATAGTGCGGGACGATTCGTACCCACGCGGATAGCCATTGAGCCGGACCGCCGTAGACTCGGATCGAAGTGCATGCGCTCCTGGTTGCCAGGGCCTTGGGCCAAGATCTGCTTGACCAGCGGAGCTTGGACACGGGTGACGGTGAGGGTGGGAGAATAGTTGTCGGACAACTGCCGGAAAATAGAAAAGAACGCTTCACCCGTCACGAGGTGGTCAAGTCTGGATAGGATCTCGGGGTAGCTGTGTAGGAGATGATCCATGGCATGTGACAGTTCGAACATAGGACATACCTCCAAGGGGGTAATAAAAATAGTTAATCGATTACTTGCCGTCTTATGAACCCTTGTAGACGAACACAGGTAGATGGATCAAACAGCGGCGAAGTGCTGGCTGAGGCGTGCAAGGATAGTAGCGACCGGCACCATCGTCACCTGCGTTTCGCTGATCTGCGGGCCAATCATGGAGCAGCCCCAACTTGTGAGACGATCATAGGACTGGCGGGTCAAGGGATGGTTCCATAATCCGGGATTCATTGAGGGTGCGATGAAAATTGGGCAGCCAGCACCCAAGGCATCAGCAACCATTGCCGTTGCAAGGTTATCGGCGAGGCCATGCGCGAGCTTGTTGAAGGTATTGAAGGTGCAGGGTGCGACGAGCATGGTACCGAATGGAAAACGGTCGAGTGGTGGCTCGCCATAGTCATGAATCCAGTGATTACCGGGCAGGTCAAAGAGAGCAGCAGGATCGATGACATTCGCGACATTAGGGGTGGCGACGGTGTAGATGGTCCAGCCAGCGGCAAGGGCACCATGTACAAACTCATTGGCGAGACGACTGCGGCCTGCGGCTGTGACAAATAGAAAGAGCGTATGGCGGTCACTCATCCAGTTTCCTCCCCGGTGTGCATGGGGTTCAGCGATTATAGGTATCGACTAGGCTAGCGGTAGTTGCTGGCCCAGTCGCGCTCATCGACCTGCCAGCTGGTCTCGGCATAGCGCTTGATCGACAAATGGGTCATAGCGGCATCCGGGCGCGCACCATGCCAGTGCCATTCGCCAGCAGGGATCAGGATTACATCGCCGGGAGCGACCTCGTGCTGCTCGGCACCATTTGCGACGATGCCCCGGCCACTCGTGATCACCAGCACCTGATCGACCATGTGGGTATGGGGGCGAGTGCGACCACCAGCGTCAAAGAAGACCGACAACAGCTCGATGTCGGAGCTTTGATGCTGATCGATCATCCGTTGTAGGTGGACGGAACCGCCGAAGTTGCCGCTGTTGGCGTCTTCGGCCGCTGCCGGTGATTGCTTGATAATTTGCATGGCATTTTTCCTTTCTGGCTGCCAGATCCGCTGTCCCTCGGTGAGTGTAGGCGAACGACGCGGCTGTCGTCAATTCGATCGATCATCGTGTATGATCATCCTAGATACAGGAGGTAGCTGATGATCAAGATTCGCAAGTTCGTGACGGTGATCGAACAGGCATTGAGTGAGGCCGGCATCCCGGCTGACCAACCCCTTCGGAAAGTTGCCGTCGCGGCGATCTTTAACAATCCCTACGCCGGGCGCTACTCCGAAGATTTAAGCGAATTGATCGATTTTAATCCGGTGCTCGGTCAAACGCTGGCCGAGCAGCTCGTAACGGCGATGGGCCAGCCGATCAAAAGTCTGGGCAAAGGTGCGCTGATCGGCATGAACGGCGATGCGATTCATGGCAATGCTTGTCTCCTAGGCGAAGTTGCCAAGCCAATTCGCGACGCCATCGGTGGCGGGCTGGCATGGATCCAGTCGACGACCAAGCGATCGGGCTTTGGCGGCATGATCGATATCCCGCTGGCACATAAAGACGCGCTGTATGTACGCGGTCATTACGACACTATCACTGTGCACGTGCCGGATGGGCCACTGCCCGACGAATTGGTCGTGATCATCGCCGCCACCAACCGCGGCTACTTGAATCCGCGACTGGGCGGATTGCAGGAGGCCGATATCAAGGTGCGGGATGGGCTGCGTTAAGCTCAGCACGAGTGCCCAGTCCATAGCTTTCCCAGATGTAGCGGGCACGAAAGCCCAGCAGATCGTGAGCGCGAGTCGTGTCGAAGAGGCCGCCATAGACCGGCAGTGTCTCGGCGACCTCGTTCGTAGCAGGATAATAACGCGTGATTAATTCACGTGTTGGGATTGGCATACAGGTATCTGGCGCGGCAATAAAGCAGGCATTATGTCCACCGGCGTTGCAAGTGAGGGCCAAGCGAGCTGCTAGTCCGCAATCGCGCGTGTCGACATAGCTCCATAAATTGGCAGCTCCGGCAGCCGGATCATGCCAAAAAGGAACCAGATCACGGGCAAACGTTGCAGGTGTATGGGCCCAAACAATCCGCAGACTTATGATCGTAATTCCGCAGCGGCGTGCATAGCTGCTACATAGCTGCTCACCGAAGGACTTCGACAAGGCATACGGATCCTGCGGATCGCCGGGATGCTGCTCATCGAACGGAAGATAGTGGGGCATGATCGGCGCGTAATTGAAGGGGTAGCCCAGCACCGACATGCTGGAGGTCCAGACCAGCCGGGTGACGCCCTGGAGACGACAAGCCTCCAGGGCGTTGAACAGCGTCATCATGTTGGTTTGGAAGACGATATGGTCGGGATAGGTGCCAGGCCGAGGGATGGCTGCTGCATGCACGAGGGCATCGCAGCCATGCAGCAGGCTGGTGAACTGGCCCAGGTCTTCAAGGTCCACCAGCCGGAATTGTGCCCCGCCGTCCGGCGGAGACGCGCGGTCGGCGTTGATGACCAGGTGCCCATCGGCTACCAATTCCGCTACAATTGCACGACCAATATGACCACTGCCGCCGGTCACAACCACTCGCATACCCACCTCCTCCAACCTACTGTTACCGGCGACGGCCAAGGATCTCCAAGAGCATACGCACGAATTTGGGAGCGTCGGCATCGAAGGCCACATGCATGTTCGGTTCGCTCTTGCTGCGATGGTAAACGTCACACACCGTCCGACCGTCGGTGAGTTCACCTTTCGTCTCGACGTCAACGTTGATGAACTTCGTAGTAATGATGGTGGGATCGATAATCGCACAAACGCAGAGGGCATCGTGGACGGGAGCGGCTCCGAGGCGACTCATAGGTTGCGTCATATCATAGCCGCTGATCCGTGTGGAGATAAACATCGCCGCGATATCGCCCGCCGGGGTACCCAGTGCCCGCAGTTGTTCGACGTCCTCGGTTGAAACGAGTGCACGGTGCGTGGCATCCAAAGGGACAAGCCGAATCGGACGGCCACAGTTCAGCACAAGTTTGGCGGCCTCGGGATCGACCCAGATGTTGAACTCGGCAGAAGGCGACATATTACCAACTTCATGCCCCCCACCCATGATGACGAGTTCTGGAATCTTGGGCAGGATCCGTGGCTCCTTTTGGATCGCCATTCCGATGTTGGTCAGCGGGCCGACTGGTACCAACGTAATATCACCATCCGATTGCATGTAGGTCTCGATCAACCAGTCGACCGCGTGCTGCTGCTGCTTAGCAGTTTGGGCGGGTGGGAGATCGAAATACTCGCCATGGATCAGGCTAGGGCTCTCGCGCACAAAATTCGGACGAACCATCGGAATGGCCATACCTTCGTAAACCGGGATGCTGTCTTTGACACCGATGTGATCGAAAACACGCAGGGTATTTTCAGTACAAACGGGGACATGCACGTTGCCGTTGACCGTGGTCGCTCCGACTAGTTCGATATCAGGAGATAAAGCAGCGACCATGAGCGCGATTGCATCATCCGTTCCGGTGTCTACGTCTAGAATGATTCGGTGGGACATCACAACTTCCTTTCGTTGCAACAAACGGATCCCAGTTTCCTCTCCTCATCTTGCAGTAACTAGTGCCCTCCAGCGGTGACCCAGGGGACCTGCACTGTGCGTGTGCCGCCGGGTGTGTTGCGACTACCAGCTACGCGCACGACGCCGTCGACGACGACCACTAGGACAGAGGGCGTATCACCGATGGCCAAGGCCGACAGGGCATTGGTGGCTTCCGAACCTTTAGGCGCGTCAACCAACAATAGATCTGCGGCATTACCGACTTCGACGCGTCCCTCAGGGAGACTGTAGAGCTGGGCGGTGGTGCCAGAGGCCATGGCGACCGTAAGTTCAGGGGCGACACCACCCAGGGATGCGATCCAGGCCATGGTGCGCAGGACACCGAGCGGTATCACACCCGTGCCAGAAGGTGTGTCGGTGCCAATGATCATACGCTGCAAGGCATGCTCGCGGACCAGGAGTTGAGCCACGGCAGCTGCACGGGCAGTATTGCCGGCCTGCACCACCTCGATCATCATCTGCGACTCGGCGACAAGGCGCTCGATATCCTTGAAAGGGGCGGCGGTCGGACCACCATTCACGTGTGAGGCAACATCAGGACCGATCGCTAGGGCCTCCCGAGCACCGATCACGCTACTTCCAGGTATGGAGGCCCCACCCACATGCATCAAGACGATCATGCCGCAGCCGTGCGCCCATTCCACCATCGGGCGAGCATCCTCAGGCTTGTACACCCCCGAAATACCGATCTCCCCTACAATACGGACACCCTCGCGGGCCATCTCGCGGAAATCGGCCTCGGTCAACCCATGCTCAAGCAACACCGCGCCGCCCAGCACCTTGACCCCGCCCGGACGCACTTGTGACCACGACTTGGTCGCCAAGATCGCCAGCGCCTTGGTCCCGGCGGCGTCTTTTGGACGCCCAGGCAGGTGGGGCTCGCCGGCCGAAATGATGCGCGTGACACCACCATGCAAGCCGCTCTCAATAAAGTTCTGCACCTGCTGCCGGGGCGTCCAGTCACCAAATACCGGATGGCTGTGCGAGTCGATCAGTCCTGGCCAGAGCTGGCAGCCCGCCGCATCGATCACGTGCTCGATGCCGGTCTGATCGACGTTCTGAGCGATACCGACCGCAGCGATCCGACCATCACGGACGACGACCGTGTCACCAGCGATGAGCGGGCTGGCCAGATTGCCGCTGACAATCTGGCCAATATTGGTGATAACGAGATCGGCCATTAAGGGACCTCGTGTACGAGCAGATTGAGAATCTGCTCAAGTGAACTTACTGTGCCATAATGGGTGTCGATGTCATACAGACTAGAGGCCTGTTCGCGTTCGCTCGTCGCACTAACACAGTCATGCGGCACAAGCACGTTATAGCCCAAAAAGAAGGCATCATGGGTTGTCGAGCGCACACAAATATTGGTGACAACGCCCGTTATAATGAGGGTCGTGATGCCCTTGCTTTGCAGCAGATCGTGGAGGGGCGTGCGAAAAAAACCGTTATAGCTGCTCTTGGGCAGGATCGCATCGGCGGGACCGGGGTGGAGGGCAGCGACAATCTGGGTGCCCCAAGTTCCGGCCAAGCAATGAACTGTGCGCTTGCGGAACTCGGGATCGTCGAGGTTGGGGTGTTCATCGCGTAGCCAGATAACGGGCATACCAGAGGCGTGTGCCGAATCAACTAAGCGCTGAAGCGGTCCGTACAGTGCACGACCAGTAGCAAGCACCATCAAGCCGCCTTCTTCCAAAAACTCGTTGATCATATCCACAACGATCACGGCCGTTTGAGAAGGGACGAGCTCGGCGTGCGTGTGCTGGCGATGTTCCGAAAAGCTGTTGACCCCCGTATCAGAGTCGGTCATGGAGAGCCTCCTGTCACCTCACAAGCTTACTTGGGAAAGCGGCGGTTGCTAGGTCTAGTAGCTTGCGCCTTGGGCGAACGGATCGGCGCGACCTCACCACGCTGGATCAGAACGAAGCGCAACGCAATTGTTTGCAGCAGCGCCAATATCGAGAAAAAGATCAACAAGAATGGCCCTGCCAGGATCAGGGCTGCAAAGGCTAAGACGAGCGCAACCAGCAGCAAGGAGCATGTATTAGCAGGATAGCTCACGGTGATTAGTAAGGACTCGCGCAGCCAACTCGCCAGGCCGTGTGACGGTCGCCGGATCATCAGCGGGAAGAGATAGAGCTGCGCACCAGCCCACGCTACACCTACCACGCTGATCGGGCCGACCAGCCAACGTAGTGGTTCCCAAGACTGGTGGCTGTAGAACCAGAAAGAACCGGCGATGAGCACGATGATCGCCAAGTCCATAAGCGCGAGGGCAGTGCTGCGCAGCCCAAACTGCTTAAAACCTACCCAAAAATCCGACAGCTTGGCGTCCTGCGGCCCGTTGTCCCATTCTTCGCGCACGACCATCTCCACAAGATAGAAGAGCCCGCCAGTCGCTGCCGGCCAGGTCACAACACAGAGCGTCAGCACTAACCACAGTACATTGGCTAAAAGGAATAGTCCGAGATGGCGCCACAACAGCCGTAATGACCACGTTACGATCTCCCAGGCCATTAGGGCCTCCCATGCGCGGCAGCACGACGCAACGTCGCGTTCACTGCGCCGACTGCGGCTGGAAGCGCGTCAGGAGCACTCCGATATCCGAGCCGGGCGATGCTACCTCGATCCGTTCGCGTGTCCACTGAAAGCGGCGCTCAGCTTCCACGCGCTTGCCTGCGCTCCAGGCCGGCACGCCGAATTGCTCGATGGCAAAGGAGGCGCTGACGGCAGCACGGGCAGCAGCATCGGCCATTTGGTCACCCAGGCCGAGGCCAACCAGAAAGCCGCCACAATACGCATTGCCGGCACCCGTCACATCAACAACGGTCGCCGGCACGGCAGGAATGCGGTAGAGCGTACCATCGCCGGTCGCGACGAGTGAGCCACGCGCGCCAAGCCGCAAGGCCACGGCTGCAACACCCCAGTTCAGCAACTTGTCGATGATGTGATCTATGGACGTTTCATCGGTCAGCGCCTGAGCCTCCTCAAGATCAGGAGCGAACAGATCGACGGCAGCTAAGATACCGCGCACTACGGACGCCTGGCCGGTCAGCTGCTCGGGCGTCGTTTCCCAGACGAGCTTTAAGTTGGGATTCACCTGCCGCACATAAGCGATAAGGTCGGCCAGTTCGGACATAGTGCCCCAGTCGAGATGCCAGCCTTGAGCCCACAAGTAGTCAGCTGGCAGGTCTTCGAGTTGCGGCTTGTAACGCTCAAAATCTTCCCACTTCGTCCTAAACACTTCGATGCGCCGTTCGTCCGGCTCAAAGAGCTGCCAGGCACGCGCCGTGCGATAACCGGGCCGCTCCACGACCCCACGCAGGTCGATCCCCAGGCTTTCAAGGAAGCGGCGATGCCTAGGGTCCCAGTCGGGACCAACGGTGGCGGCAAAGCCCAACTGGTCGGACCAGACGCGCATGCCGATCAAAGCATGCGTTCCCGCACCACCTAACGTATTCATAAAGGAGCGGCCATCAGGCAGGACGATATCGTCAATGATTATGTTCGACATCGTGACAAAGTCAGGGGTCATGGTCGGGCTCCCTCCTCAACCCGGCTTAGCACCGGTTGCCGTCCGGCCCACATAATCACGCTCACCCCAAGCACATTTATGGCTAAGCACACCCACCACACGGGCACCATACCACCTTGACCATAGATAATACCGGCGGCGAAGGTACCAAGGCCGGCACCAATGCCTTGGAGCATCGTCTGGTAGAGCGCCTGACCAGTCGCACGCCATTCACGTGTCAGCTGCTGGTCGACGTAGATCACGCCAACGACCAAGAGCGACAGCATACTGATACTATGAAAAAATTGGATCGGGATCATCAGCAGCGGCTCCCGGACGAAGATATACAGTAACCAGCGCAGCGGCAAGACAGCGATGCCGCCGATAAAGACGAGCCGCAGCCCCCAACGCGTAATTAGGCTGGATGCGGCGGCCATCAGGGGTGCCTCACCCAAGGCGGCCAGAGCAAAGGTGGTACCCGACACCCAGCCGGGCGTATGGATTTCGGTTAGGTAGACGATCAAATATTGATTGACGGTGCCCAGCGTCATCCCCATCAGCAGCACACCCAACAAAAACTTCAGCAGCATCGGTTTGCGCTGCAAGAGGGTGATACCTTCCCACCACTTGCTCGTTCCGGACGGTCGCGCAGTTGGCAGCGCGAAGGCTAACAGCGCTAAGGCAATCATCGTGAGCGCATAAAGCGGCATGATGCGCTGCACTGCGTTCCCGATTACCAGCGCACCGATCACAAACGAGGAGAAGGCGAAGCCGATCGAGCCCCACAGCCGCAAACTGCCGTACTCTTGGCGCCGGCCCTGCGTTTCGAGATAATCGAGAGCCAGGGCGTCGCATAGGAATACGAGCGGGCTACGCATGACGGCCAGTATCAGCGTCAGTAACACGAGGAGATGAAAGTCGGTGGTCGCATTATAGAGCCAGGCCGATAGGGCGGTCCCCATAGACGCGAGTGCCAACGCATAGCGGTGGACGTGATAAACATCACTCACCATGCCCCACAAGGGCTGTACCACAAAACCGATCAGCGGTGGTATGCCGAGGAGGATGCCAATCTGCGCTCCCGGCAAACCGACCGCTTGGAAATAGAGTGCCAGGTAGGGATAGAAGATACCTATGGCACCAAACAAGAGCCCATACGCGAGCTTAAAACGCCAGGTGACGGGCAGATACAGCGCCACAAGCAGAGCTTTCTCGCGTTACAGCGAAAGCGAGTCGATTACCGCGCTGGTTTTGATCGTGTTGCCACCATCTTCATAGGCCCCGCTAAAACCGCGGAAGGGGGGCTCGCCCGTAACGGCGGATAAATGTGCGGCAAAGAGCTCGCCGGCAACGGCGTAGACCATGGGCGAGAACATCTCGGGCACCTTGCCCGGCACAGGCAAAATCCAATCAGCGCCGGGCGCAATGGCTTGGTCACCTTCGGGCACCACTGCCACAACCGTGCGACCGATGCGTTTCATGACCGGTACAAGCTCGGCTGCACGGGCATGACCACGTCCACCGGGCGAGATCAGCCAAGTTGGCGTGGCTGGATCGACGTTGACGAAATATTGGAGATGGGCCCACTCTTCGGTGTCCTGACCCATGGCATGGCGACCAGCAGCCTCAATCACTTTAGCTGCAGAGAAGAGCCCAGTCGCATAATTCGGCCCGTCACCGATGAAGACAAATTCTTTTTGGTTTGCAACGGCCTCGGCCAACTCGCGTGTACGACCATTGACCGCCTTGATCGTGGCAGTAATCAGGTCGGCGGTACCTTTGAGCTCCTCGCGCATAGCAGCTCCCTGAGCCTGCGTTAACCGACCACTTACCTCCGCTAGCCGAATGGCAAGCAGGTATAGGGCGAGCAACGAAATGCGATAGGAGCGCACACCAGGCGCCGGGACGAAGGGTGGGATTTTGCAGTCGAAGATACGCTCAGCGGCTCGTCCAAGTGGTGCATCCGGGTCACCCGTTAGTGCTACAGTAAGCGCTCCTTCCTTGCGGGCCATCGCCACGGCCTCGCGCGTCCGGGCAACGGTACCGGAGACGGAGACACCAACCACAAGCGGGTTGCGCGGAAACATATGATCAAAGTTGGGCGCGCCATAGCGCGCGGCTTGCATGGCACTCATCGGCTCGGTCGGAATCTTGGCCAGTTGCTCGAAGCAAAGCTCGGTCGCCAGACCAGCCATATATGAGTCACCGCAGCCCGTTATGACGATGCGTTTGACCGACAAACACTCGTTATGATTCAATAAGCGCCGGGCATTGGCATCCAGCCGATCAAACTCGCTCCGAATCAGATCGGGCAAACTTTCCACTTGGTCGAGCATGTTTTGTGCATTTTCAGCCATGATGCTTTCCTTCTCCATTCAACTGTTTGTGTGGATGCTCAAAAAGTTCCTGACCTCCACCTCAGTGGGTAACATCCCACGCGGACCCATGCCTGTGACCGCGATCGCCGCAGCTGCGTTGGCAAAACCGAGCCGTTCAACGAGAGATGCACCACGCAAGGTGCCCCATAGGAACGCGGCGTTAAAGGTATCGCCAGCACCTGTGCTATCGACCGTTTGGACGTGATAGCCGGGCCACTCAGCAATGTCGTGCGCTGTGACCGCTAGCGAACCCCTGGCACCATGGGTCACGACGACCGTATGCGGCCCGTAGGCCAGCAGGCGTTGCGCGGCGACGACACTAGGCTCCTCGCCCGTGACAGCATAGAAGCCATCACGGTTGAAGGAGGCAATATCAGTATTGACCAGAATACGCTCCACACTGGTACTATCGGCTTCAACCGTGCGTTCCATGTCGATCATTACTTCGGCCCCATGCTGGTGGGCCAGCTGGGCCAATGCCTTGAAATGCGCATGATCCTGCGGCATCATGTAGAGCATGCGCGTCTTGGGCAGGACCGTGGCAGCAACCTCCAGACGTGGCTCGGCGGTAAAGGTCGGGACCACGACGATGGCCTTTTCACCGGTGGGATCGATCAAAATCACCGTGAACGTTGTTTCTGCATTGGCGCATACCTCCATGAGCGAGGTATCGACGCCGAAGCGCTTGAAATCTTCGATGACGATCTGGCCGGCAGGATCATCACCAACGCTTGAGAAGGAGGCTACTTGCAAGCCGAGCCGGCTAGCTGCACAGGCGGCGTTAGCTGCGGGGCCGCCGGGCAAACGCCCAACGAGCGTGCCCATGACCTTTTCGTCGAAGGATGGGAGGCGATCCATGGTTAGCACAAGGTCAATGTCGACCCCACCCACGGCCAGCATGTCGATGGTCCGATGTTGATCCATGGGGCTCATCCTAGGGGACCGACTGAGGGCGGGTGTAGCCGCCCGCAACTTTGGCCGTAGCCAGCTCGATGCTCAAACGGTGGAGTGGCGGCAAGGTTAGGAGCGGTGACATTGGCTCCGGCACGGAGGGGATGACGAACGGCGTCCCACCGAGCGCCCGGATGGCCGTATCTTGGTCATCAACGATGGCTATAAGACGCGCACCCCAGGTGGTCACGGATTGGGCAGTCTCGAGGTTGCGGCGGCTGACTTGTCCAGTCGGGGCGATCAAGAGCACCACGTCGTCGGGGCGGAGGGTGGCAATCCGGAGGCCGTGATGAAATTCCTCGACGGGGAGTGCTAGACCAAGCTCCTGGGGCCCTTCGGCGAGTAGGGCGGCTGCGACATAGGCAACACCTAGACTTGGGCCACCACCAACACAGGTATAGACATGGCGAACCAGGTGGTCATTGAGTTCCTGTGCTAGATCTTCGGCCCAGGTTTGGGCGTTATCCACAGCCTTTAGGATTTTCGATGGCATGTCGCGGAGTTGAGCGCTTAGTTGGTCGGCTTCGGCGGGGGCGAGGTGGTTGCGGGAGCGGCCGATTTCGATAGCCAGGTCGATCAGCAGGGCAATGGTAGCGGTGGTGGTTTGGGCCGGCCAGCCTTTTTTTGAGGCACCGGGGACGATTGACAGCGGGGGTTTTTCGTGAAAGGGATTGCCGGCATATGGGTTGTCGGTGATGCCCACGACGTAGGCACCGGTTGCGAGGACGCGGTCGAGGGCGTCCCAGGTGGTGGTGGGGCGGCCGCTTGAGCTGATGACGAGGGCCGCGGTGGTCGGGCCTAACGACGGACGACCGTACGCAGCATACTCATAGGCTTGCAGCGGCTCAACGGGGAGGCCGGCATAGAGTTCGAAGGCGAGGCGGCAGGCAAGGCTAGCGAACCAGGAATCGCCGGAGCCCACGAGGATAAGTTCGCGAGTTTGGCGCTCCACCAGGGTTTGGGCCAGGCTTTTTATGGTCGCGCGCTGATCGTCTAGGACACGCGTAATCGTTTGCGGCTGAGCCGCGACTTCCGCGCGAGTTGCCGCGATGGGCATCATTGATTGATCGTCTTGCGTCGGCATGCGTGATATCACCGCCCTTTGCGTGGTTAAGGATAGGTCGCCAAGATGTCGAGAAATAGTTCCCAGAAGCGGTCGGCGTTAACGGCGATCGCGACTTCGGCGTTGGGCGGAGCACCTTCGTGAATGCCGGTCGGACCGGGAATGGCTAGGTTGTCGGGGCGTAGGTGACGTCCGTCGCAGAGGGTCATGCCATAGGTGTGTTCGCCTTTTAGTTCGACGACCACGTGCATAGGTTCGAAGCGGAGGATCTCCGGGTCGACCAAGGCTGCAACGGCCAAGGGGTCGTGCATACCACCACCGACACCATACTCCTTGATCAGACGGACACTATAGAAATCGAGCATGTCGGCGACATGCGTGGTCGTGGTGCGCCCAATTTTGCGGATTTGGGCCACACGCTCGGCGGTGGCAGGCACCTGGCGCGTAACGTTGAGGCCAACCATCTTAATGGGAATGCCACTGGTGAAGACGAGATGAGCTGCCTCAGGATCACACCAGATGTTGAACTCCGAGGCGGGGGTCGAGTTACCAAAGGTGAGCGAGCCACCCATCAAGGAGATGCCTTTGATGCGCGAGGGCAAGGAAGGATCGCGCAGCAGAGCTGCAGCAATATTGGTCAGTGGGCCGGTCGGGACGAGATACAGATCGGGGATCGTGTGGGATTGCTCAATAATGAAATCGACGGCGTGTTGATCGCGGAGTGAAACGGTGGGAGGCGGCAGGACAGGACCGTCAAGGCCGGATTCACCGTGTACCTCGGGGGCATAATGGACTTCGCGCAGCAGAGGCCGCGGCATGCCCTTGGCAATGGGGAGCGAGGTAAGGTTCGCAAACTCTACCGTTTGGCGGGCATTGCGCGTTGTATGCTCCAGTGAGGCATTACCGTGAACGGTGGTAATGCCATGGAAGTCAAGGGTACGGGCACCCAACAGAATGGCCATCACGTCGTCGTGACCGGGATCGCAGTCGATGATCGCGGCAAACTTCACAGCATTGGCTCCGTTAATCGTTTACGGTACAAGTCAAGAAAGCGGGGGCTATCGACATCGACGCATACATTGACGTTTGGCTCAAGCTTGCGCTGACCGCGCCAGTCAGCGACGGTCTGGCCGTGATGGAAGGAGCTCTGGTACTCGACGTCAACATAGGCTTTTTTGGTTTGGAACAGAGTCGGGTCGATGACATAAGCCACGGCCGACGAGTCGTGGACCGGCATGCCATCAATGCCGCGCTGACGGTAGAGATTCATGTAATGCTGGGAGATGGCATAGATGAAATCGGTAAAGCGGTTATGCGCGGCCTTGAGTTGTTCCATATAGGCGCTATCGATCTCGGTCTTATGGGTTACGTCAAGACCTACCATGGTGACCGGCCAACCGGCATGGAAGACGATATGCGCGGCTTCGGGATCGTTGTGAATGTTAGCTTCAGCGACGGGCGAGGCGTTACCCGGATTCATGGCAGCACCGCCCATCAGTACGACTTCCTTGACATTCTCAGCAATGCGCGGCTCAAGCGAGACGGCCAGGGCAATGTTGGTGAGAGGACCGATCGGAATAAGTGTTATTTCGCCGGGATTGGCCATTACCAAGTCGATGATAAACTGAGCGGCATGTCGCTTGTCGGGCATCCCTTTTGGTTCGGGAAACGGGACTTCGCCCAGGCCGTTGCGCCCGTGGACCTTCCAGCCTTCCCCCGTGTAGGGACGGAGCAGGGGTTTACCGGCTCCGGCAGCGACGGGGACCGGCTTGCCGGCAAGCTCGACCAGCCGGAGGGCATTTTTGGTCGTTATGTCGACCCCAGTATTACCAAAGACGGTGGTTAGCCCTTCGATCTGCAGTTCCGGGGAATTAAACGCCAACAAGATGGCCATCGAGTCGTCGACGCCGGGATCGGTGTCGATGATGATGCGCTTGGGGGTGCCGTTGCTCATGTGCTCTCCTAGCCTTTGATACCGGTTGTCGCCACACCGGCGACGTAGTAGCGCTGAAAGATCAGAAAGATCAGGATGACCGGCACAGAGGCCAATGATGCACCGGCGAAGGTGCGGCCCCAGTATTGTTGCGTCTGACTGAGCGTCCCACTAATCGCTACCTGAAGCACCTGAATCCTGGGATTATTGACGGCAATAAGTGGCCAGAAGAAGAGATTCCAGATAAACTGAAACTCTAACAAGGCGTTGGTGACCAAGCCAGCCGTGGCATTCGGCACAATCACTTTCCAGAGGATCGTGAAATAGCCAGCACCGTCGATCAGCGCCGCTTCGTCCAAGTCGTAGGGAATATCACGCATGAATTGGATCAGTGAGAAGATCACGAACGGACTGGCGAACCAGGGAACAATCATTGACCAGTAGGTATCTTGCAGGTGGAGGCTGCGCACAACGATATAGAGCGGGACCATCGTGACTTCGAGCGGGACCAGCAAGGTTGCGATCACATACACGAACAACAGGTTCTTATGGGGGAATGGGAGGCGCGCAAAAAAGTAGGCACCCATCGTGTTAAAGACGAGACTGGAGACCACAACGGCTGTGGAGACAAAGAAGGAGTTGAAGATGTTGAGGCCGAAGTGGAGATCGGCGAGCTTGCCGGCAGGTGTCAGGCCGAGCACATCCAGGTAGTGCGTGAGTGTCCAATGGACCGGGAAAAAGGTATGCCAGCCGAAGGGATAGAGATATTTAAAAATTTCACTTTCGTCGCGTACACTGCCGAAGATCATCCAGATGAATGGGATCAGGAAGATAAGGCTGATGACGATGTACAACACGGCCCAGAGTAGGTTGCGGATGACCCGCTGCGTCAACTTGGCAGTTTGGCTTGGCCCCTGGGAGCGTACAACACCGGTTTGTTGAGATGAGTTAGTTGTCGTTGCCATATGCTTCACTCCTCGGTCACTTAGGCCTCTGCCCGGAGAAAGCGCATTTGGAAATAGCTAATCACGAGCAAGATGGCCAGCGTCACCATGGCCAGGGCACTGGCATAGCCCATATCCTGGTAACTAAAGCCCTGCTGGTAGATGTAGTAGACGATGGCTTTCGTGGAATCCAACGGGCCACCTTTGGTCATTTGATAGACCGGCACGAAGACCTGAAATGAGAAGACCGTTTGGGTAACGATCACAAACATAAGGACGGGTTTGAGCAAGGGCACGGTTATTTGGGTGAAGGCCTGCCACTTATTCGCACCATCAACCAGCGCCGCATCATAATATTCGCCCGGAATACCTTTGAGACCGGCCAACAAAATGATCATGCTGAAGCCGAGGTCTTTCCAGATCATCATGATCGTGATGCCGATCAAGGCACGGTTGGGATTCGACAGAATGGACAGGTGCGGAATCCCGAAAATTCCTAAGATACTCTGGATCAAGCCGAGCTGCGAGTGATACATCATGGCCCACAGGATCGACAAGATGATGATCGACGTGACCATGGGAGTAAGGATTGCGGAGCGGACGACACCGGCACCAAAGGTTTCGCGCTGCACAAGCATTGCAAGGCCTAATGAAAGCACGATCTGGATCGGGACCTTGTAGATCACGAAACGGGTCGTCACACCCAACGACTTCCAAAAGACGGGGTCATGGATGAGGCGCGTGTAGTGCTCGAAGCCAATAAATGAACCATAGCCGCCGAGCAAGCTGTATTGATAAAGACTGGTACGAAAGGAAGCAATGATCGGAAGGTAACGGAAAAGCGTGAAGTTAATCAAGGCCGGAAGAATAAACAAAAAGGCGATGATCATTCTGCGACGCCGCTGCGACATGAGTCCCTCGGTGGCCGCAACATCTTTAACATAGGAAGGGGTATTTACGATTTGAGCCATACAACCACCTGTTTCATGGTGCGGGCAGAGGACATATACATGCCCTCCACCCACCCCTAAGGGTTACTGGTTCCAACCCTTATATTTTGCCAACGCTGCCTCCATCTTGGTCGCCGCATCCTTGACCAGACTTGGCACGTCAACATCGCCTTCAGCTACGATGCTCTGCATGAGTTCGCCGAAGATCGACTGGTACTCGGTGTAGCCAGGCGTCTCGATGCGTGGCACCTCAATCGTTTTGAGGCCCTCATTGAAGAGCTGCTGTGGATACTTGTTGTACTCGGGCAGGCTCCCCAGCAGGTCATAGCGAGCCGGCAACTGGTGGACCTTGGAGTACCAAATCTTGGAACCCTCAGCGCCACCGAAGAACTTGGCGATCGCAACGGAAATATCTTTATGTGCCGTGCGTGGCGAGACACCAAAGTGCCAGGAGCCACCGTGACATAGTTGACTACCGTCGGCATAGTATGGAATACCGGTCACGCCGTAATGGAAGTCGCCATTGGGATACAAGCGGTTGATCGTACCAATGGCATTGTCGGGATAGACCACAAAGGCCGACTGCTTGTTAAAGAAGATATTGTTGATGGGCTCCGCAGGGGTGACGGGCGTCGGGCCACGGTGCCAACTGCGATAGTCTTGGAATGACTTGATCGCTTCGGGAGTATCAAGGTAGCCGTGGAAGGTTACGCCGTCGGCACCAACGCCCATAAAGGTCGGCGAACCTTTCTTGCCGGCAGAGCGGCGAATAATACCGTGTTCATAGTCGCCTTGATAAGTGCCTTGACCCCAACGAATGCCCCACTGGGTTGGAGTGCCACTGCCATTTTTGCTGACGGTAGTTTTTTTCCAGGCAGCCAGTGCTTCTTCCATGGTCCATCCTTGGACCTTGGCGGGCGGCTGGAGGCCAGCGGCATCGGTCATGTCCTTGTTATAGAACATCAGTGAGCAGCTTTCCATGCTCGGCGGCGCGTAGAAGACACCTTTGTAGGAGCCCTCGGCTACGGAGCCCGGCAGCCATTGTTTCAACTCATCGGCAGTGTAGTAGTCCTGGAGGGGGATGATCGCTTTGTTGAAGGCGTAGTGCTTGACGTCGGGTGCGTCGGCCAGAAACATGTCGATATTGGCTCCCGAGGCAACCGCTGACTCGATCTTCGGAAAGAGTTGCTCGAAGGGTACCGACTGGAAGTTGATCGTTACATTGGCGTACTTCGGATCGCTCTTGGCGAACGCATCAGCTACCGCTTTTTGTGCAAGCAGCAGATCGGGATCATCGATGGTAATGAAGTTGATGGTGACTGCCTCGCCAGGAGCACCACCAGAGGAGGCGGTGGTTGCAACAGCAGTTGCAACCGAGGTCGCGGCTGTCGTTTCGGCAGCGGTTGCAGCCGAAGTCGCGGCCGGAACTGCTGTCTCAGCGCTAGTCGTAGCAGCTTGGGATGTAGTCCCACTGGCCGTGGTCGAAGAATTTGTGGCGGCGGGAGCACCGCCGCACGCTGCGAGAAACAGCAAAGCGGCTACCGGCAAAAACAGGGGGCGTCGTTTTTTCACTGAAACCTCCTTGGACAGGGCGTTAACGGGCGACGATGATGGGGGGAAATCACGGCGGACGAAGATCGTCCAACTCTACTAGGCTAAGCATCCTCCTTTCTGCTGCATTATACGGCTCATAACAGCTGCCCGAAGCAAAAGATGGCCGGGATCGTACGAGGCGGCTATCCTTCGATAATCTTGACCATGGCCTGGCGCTTACGTGGCCCATCGAAATCGAAAAACAGCAACCCTTGCGAGTGGCCAAGCACCAGATCGCCATTTTCGATCAGCACAGTCTCGGTATTGCCGACGAGCGTGGCCTTGATATGGCCAGCCGCATCGGGTGGAGTGTCAAAGATATGGTGGAAGTCGGTGCGCGTCGGGACGAGCCGCCGCACATCATCGACAATATCCTCGGCGGTAAGCGGATCCAGATAGCTGTTGATGGTAATCGCAGCAGTAGTATGGGGCACAATCACATAGCAAATGCCGCTTTGGACACCGCTCTCCTTCACGAGCGCACGGACCTGATCGGTGATATTGGTCAGTGAGTCGCCCAGCGGTGTTTCGATTGACACTGTTTTATACATAAACGTCTTCTGTCCTCCTATATGAAGCGTGGGGCTCCGCAGCAGTGGAGGCATAGCCCACGGTAGA
>JACDGP010000116.1 GCA_013821605.1 Herpetosiphonaceae bacterium
GTCGACCGCCCGCCAGAGGTAGGCCGTTTTGCCATTGATCGTCAGGAAGACCTCGTCGAGGTGCCACTTGTCTCCAGGCCGTGGACGTCGCCGCCGGAGCTCATTCGCATACTGCTGACCGAACTTGAGCGTCCAGCGACGGACGGTTTCGTAGCTGAGGATGACGCCTCGGGCTGCCATCAGTTCTTCGACATCACGAAAGCTGAGCGAAAAGCGGTAGTACAGCCAGAGCGTGTGACTGATGATTTCCGAAGGGTAGCGATGACGCTTATAGGACGGGGCAGTGATGTTCGTCTTCATAACCCCTAGTATCGCACAGATTTTACCTGTATCAGGCAATCCCCAGTTTACGTGACAATACCCTCCCGAAGGTTGCCGTAACGGTCGACCTGCTCACGACCGGCATCGACGTGCCTTCGATCGAGAACATTGTGTTCCTGCGTCGGGTCAACAGCCGTATCCTCTACGAGCAGATGCTGGGCCGCGCCACCCGCCGCTGCGATGAGATCGACAAGGAAACCTTCCGCATTTTTGACGCCGTCGATATCTACGCGAATCTTCAGCATCTCACCACGATGAAACCCGTCGTTGTCGACCCGTCGATTAGTCTGGAGCAGCTCTGGGGCGAGTTCGCCACTGTTGATGATGCCCACCGCGAGACCGTGCGCGACCAGATCTTGGTGAAGATGCGCCGACGGCTCAAGCACCTGCACGACCAGGCGCGCGCGCGCTACGAAACCGAGGCCGGCGAGACGCCCGAAATGACCCTCCAACGGTTCGCCGCTGAGTCGGCCGCAGCCAGTGCCGACTGGGTCAGGGCACGCCAAACGCTCGGCCGTATCCTCGATTGGGATCCCGATGGCACTGTATGGAGAGCAGAAAAAAGTCGGGGGGTCAGGCCGCTAGCAGTAGCGCCGTGGGCGCTGTCGCTACTGGCCGGAAGCCGGGATACCACGTGCGGAACGTGTCTTCCCACTCTTCATTGAGCACCTGCGTTCGGACCTGCAGCAGGAGATGCGCGCCCTCCGGGGTCCATTGCATCTGCTGCTTCTTGACCATCCGTTTGCTGACTACCTGGTTGATCGTCGACTCGACGAACCCCGTGCTGATCCGTTCACCATTACGATAGCGCTCACCGTAGTTGACGATCGACCCGGCATTGTTGGCGATATACGTTTCCATTTCGCGCACATACTTGAGCATCCGACGAGCCGCCTCGCTCCCTGGTTGCGGGTGCTTTTCCCCATCGTCATCGTAATCCCAGCTCTCGAGTTCGTCGTCCACGTCCCGCAGACGATCCAACGCTCGGGCACTATTGCCATGCCAGAGAAAGTGTTTGACACTCTCCAAACGGTGCTCCAGGCTCTCCTCGTCCGTCACGTCGGGATCAGGAGCCGAAACCGTCGGCTTCAGCCCTCGCGCACATTGCTGCAGCACGGTAATCCGCATCGTGCAATGGAACCAGTCCAAAATATGATCTGCTCCCGGGTTGAGATACTCCGGGAGCTTGCGCACGTTGTCTCCACCGTCGGAGAAGAAGGTCACCTGTTGGTTGGCTTGCACCCCCTGCGACCGCAACAGATCGAAGAGTCGGCGCTTGGGCTTCGTGTCAACGCTTTGCACCAGCGCGAAACATTTGCTCGACGGCGGCACGTCTTCCGGGGGTTGCGTCAGGATTCAGTTGTGAACAGCCGATGACGACGAAGAAAGCCGACCTTGCTCCTTCTGGCCTTGAGGTTACGCTGCCATCAGACTGCTCATCAGTGCCGTCCATCGAGCGCAGAATGCCTGCCGTTGCTCAGCGAGTGGTGGCACACGTTCACCCATCGTCTCACGCACCCGGAAAAACTGCCGCTGCTCGTCGAACGCCCGACAAAAGCGTGAGGCCGACTCAACACTCTCGAACCCTCGCGTCGGGTAATAGCGTTGTTTAATGCCGCGATGATCCTGTTCGATGCGATTGTTCAGATATTGATTGCAGCGATGCGTCACCTCTTCCCCAAGCGTCTCGCGGATCGCTCGCGGATACGAGGCGTGCCCATCGGTCGTCACACGTTCAGGTACTTGGCCAGCGACCTCGAGCGCCTGCCGGAAAAAGCGCTTGGCCGCCTCCATATCGCGCTTCTCGCTGAGCATCGAGTCAACCAGATTGCCCTCGCGATCGATGGCGCGGTAGAGGTACTTCCACACGCCTTTGACTTTGACGTACGTCTCGTCGGCATGCCAGGAGCGACCAGCTTGCCCTTTGCGCTTGGTTCGTAGGTGATCCGCCAGCAGCGGAGCAAAGCGTGCTTCCCACTCACGGACAGCCTCGTGCGTAAACTCGAAGCCGCGTTCGAGGAACATTTCGGCGAGGTCGCGGAGGCTCAATTTGTAGCGCAGACGCCAGACGACGACCAGGAGCACGATATCAGTCGGAAACTCAAGGTGGTTAAACGGAGTGCCGGTGCGCTCGTTGAACTGACGGCGACACACGACACACTGAAAGATGCGATAGCCAAGCTGCGTTGTCTTGGTCAAGTCGCGGGTTGTGGCGGCAGCGCAGTGTGGGCAGGTCATCCGGTCCTCCCTGGCACGTTCATTCAGAGCCGACAAGGATACCAGAGAAATTGGCTTCCATTGACACGAAACTGAATCCTGACGCAACCCATCAGTATGCGCCAGCAGATGCGCAACCAACTCCATGCGTTGCAGCAGCAACCGGTTGTCATTGCGGCCGTGCGTCAGCGATTAGAAACCTTCATTGCGACCTTTACTGCGCAGATTAGTGAGCTGGATGCTGAGATCGCCGCAGTCCTCCAGCAAGATGATGCGTGGGCAGCTACCGCGACGCGCCTCCAAACGATCACTGGCATTGGCTTAATCACCGCCAGCTGGCTCGTGGTCGCAACTCTGAACTTTAGTACTTGCCCGACACCGGAAGCGGCAACGGCGTACGCGGGGTTAGCACCACGCGAGCAGCAATCCGGGACAAGTATCCACGGTCGGGGGCGGATCGGCCACACGGGACACGCGCGGCTGCGGACGATGCTGTATCTGGCATCACTGAGTGCGGCACACTACAACCCGGTGCTTCGTCCCTTTTACGAGCGGTTACTTGCGGCCGGAAAATCGAAGAAACTGGCGCACTGTGCGGTGGCGCGCAAGCTGGTGCACATCGCGTGGGCGGTGGCGACCAAGGGACAGCCCTTCGATCCGGCGTACCAGCACCATCGAAGAGTGAGTTCGGCGACCCTCTAGCGGTTGCGGGAGGAGCAAGCAGCCTCGGGAACGACCTGAACGCCGTGCGGTGCACGGGCGTCGGGCGAGTGTGCCTTCGGTAGCGCAGGAGCTGGTTGCTCCTCTCGCAAGCTGACAGCCCGCAGGCTGTCCTCTCCAATGCCAAATTGGTCCTTGACAAAGAACACCGTATCTACTTCAGTCACCCGTAAAAAATTGAGTTGGATGGCCAAAGTAGGCAGCACAAGGATAGCTCATTCACCTACGAGCGACGACCGTGGACCGTGATGGTGTAGCCGTCAGGGTCCATGAAGGCAAACTGCCGGCCAAACGGTCCATTTTGGAGTGGCTGAGCAATGGTAACGCCAGCCGCCTGCAAGGATGCGTGCAGCGTATCGGCATCGTCGGCGAGGAACCATAAGGCGACACCCCAGCCAAGGCGGGGACTGGCGTCGAGGTCCACCGCTGGTTCGCGAATCGCAAAGGGGACCGGCTCCGTCCGGAACACGACGGCGTTGGGGGGACTGTGTGGTGCAAGCTCCAAGCCCAAGTGTTCCGTGTAAAACTGCTTCGATGAAGCAAGATCGCGCACTTGAAGTGCGACAAAATCGGGACCGAGTAAGTGTGCCATCCGAACCTCCTTGTGGTAAGATTATATCAGGACACTGCTATTATATCAGGACACTGATATAATAGCAAGATGCGCATGAGGATGATGATGGTGGACGAGCAGGCGGGCTACGAACTGAAGCGTGCCCAACATGCCTTGCGCTTGGCGATGGACGCAGCGCTGCACCCCCTCGGACTGACCACTCCCCAATACGCGGCCCTCAGTGTCCTAGCAGACACTCCTGGATTATCGAGCGCGGCGCTCGCACGGCGCTGCTTTGTGACACCCCAGACCATGAACGTGATTGTCATCCAGCTCGAAACGAGTGGGCTGGTCCAGCGTCGGCCGCACCCCGAGCACGGCCGCATCCTTCAAACATCATTGACCACCGCAGGCCAGCAGCGGGTAACAGTGGCATACCAAGTGGTCAGACGGATTGAAGAGCATATGGTCGCCCACTTCACCATGGCTGAGCGGCGGCAGTTCGTGAACTGGCTCCAGCTCTGCAGTCAGACACTTGAGGCGGACGTCCCATCAGGCGAAGGCTATGAGCAACCTCAATGAACCGGCATATTAGTCAGCGTAGGCACCGAGGTCGATCCGCTCGACGCGGTCAGCGAGTTGTTCCGCCGTCGGTCGTACGTAGCCGCGGGTCGTATTCAGAGAGCTATGGCCCCGCAGGGCGGCGAGCCCCACCAGGTCTTGAGTATGGTACTTGCATCGGACGTATCGCCGTTCTCGGGCTGGACCGTGTACGGCTCCACCAAACACACCACATCACCACCACACCATACACGGTCTTCCCTGTGGGACACAAGCGGAGCCAGGCCATAAGCAGAGCGCACCACGCCGGTCAAGGGTTGCTGACGCAATCCCGCTGCCGCGGGACGTTCGCCCTTGACTCGGCATGGTGCGCTCTGCTGGCCTGGCGCAGCGTGAGGACGTGTGAGCTAAGCGGGGAAGCAGCTACACGCCTTCCGGTGGGAGTCATGCGAATTCAACGTAGAGTTCTGCAATGGCAGCCCCGATTACGTTGCAGCCGACGCCGCACTGCGCACGATGATGGCATGTTCGGGGTTCCACGCCCAAACCGCCGGTTTTTTTGACGCGCTCGCTTCGAACTCCGCATGGAACTGAACGGCAGCCGTAGGCTCCCACACCCGCCATGGTACGACGCGGCTGCAGTGCTCGTGGTAGAGAAACGTGAGCCGCGTACGGCCCTAGGTTTTGTCAGCCGAAATCCAGGCCTGCCACGATGGCATCCAGGTCGATCAGCTTCCCGTCGCTGTGGAAGGTGTAATGTCCATTCAGCAGGATGTGTTGCCACGCTGCCGGCGAGATCTGCGTGATGAACGCACGCGCCTTGGTGTTGCCACTCGCCTCGTACCGCGTGAGTAGCCGCGACAGGATCGCCGAGTTGCAGTAGATGATGGCATTGGCGATTAACCGCCCGCACTGATTGCTGATCTCGAGTTCAATATCGGTCCGTCCGGCTCGTTCCTTCTTGCCGCCAACCTGGGCGATGGCCGAACGCAGCTGGTGGTACGACTCAATGCGGTTTTGCGAGCGGTGCACGGTGCGCTCCAGTTGCGGGTCGCGCAGGTAGCGCAGCGTGTAGATACTGCGGATGAGCTTGTCGAACTCGAAGATCGCCCGCCGCGTCGGATTCGGCGTGGTGTAGGTACACAGCTTGCGGATCAGCGTGCCCTGGGTCATCTCCTTCAGCCCCAGCGTGGCGACGATCCGGTCAATGTTCGGCTTCTCATCCATGATGACCTGCAGATCGACTTGGCCGACCGGATGAATCAGGCACTTCTCGTACGACGCCGACGTGTCAGCACAGTAGAGTTCCTTGAGTTCGGCCTGCAGGTCGGTGAAGCGTGGCTCGAAGCGCCGACCAAACCAGTGCAAGATGGCGAAGTTGGCCCTGTTGACGCTATGCATGTCCCCGGTGATAGCCGTGGGCACGATGTCAGACGTGTTGCGATATCAGATATCGAAGACGTAGTGCCCCTCGTACTCGTGCGCACCGATGAGGGAGCTGTTGAGTGGTACATGGTTGCACAGCAGGGAGTAGGCGGCCACGCCCTTGCCACGGCCAAAGTACTTGCGCGAGTGGCGTGCCTTCACAGTCGGACGCTCGACGCCGAACTTCTGGCCATCGACGGCGCCGTAGAGCACGTTGAGGTCGAATGAGTAGAACGGGAAGATCGGCAGCGCTGCGGTGGCATTGCTGATGCAGTCGTTGGCCGCCTTGAGCGAGGCCTGGCGCAGGTACTGCTGGTAGGTCGCTTCGAGCACGTGGTACACGATGTCGCTGGTGCGCGCCATGACGTGATTACCGTGGTTCATCGCCTGGGCAATAATCACGGCCATCAGGCTGTCGGCGTCGGCGACCTTCTTCGCGTAGCGCGGCTGCAGCGGTGTCAGCTCCGAGAGGAATCGGCACTCGTTGTCGACGAAGCGGCATACGTCAGCAACATCCCACAACGGCAGTTTCTCGTAGAACCCAGCTTCGCGTGCCGGGTGCTTATCGACCTTGGGTTTGTGCCAGGTCAGGGTCTGCGTGCCCCTGTCGTATGCCAAATGCGTCAGCTTGCCCTGCTTCAACTCGCGATTGAAGGCCAGCCACTGTGCGTGCAGCTCGTCCGTCAGCGCCTTGAGCTGGGTCTCGATCGGCCGGCGCAGGAACGGGATATCCATTTGCCCGAGGACGTTAGCCTTTTCGTCTGTCGAGATCAGCTCATCCGAGAAGTGGCGGTACTGCAAGCTGTCGTCGAGGAAGAGCTCGCCCGACCGCAGCCGCTTCCTGATCTGCCGGTATAGCCAGAACTCGAAGCGGTCGGCGTGCAGCTCTGTTGGCTTGCCGTCCGCATCGCTGGTTTGCAGATACGGTTCCAGCTGCTTGGGAAGCTTGACGGGGCACTCGGCAAGTGGTCGTTGCGACAGCCGCTGCTGCTTGGCAAACACGTTCTTGGCCCAGGCCAGCGCAGCAAGCCAGTAGTTGTTAGGGGTCACGCTGGCGAAGGCGAGCACCCCGTACAGCGGTCGCAACTGGCGACGGATACGCTCGGCTAACGTGTCCACTGCCAGCCAGTGCCGTGCCAGCTTGCTCGACGGCCTCCCGCTCATACGCTGGGCGGTCGTTTGCAGCCGATCCCTGGGCATAATCGTGTACGCGCGCTGGCGCACGTCGCCGAACGGCGTGGCATCGGCCACCGACTCGTCGACGTACAGCGAGAGGAGGCGACCGACTTGCGGCGTCTCCTTCGCCCGGCGTAGCTGATCGGCGTCGGCGTCCTTTTTCGCGGCGACGCTGCATGCATCCTCGAGCTGCTTCATGTGGAACGTGAGCGCGTCGACCAGGTTGTCCGTGAGCTGCCGGTAGCGCAGCCAGACGTAGCAGAGCAGGTAGAGCTGCGTCTGCTCGGGACGAAGGCGGCGGAGGTCGTACACGGTATAGAAGTTCGCTAGGCTCGCGTAGTACAGCAGGTTTTGTTGTGAGATACCGAGCGTCGGCAGCAGTGCCTTGGCGATCGTGTAGAGCGGATCCAGCATGGCCCGCTTCTGCCGCTCGTGCGCCATCTGCCGCCAGCGGAAATCCTTAGCGTCCTGTCGCAGCACAGCCAGTGTAGACAGCGTGTCGTCGCGTGCGATCAATTGGGCGAGCGCGGCCTTGGCGCGGTCATCTAGCGCGTGCTCCAGTAGGGCACCAAGGCGCTGGCGCTCTGCGGACAGTGCCTTGGCGATCAGTTCCTGCAAGGCGCTGTAGCCTGGGCGGACAATCGTGTGTTCGTTGAGCCAGACGATCAGCTCGGTCGCCACGAAACCGGGCGTCACATCGCGGCGCATGATCTGCGCCGCTTGCTGTACAAGCTGTGGCAGGAACTCTGTCGACCACAGCCGGTAGCCGAAGAGTTCGGCAATCAAGCTGCGCTGTGTGTAGTGCTCGTGATCGGTGATCGCCTTCCTTTCGAACGCCTCGCCGTGAAAGTACCGGCTCAGCACGAAGGCACAATCGTCCTCGACCATGCTCCAGTCGAAGCGGAAGAAGGCGTGCTTGGCCTTGAAGTAGCCGATCTGCAGGACGCAATAGACTTGCACGGAGCAGCTGGGCCGGCTGGTAGCCAGAGCCAGTTCGGTCTCAGACAGCGACAGGTACTCCAGCTGCTGGCCGTCGTCGAAGTCGGGCAGCCCATACAGCGCCTCTTGCTCGGCATCGGACAGGACGCTCAGGCGCTCGCTCTTCGCCGTCACTCCTCCCTGGCCTCTTTGGCGACAGGCCAACCCACTCGCGCGAGCGTCTCAAGCAGAGTCGTGCGCTTCACGCCGAAGTTGCGGCACACTGCCGCTTTCGACATGCCACCGTGCAGGGCGACGAGGATGGCGTCCAGCTGCTCGCCGCCGATCACCGGCGGCCGGCCGCCACGCCGACCACGCCACTTGGCGGCAGCGAGGCCGGCCATGACCCGTTCACGGGTGAGCGCCCGCTCGTACTGGGCGAGCGCGCCAAACACGTGGAACAGGAAATCGCCTGTTGGCGTCGTGGTATCCAGACCCTCCGTGAGCGAACGAAAGGCGACCTAGCGCTCCCGTAAGGTGGTGACGATGGTCAGGAGATGCGACAGCGAGCGGCCGAGCCGGTCGAGCTTCCACACCACCAGCACATCGCCGGGCTGGACAAAATCGAGCGCCTTGGCCAAGCCAGGCCGGCTGTCTTTGGCGCCGGACGCGCGGTCCTCAAATACGTGGCGCGCATCGACACCGGCCGCCACAAGCGCGTCATGCTGCAGGTCGGTGGATTGGCGATCATTGGCGGTCGAGACACGCATGTAGCCGATGAGCATGTACGGAAAACCCCTGAAGCAGTATTCACGTATGATACATCAAAGCGGCAGGGGTTTCCGCATACATTTCTGCGGACGACGGCGACCCGATCGGCGAGCGCCACTCGCCTGTCGCCAAACACTTGTTTCCCGACACCCCGCGACTGGTCAACGTGAAGCAGCGCGTCCAGCCAAAAACACACGAGCGGCGTCATACTTTGGCACGTGTGGGAGCCTATGCCCGCCGCTTGGTCGTATGCGGAGCCCGAAACGAGCGCGTCAAAAAAACCGGCGGTTTGGGCGTGGAACCCCTAGTGGGAACTGCAATGCTATTAAGCGGATGAAGCGGAGCGCCGGGATGATGCGTGGTAAGCTGTGTTTATTCGGCAGGCGGCGCAGCTGGTGATGAACTCGGGACCCTCATCTGGTAAGACTGTGATCAGTCACATGCTCGATCTAACAGGTGCAGCCCCTACTAAGCTATATGTACACTGTAGATGTGTCGCTCAATCGCGCTTTGCAGCGAAGTGCCGTGCTCCCGTGAAGCGAGACGTCTCATCGCTCAACCTGATGCTTCGCATGTGTTTGTTGGTCACGCGCATCATGCGAAACACTCGCCCGAGCAGCCTTGCTACTGTGAGTCGGGTGCTCGCTCGCGGCCCATGGCATATTCGCTGGATGAAGGTCTATGAATAATTAGGCACAACGAAAAGAGGTAGCCAAGCTGTGTTGCTACCTCTTTCTTTATGTTCACTGCCCGGGTTCATCTAGTGCTCTAACTACCGCCTGGTATGGCCTTAGTGGTCCCGAACTACTGTCGCTACGTGCACGAGTTTATGCCACTGATATCTTAGTTCCTGTCTGATGTTTAATGTTGGGAGGCTGCGATCAGCGCAGTTAGTGCTGCGAGGGAGCGCTCGTCTGATGGCGTCTTTGCTTGTGTACCCTCAATCACATACTTGCCTTGACCAGCTCCTGCTACCATGTAATGCACAGGTCCATATTTTCCTGTCATAACATCATTCTGTGTCAGAAACAGGACTACTGGCTGCCCCGGTTGCAGTTCAGCCTCCTCGGAGAACCGGACGCGATCGGCACCGACCTGTCCACCTAGCGTGCGTACTGTCAGGACCTTGCTTGACTGTGCTCCTTTCAGGTAGCGGTTCACTTCGACAGGGGTATCGGTGTAGATGAGGTTGTTGGATCCAATCTCCACATTGGGTTGGCGGAAGCCTTTCGGTGTATTCCACTGACTGTGTGCGGGACCACGGGCCACTCCTTGAATCACGATGTCTGCACTTTTCGCCAGCTGCTGTGGTGTCATCGCTACCAGGGAAGCCGATATGCGTACGTTGATTGGTTCGCTTGGAATGGGCTGTACAGCAAGTGTAGTGGGAGTGTTGACTACACTGATTGTATCTGTTGGTATAACAGATCCAGCGAACCGTATGGCGAAGATGCCGAGGATCACAAGGACGATCACTGGCGTGAGTTTCCGCAGAAGTTGATACATCATGGAAGTTACCCTCTTATATATGCTATGTAGCGGTTATGGTCGTTCATGAGACGGCGACGAATGCGTTATTATGGATACTGATAGGCTGCACCGTTGATGTCTGGTAATTCTAATGTTCGCTTCTTTGTCTCTATCGGGCTCGTCGTAGAGCCGGCGGGGATGGACCAGTACATCGTCTCGTCTGAGCATGCAGAGTCATTCTTGTCATCTAGGAAGAGCCAGTGCCCGAACTCATGCGTCGTAATATTTTGCACATCAAAAGCTCCAGATGGGCCACCAGTTGACCACAGAAAGTAACTGTTCAGGGTCGTATGTACCTGAGTCAGCGGATTTTGTCCATACGTCCCCGGATAAGTGATTGCAGCATATCGCGCATCAACGAGTCCATAAGCAACGTAATTCGTGGATGATTGCTCCGAGAAAGTAACGCTTGAAGCTCCAATATTGGTCCAAGTTTGGGCAGAAGTCCGAATTGCTGTATACATACTACTCGGGACACTTCCGTCAATGCGGAACTGGATGGTATTGGAGGCCCACGCCCCTTCACTGGTCCAGCAATAGCCACTCCCGAAGGTTCTAATGGCAAAGGCGTGTTGAGGTGTACTGAGTGTTAGGATGAGTATAGTGACGAAGGTGATGAGCGCCGGATAGCGGTAGCCGATGGGGAAAGCAGTTGAACGCATTACCTGTCTCCATTGTGAAGGGGGTGTGACGGGGGTATGTTGAACCGTGATTACTTTGCTAAGTTTTTGCCCTTCGTTCCCTTAAGGCAATTGAGTGATCCTATCCTCCTTCGTCACCAAAACTTGAGCCTTGGCTGTCTTAGGACTGAATATTGAGGTGTTGGGGGTGGCTGATTAACTAACCTTACACCATGACTACAGCTTAATACAAGGGAAGAATTCCCGAAATTTCGGGAATTCTTCCCGCTCGTAGCTATACTGGAGATACAAACACTTCAAACGAGTAGATCAAGACGGCCCCAGTAGTACAGCATTGCCGCAGAGCGGTCTGATAGTCCGAGCTTTTCGCAGATGGTAGTGATCGTGTTGCTGACGGTCTTCGAGCTCACACCACGTGCTTCTGCAATTCGCTCAAGTGACCAGCCACGGGCGATATAGTGGAGCACAATACGCTCTGGAACTGTTAGTACCGTCGAATAGCCAGGGGTCGAGCGGTAGTGGTCTCCCTGCGCGGCACGTGTGATCGCATCATGCAGCTCGTCCCCTAGGCTGTCGCCGACTAAGAGAACTGCTGGCTGGAAGCTCCAAAGGTCCTCCCAGTATTCTGGACATGGATTATGGGTCGTCACGATGACGAGTCGCCCTTTGTTGTCCATATGCTCCAACTCCCGTAAAGCGGAGCCCTGAGGTGCATCGACGAGCACAAGGATGGATGCTGTAGCTTCTTGCTGAAAGCCGTGCGCGTTCAGGCTATTGCTCATTAACCATTCGATAGCCGGCATTCCACAACGGATCGTGTAGGTGGGGGAATTGTTGAGGCGATCAGGACCCTGTCTTGAAACCACGCTGTTTCACATTTCCGGGGGGTAGATAGTTTGGTTTGATGTGAGGGGATTTCGTGGTGAGTATAGCACGCAGGTCAAAGTGGCAGTGACTGAGGGTAGTACTGCTAAAGTTATGTAGTGATTTTTGGGAGAAGTCAACACGTATTGCGTATGTAAAGGGTACTTTTCAAAAGCGATCATGCTTCCCTCTCATTTGAAAAGTGGCAGAAATACCCCTTGCCCATCTATTTGAAATGAGCTACAATCAAAAGGAGCAAAGGAGCGTTGGTATGGCAGGTGTTAAGGAGCGCAGCGGGGGAGCACGACCAGGGGCAGGACGGCCGCAGACAACCTATAAGCTCACAGAAACGCCTGCACGCCACCTGCGGGAACTGGCAGCTACGCGCAACATGCACCCGGAAGCTCTGCTAGCGCAGCTCATCGCCGAGGCAGTTCACCAGGAAGCCCAACCCATGCAGGACGATGCTGCACACCTGTTGCACCTCCTTACACCTGAACCGCAGACTATCGAAACCCTCTGCAAGCGCCTCCAGATGAAAAAGGCCGATTTTGAGCAGCTCATCATCATGCATAAAGATGAGTTGGTACACCGTGGCCTGCACTTGCATGTAGCAACCCGCAGTGAAATAGCAAAAGCGATCAAGCTTCCAGGTGTGCTCAATCCAGACGAATTAACCTACTATAGCAAGCTGTCGCGTAACTTATTTGGCCTCAGATAGCGACAATAATGCTTTACAATAGGCGAAACACGAGCGGCGGGGCGCGTCGCATGGGCTGGGCGCAGCCTCGCTCGTGGGAAGCCCCGCTTGAGAGCGGTAGCAAGATAAGGGCTTCCTAAATACGCTCAAACGCGTGATTTGGGAAGCCCACGCCCGCGACCAGGTGAAACGGCTCCCAGAAGTGGAAGGAGTTTTGCTATGCCCAAGCGGAGAATGGGCACCATCCCTAGCCACGTGCGGTTGACCCAGGCGACGAGTGATCGCATTGACGCCTACCAGCAACAGCACCAGATTCCGTCGTTTAGTGCAGCCGTTGAAACGCTGGTACGCATCGGCCTTGACCAGTCACCCGGGGAAATCCTAGCCCCCATCATTGCCTCGACGGTCAAGCAGGAGCTGGGGCGCGGCATGGAACGGTTGATCAAGTTGCAAATCTACACCGCGATTGAGGCCGGCATCGGCCAACGTCTGACGGGGGCAGTGGTGCGGGATATCGGGCGCATCAAAAAGGATGAACCGGAGCGCGCCGACCGCATCCGGCAGCTCGCTACGAAGGAAACGCGCATGCGGATCGCGCGCGGCAGCATCGGGGAGGTTATTGCCGACCTGTATGCTGACTTTGGGGGTTTTTGCTTGTGCGACACGAAGTCGCATCCAGAGAGTGAGCGGGTAGCACCGCTTCCGGTCAGTGTTCAAGCCGGTTCCCAACCCCAAGTGCGTCGCTGGTAACGGCGGGGTATGAAGCAGGGGTGGTAATGTCCAAGGGCTCTGATTCACCGGAGCTACAGGCTAGGGAAAGACCGATAGGGCGAACGCAAGTGAATCCTCGTTGAGGTCGCGTCAAACCCAACCACCGGAACGTGAAAGTGTGGGAGAGCATCCCACTACGGTGGACATGTGGGGAGAGCCTGCCAGCAAGCAATGTGCAGGCAAGGAACCTGGTCGTACTGAACAGGTTCTGGAACACCAGAGACCCACCGCGATATAGAGGACGCCTACGTCGGTCGCATCTTGAGGATGTGGAACGTGATAACCCCCATACGGTCGAGCGGAATCTCGTAGGCCAACGGCAACGGCGGCACATATCCGTAGGGGGGAAGGGATTGCTTCAGCAGCGAAGGCCAGCAGCCGAAAGGCAACGGGAATCGATAACCGGCTGGATAGGGTGATACCTAATCTGAAAGGATGCTAACGGAAGCAAGACGGGGAATACGGAGACAGTGGAAAGGGTGCAAAGCATGGTACATGTTAGACGTACGCCGCGGCGTATGAACGGAGCCATGCGGTCGCAAGGCCCACACCTGGAGCCTCTGAACCTGTATCAACCTGCCCGAGCCGTGTGCCAGGAAACCGGCACGCACGGTTCCACGGGGGGTGGGATGCCGTAAGACATCCCGCCTACCCTACAACCCCCCAAAACGGTGCATTCTATAATCCGCGGCTTCGAATATAGTGTGCGACCGTCAGGCGATGCACTCCCAGGATTCTAGCAATGGCGCTCACTCCCACCCGTTTGGCTAAGAGATCTTTGATCACAGCGTCTTTGCCCGTCAGTTTGGTGGTTTTCGACAGCGCACCTTTAGGTCGCCCAAGGCGCTTCCCTTCCCGTCGCTTGCGGGCTAACGCCTCTTTCGTCCGTTGTGAAATCATCGCCCGCTCAATCTCTGCCGAGAGACTGAAGGCAAAGGCTAACACCTTCGAGTTCAGATTGTTGCCCAGGGTATAGCCCTCTTTGATCGTGTACACCGTGACTTCACGCTCCATCAAGACGTGCAAGAAACTCATGACTTCCATCAGACTGCGGCCCAGGCGACTGATTTCGGTCACGATGAGCACATCCTGCGCCTGGAGGGTCGGCAGCAGAAGCCCCAATTTGCGCTCCTGCACCTTCTTCGTGCCACTGACGGTTTCTTCAATCCACTGGTCAATGCTGAACTTGTGCGCATCGGCAAATTTGAGTATCTCGAAGCGTTGTGTTTCGGTGGTCTGCTTGTCGGTGCTCACGCGAATATAGGCATAGTGCATGGGATACGTTCCTTGCTTGGTACTCCCCAGCCCCCTGAGCGCATAAAACGTCAGTTTCTGTTTATTTTAAACAGTATCTGTCGAAAAGAAACCCCTATTTCCATCGCCGAGAAATAGTGCTAGGATAGGAGCGTTTTCTCGCATCATTGTGGTGTCGGTGGGCCACACTGCTCGCTCAAGAGGGGGATGCGTGACCAATTCGGAAGCGAGTCCACTACCGAAGCGATTACGGATTCTCGAGGACGAGGAAATCGACGCGCTCTACGCGCGACCCCACTTCACCGACGACGACCGTACCGAGTATTTTGCGCTCACCCTGCGGGAGCAGGAGCTCTGCTTTGGCTTCGAGCGAGTGTCGGTGCAGCTCTTTTTTATCCTCCAGCTTGGCTACTTCAAAGCCAAACAGCTCTTTTTTCGCTTTACCTTTCACGACGTTGCCGACGATGTCCGCCACATTCTCGACCGCTGGTTCCCGACAGTGGGACACCCGAGCCTCCAGCCACCCACGAAACGCACGATCCTCAAACAGCGCCATGTCATTCTCGATCACCTGCACTACCGCCTCTGCACCGCCATGGACCGCCAGCAGTTGACGCTGCGCGCTGTCCAGGCCGCCAGAATCAGCAGCAAACCGATCTATGTCTTCCGCGAGGTGCTCCACGTGCTCACGGAGCAACGCATTGTTCGCCCAGGCTATACCGTCCTGCAAGAGGAGGTCGTTGGCAAGGCGCTGACCGCGGAACAGACCCGCTTGACGACGATTCTCCAGACCGCGTTGACCCCTGCTGATCGCGCCGCCCTGGATGCCCTGGTTGCTCCGGCCGAGGGTCTCTATCTCCTCACGCAGCTCAAACGCGCGCCAAAAGACTTCAGCCTGGGCGAAATGCGCCGGGAAATCGCACGGGGCGAGCACCTCCTGCCGCTGTATCACCTGGCCATGCGCATTGTGCCGCAGTTGACCATTTCGAATGAAGGGATTAGCTACTATGCCTCCCTCGTGACCTACTATTCTGTCTTCCGCCTCCAGCAACTTGCTGCGCCGATGATCCAGCTCTACCTGCTCTGCTTTGCCTTCCACCGCTATCAGCGCCTGAACGACAATGTGCTCACCTGCTTCATTCATTTGGTGAACCAATACAGTGAGGAAGCGAAAGCGGCGGCCAAGGACCAGGTCTACGCGCAGCGCATCACGCGCAACCAAGATATGCCGAAAGCGGGCCGCGTGTTGCAACTCTTTCTCACCGACCACGCGCCAGAAACCGCCTTTGCTACGGTCCAGACCACCGCCTTTGCGATACTTGAGCGCGATCGGTTAGCCGGCGTCGCGGACTATATTGCCACCGAGGCCAGCTTCGACGAAACGGCCTTTCAGTGGGAGCATATTGACCGCATGGCGCGGCGCTTTAAACGGCATCTGCGCCCGCTGGTGCGCGCCGTTGATCTCGCCGCCCTACGGGTGACGGCACCCACCCTGGCTGCCGTGCAGGTGCTGAAGGAGACGTTCCAGCAGGCGCGCTCCTTGCGGCAGATCGACCCGGCGGACCTGCCCGTCCGCTGCATCCCCCTGCGGGACAAACGCTACCTGTATGGACGCGACGCGGCCGGCCACAAACAGTTCTTGCCCGATCGCTACGAGTTCCTGGTCTATCGCCTGCTCCGGAATGGCCTCGAAGCGGGCGATCTGTTTTGTCGCACGAGCGTGCGCTTCCGCAGCTTCGAGGATGATCTGCTGGATGATCAGCAGTGGCAGCACAAAGACGCGTTGCTGGCCGAGACGGGGGTCGCGCTGCTGCGCCAGCCGATCCGCGAGCACCTGGCCGAGCTGGAACGTGATCTGGAGGAGCGCATTGTCGCCGTCAACCGGCGCATTGCAGCCGGGGAGAACACGGCCTTCCAGATCAAACGGCAGGGGCACCGTCCGCGCTGGACGCTGCAGTATCCCACGAGCCGTGAGTCTATTAACCACCCGCTCTTCGACACCCTGCGCCAGGTGCCGATCGGCAGTCTCCTCCATTTCGTCAACCAGCACTGTCCATTCATGGCGTGCTTCGATCATGTTGTGGGACGGTATAGCAAACAGGCCGTCGATGAGCAGCGCATTCGTGCCTGCCTGATTGCCTGGGGCACCAATATGGGGCTGGGACGGATGGGTGACATCTCCGACATCGGCTTCGATCTGCTCAGCGGGACCTCGGAGAACTTCCTCCGCCTCGAAACACTGCAAGCGGCCAACGATTGTGTGAGCAATGCGATCGCAGCTCTGCCACTCTTCCGGCACTATGATCTCGGCGGGGTGGTGCATTCGAGTAGCGATGGGCAGAAGTTCGAGACCGCGCGGCCCACCTTCAATGCCCGTGACTCGCCGAAATATTTCGGCCTCAAAAAAGGGGTCGTGGCCTACACGCTGGTGGCAAACCATGTGCCGGTGACGGCGCGCATTATTGGAGCCCATGAGCATGAGAGTCATTTTGTGTTCGATCTGCTCTTCAATAATACGAGCGACATCCAGCCGACGATGCATTCGACGGATACGCATGGCACGAACCAGGTGAATTTTGCGCTGCTGCATCTCTTCGGCTTTCAATTTGCGCCGCGCTATCAAGGCATTCAGGACCAGCTGCGCACCGGACTGTATGGGTTCCACCATCCGAGCCAGTATGGCGACGTGATCCTCAAGCCGATCCGGAAACTGAACACGGAGCTGATCGTGGAGGAATGGGACAATCTGCAACGGATTTTTGTGTCACTGGCGCGCAAGACGACGACGCAGAGTATTATTGTTGGCAAGCTTAACGCCTATGCCCGCAAAAACAAAACGCGTCAGGCCCTCTGGGAATACGACAATTGCATCAGTAGTCGCTACCTCCTGGAGTACGTGGACTCCTCACCGCTGCGGAAAAACGTCCAGCATGCGCTCAATCGCGGTGAGCAGTATCACCAGTTGCACCGCGCCGTGTCCTACGCGAACTTTGGCAAACTGCGCTTCACGACCGAAGACGAGCAACAGATCTGGAACGAATGTAGCCGCTTGCTCACCAACTGCATCCTGTACTACAACATGACACTGTTGTCGCGGCTGGTCGCCCACAAAGAAGCGGTCGGTGACACCGCGGGCGCAGCGCTGATCCGCCACGTCTCGCCGATGGCATGGCAGCACATCAACTTTTATGGCCGGTATGAGTTCATGACCGGAACAGACCTGATCGATGTGGACGCCATGGTCGCGGCGTTAGCCAAGCAATCAATTGTTTCAGTGGTGGACGAGGGGTAGCTGAGGCCAAATGCACCGTTTTGGGGGGTTAAGCAAAAAGCCCCCATGCGCACTAAGCTAAGGTATTTGCTCGCCTGTCAACGTCCAAGTTGTCCATTTTCGAGCGTGGGTTCGGCATGAACTGACCATCCAGTGCGCGGAACCAGCACTATCGAAGCGCCTGAACAACGATCATAATCTCGAATCGAGCCAGAACTTGGCCCTCGTTCAGTAGGAGATGAGGGAAACGTGGTCCTTGACACCTTCTTCTGGTCCGTCACTTGGGACCAATGGCCTTAGCTTAGTGCGCATGGGGGGTTAAGCAAAAAGCCCCATACGCATGAGAGCACTAAAAACCCGGGGGTATGGACGAGGGCATAGACGTTCATGATTTCACGGCTTGTCCGAATTCGCCGGTGGAGGACAATTCTCCGTTACGAAACCGGTCTGTGCCTCAGTGTCGTTTTCTACTGCTCGCCTGGAGCAGGAGCTGGTTCTCCGGCCGCGTGTACTTGTAATAGGTATTGCGTGAGATGCCAACGATTTCACAAATCTCTCGCACGCTGCGCTGAGTATCTTGCTTCAGCGCCAGCGCCGCTTGCTGCTTCTTTTGATCGACGCCTTTCGGGCGACCACCGTTCCTCCCTCTGGCACGTGCCGCTGTCAAGCCCGCATTGGTTCGTTCGCGGATGAGATCCCGTTCGAACTCTGCGAGCGATGCGATGTTTTTGATACTCTGAATGTGGTTCACCCGCAGCTTGACATTGGTGGCGAATCTACCTGCCTCTTTTAGGCGGTTGTACGATACAGTCGGACGAACGGCGACGACTGCGTCTTCGCCTTCGGTACCCCTGCCAACCAGTTGAGCAACCGCACGATATTCAT
>JACDGP010000117.1 GCA_013821605.1 Herpetosiphonaceae bacterium
ACGCCTGAAGCTCTTGAAGCGCCAAATGTACGGGCGCGCTAAGCTCGATTTGCTGCGACAGCGAGTGTTACTTGCCGCCTGAACGATGCCCTGCTACCCGCTTCACGAACTTTGGACATGAGCCAAATCATGGCCACTTATCCTGCAAATTCACAATCAAGCGCTTCAACACCACATGTAAAAGCCGCTCGGTTGTGGTGTTTCCCGAGCGGCTCAACTTCATATGGCATAAAACTAGCGTTCTATCACGTCTCGTTTATGCAATTCCATTGCCGCACGTAGAGCTGGGCTTATTGGTGGTGCACTGTGTTCCGAGTCCAAAAGCGCTCGGGTATCACGTTCAGAAAGCTTGATGGTGGGAGGCTTGCGACGCCGGAACCGTGCTAGGGCAGCACCAAGCCAGCCGGTGCGACGTTCACTTGTCGCTACGCGCAGCCGTCCTGTGTGGTCGTGCATTGCCATAACCCGTTCCTTTCTCCATCGACATATATATCTATGATAGCACACAACGGTGTGTATTTGCACTACCGTGTCGCTATTTTATGCCGTTTTATTCGTCGGAGCAGCGCACGCACAATGCACCGCATTGCGATGCACTGAATCGCGTGGGGCGCAGTGAGGTATTGCGCCTTCATCTTTGTACGCCTGATCCCCACCAAACACACCACACCACGACACACCGTCCTCCCAGCGGGGCCAGAGCGGAGCCAGGCCACAAGCAGAGCGCACCATGCCGAGTCAAGGGCGAAAGTCCCGCCGCAGCGGGATTGCGTGAGCAACCCTTGACCGGTGTGGTAAGCGTACCTGCTGGCCTGGCGCAGCGTGAGGACGTGCGAGACGAGCGGGGAAGCGTGTACATGTCTAGATGCTCCCGCAGATCCAGTTGCCTGTAGGCAGCGTTGACGGCGTTGCGGTCGTTGCGAGCTGTGCAGCATACGAGCGTCTCTATCGCCCGCAGCCAGAGTGGGTAGATGGAATTGATCACCGGCTGGGCCACGCTTGGCACACCCCTACCAGGGCTATCATCAAAGGTGGAGGGGTGTGCCTGCGCTTGCTTGAACCACCGGTGGCAGCAGGTGTACAGTGTTGACGGCCACTCGCACCACTCGCCAGGACGCACACGGCAATCCCTCACGTACGCGCTCGGGACACCCGTGTGCAGAATAAAAGCTTTCTTAGGCTCCTCGTCAGAGGCGGCTCGCCGGTGCGCCGGCCAACCGCAGGGGAACGGCACTACCTGTATAGCCGTCGCCTCATGCGTCGATACGCTCCACCAGGCCAGCAGGCTACGCTATCACTTTGGTCAAGGACTACGCGAGTGCCTCCGCTGCGCTCCGGCATCCTTGACCGTCGTGATGCGATCTGCTTGTGGCCTGTCTCCGCTCCTGCCCCACAGGGATCACCGTGTGTGGTGTGCGGTGGTGTGGTGTGTATGGGCAGTGTGGCAGAGGATGCCCGCTCCGCATGGCTCGCTCCCACCCGACACGAACGCGACATGCGGCCACGCTGGCAGCGCCTACCCCTCGCTCGCGTCGCGTACCTGGGGCATGTCGAGTACGTTATCCCACGGCACCGGCAAGCCTTCAGCATCCCACCAGGAACGAATGTCCACTAGCAGCTCACGACCGACAGCGGATGCCTGGAAGCGAGCAATCATCGCTTGAAACGCTGGCGTAGCGGCACGTTCTGCAACAGCATCGAAGGCTTGTGCGGGTGTCAGGCCATCGGCTACCATCCCACCGTAGCCCGCATACGAGTGCGGCGACAGAAGGGTGGATAAGCTCTCATCGCTCATGGTGCTGCTCCTCGTTGACGATAACGCCGGCGTCACTGACCACGGACGGTTCGAGGTCGGAGGGCTGCTTGTTCGTTAGTACACCGGCCCGAGATCCAACACCCGATCCCATGGGCAGGGCAGGCCGGCCTTGTCCCAATAGGCGCGCGCCAGTTGGAGGATCTCGCGGCCTTCAGGTCGTGCCCCATAGAGATCGAGCACGGCTTGAAAATCGGGCTCGGCCGCACGCTCCGCGATGAGGTCGTAGGCCGCCTCAAAGCTCATGCCTTCATCCATGAGGAGGCCATGCCCACCACCGGGTGTCATGAGGTCAGATAAGGTCAAGTCACGCATGATGCTGCTCCTGGTCGCGAGAGATACGACTGTAGTACGTTGGCTCGTCGCCATTGCTAACGCTGGGCAGCTTGATAGCGCGGGCTATATCGCTCTTGGTTGCACCGTGTAGCACCATTCCCCGCGCTTCGAGCCTATCGCGGTTCTGAGCGAGCACCTGCTCCAGCTGGGTCGGCCGCATACGTAACGCTTTTGAGAGCTGGGTCACGGTCATAGGCTCGGGTGTGAGAGTGGCCAGCAATTGCGCGGCCTCGGGTTGGAGTGCTACGCCGGGGTCAGCTGGGCCAGCGTCCCGGCGTGTGCTTTTGGGGGACGTCCTCCCGGTCCTTTTGCCGGCTGCGCCCGCCAGCGGTCGAGCTCCTCGCGGGTAAACATCCAGACCGAGCCGTAGCGCGTGCCATAGCCCTGCTTGGTCAAGCTATGGGCGTGCTGGCGTGTGACGCCAAGATACGCAGCAGCTTGCGACGTCGTGAACAGTTCGGGTGTCATTGGTGCACCTGTTTCTTGCATACGTCAATAATACAGGATAGACGAGTTTCTGTCAATTGACAAACTAGTAATTGACAAGTGTAATAAACAGGAGTATACTACAAATATAAGAAACGGGGTAGCAAGTCTAGACCACTCACTACCCCTTAGTCACAACGGAGAGATCCCGCCATGACCAACACAATCGTAACTACCGAAGCCGCAGCCGTCAACCTCGTCGAGACCACCAAGGCCGCCTACGAAGCCGCAGTTGAGGCCCGCGCCGCCGCCTTCCAAGACACACTCCACGCCAACACCACCCCGGAACAGTTCCAAGCGTATCGCTCAGCGATGGTCACGCAGGAACGGGCGCGCGTCGAGTGGGCAGCCGCGAGCGAGGCACTCCAGGCCCTGTGGCGGGACGAGGACGCCGAGTACGACGCAATTCTCTGTGCCAAGTTTGACGCCCTGGACAACGCCATCGACTACCCGGCTAACTATGACGCCTCAATGCCCATCCCCTATGTCATCACGACCGTTGGACACACCTACCTTGACCACCACTACGCTACCCATAGCAACGCTGGCATGCTCGCCGAGGGAGGCGACAGTCCCTACGGCGACGGCACCACCGGCTGGGACCATCCCGCCCCGTTGCCCTCCTACTACCAGGGTGATACCCCCGATCTTGACGAGCGCGACCGCCAGGAAAAGCTCAGCTACTAGGCCAAACCGCCCCGGGCGGGTCATACGGCCCGCCCTACCCCATTCTGAAAGGATAGCACCGCCATGAGCACATCACTCTATCGCGAGGCACTCACACTCCACACCCGGCTTGCCATCCGTGCCGATGATGCCGCTAGGCGCTTGCGCCAATTCGGCAGGGTCGAGGACGTTGATCAATACTGCCGCCTCAGCCAAGCAGCACGCCACGCGCAACGCCGCATGATCCGCCGCTTTTTGGCGACAACACGCCGACCGACGACCGACAATTCCCCCACTTCTCGTTAGACCACTATGGGCGGGCCACCATGACCCGCCCCATCCCAAGGGAGCATACGACCATGGCGACCATACCAAACACCGCACCGACCTACCGCACCGAGATTGCCGATCTGCTGGAAAGCTACAATCAGCACAAGGCCGATGAGCTTGCAGCTAAAGTCAAGGCCGATGGCGTTAAGGCCCAGATCGAAAACCTGCTCATCGATTGCGACATGGCGCACGTCGCTGGCTACGAGCTGGCCCGTGTGCAGCTAGGCGTTATCACAAGCTGGGACACGGCCAGCCTGCTCCGCTTGTGTGACGCGCTCCGGCAGACCGACAACAACGATACTGCTGATGCTATCATTGCAGTATCTGAAGAAGGGTGCGCGGGCGGGCTACTTCCGCATTGCCGCCATCAGGGAACGCCCAAGGCATCATACGGAGTGGATGATGGTAGATGAGCTCTTCGTCCTAGCCAAGTGGCTTGAAGGACAGCCGCTCGATCGGTCGAGTTGGTGGCAGCTTGGGGAATATCTAACGCTCCAGGCTGCGGGCGCAGCCGGTGATGCGATGAGTACCCGAGACGATTTGCTTGCTGTTCGCCAGGGGCAGCGTACGGTGGCCACGCGCGTCCCCGGTGAATCGTGGCAATTCATGGAGAATGCGTAGCAGGTGATAGCGCCGGCATCGTTTTGGCGACGGAATGGCAACATAGTGGTGCTGGTCCCCGTCTCTATCTGGAGCGTTTTTCCGCTGCTGTAGCTGTTAGAGTACACCACCGCCGCCACTGTGATTCTTCGCCGCTCGCCTTCCATCGCTGATTCTGCCGCTCGCTCGCCTGTTTTGCTTGTATTCTTTCTTGCATCGCTTCACGTCGAATTGACGATGCAGCTGCGCTGCAGGGAAGACGAAGACGAGCGAGGGCGGCGGAAAGGCGTGCAGGAAGGAGGCTTCCCGCTCGTCACCATAGCCTGCCACTCGGGGCGTTTACCGGTCCGCTCGCCGGTGTACGATAAGTTGAATGCCCCTCCCCGGATTCTCCACGGTCAGCAGTTCCGGCCGTATCTGCTGGTTGGGAGCAACCGTAAAGCGAACCTGCTGTGCTATCGTTGCCAAAACCATCTGCCCTTCCATCAGCGCGAAGTGGCTCCCCACGCAATTCCTTGGGCCGGTACTAAAGGGTAGATAGGCATAGCGGGGGAGCTGGGCTTCCCGCGCGGGCGTCCAGCGGTCCGGGTCAAAGCGCTCCGGATCGGGAAAGGCGTCCGGCCGGCGATGTAAGGTATAGGGACTGATCGCAACTCGCATACCGCGCGGGAGGTGATAGTCGTCGAGATCCAGAGGCTGGACGGTCTGGCGTAAGATCGCATAGGCGGGCGGATACAGACGGAGCGTTTCTTTGAAGACCTGCAAGGTATACGGCAGATTGGGCAGATCAGCAGCTGTTGGGAGCCGTCCGTCCAGCACCAGGTCAACTTCGGCACACAGCCGGCGGTAGACCTCCGGGTGCAAGGCCAGGAGGTACCAGCACCAGGTCAGGGCCGTCGCGGTCGTTGCATGACCCGCGATCAAGAAGGTGAGCACGTCATCCCGGACCTGCGCGTCGGTCAAGACCCGCCCATCGTCGGCATCCTGCGCGTGGAGCAGCATGCTGAGGAGATCCCCCGGGTCAACGGCGGACTGCCGATGCTCGGCAATCACGCGATCGACCACGGTGTGGATCTGCTGAATGGCCCGCCGGAAGCGGAGATTACGTGGGGTAGGCCAGGTCGCAGGGAGATGGATGAGGGTGGTGGTGAGCTCGGCGGCCACGCGCGCAATCTCATCCATTGTCATCCGTAAGTTGGTGGTCTCGTCTCGAACGTCGGCGTTAAAGAGCGTCTGGCCCACAATCCAGAGGGTCAAACGCGTCATCTCGTAATGCACGTCGATCACCTGCTTATCGGCCCATGCTGCCTGAAGCTGCGCCGCAAAGGTGGCCATCACGTCGGCATAGGAGGTGACGCGGTGATGTTGCATGGCCGGCGCGATGATTTTGCGCTGCGGTCGATGCTCAGCCTGGTCGACAGTCAGGAGGCCATTGCCGAGCAACGGACGGAGGTAGGTGCGAAGCAAGGGCGATTTCTCGAAGTGGTCGTTGTGCTCGACAAGCACCTCGTAGGCGTAGCGCGGTGTATTGAGCAAGACGACTGGCCAAGGACCGACGCGGAAGATCCCTATATCACCACACTCCCAACTCGTGCGCAGTAATAAATCAAGTCGCTTGTGTCGAAATGCCTTAAGATTCCCGAGAAATGGGAGGCCGGGAAGCTGTGGAATAGGTTGTTGTCTGCGATGATTCACGTGTGCCATTCGTTCTAGAATACCTCTGTTCTAAGTGCTTTAATTGCTTGACAACGAAATGATTATGCTTTGCAGTTCGATAGTATGTTGACGGTGGGCGATAGGGACCGGCGTTGCTGAAGATTGTCTCGGTTTGCAATAAGTGATATAGCAAATTTGCTTCTTCCCGTGCAGTGATTACGGTTCTACGATCACGATGGCTCCAGATGATCTCGCGGGCATCATCAATTTCAATGAGGCAGCGTAGAGTACTTTGCGGTTCAGGGGACAACCGGATGGCAGGAACAACGTCCGTTATCTTCACCCACAAATACTGAATTTCAAGCTGCTGTTGTGCCTCCCACCGGGCGTGGAGGGGTCGGAGTGCTTTAGTACATGCAGTGATGAGTGATGCGACACTCGCGGTAGAGATAACCGTAAGTCCAATCACTATTTTAAGACCTTGGTATAGCTCGTTGAGTTGAAGTCGATACTTATCACCGTACAATATGCTGAATAGTAAATTGACATATACGAGAACTGGGCCGCAGCAGATAAGCCCGAATGTAAGCATATTCAGTACCATGCGGCTGCGGTAGATTACGGCACTGCTGATACCCCAAGATTTCCAATTCATTCGGAGAATGAGGATACTGACTATGAATACTACTGAGTAAAACAAGACGTAAGACATATAGTAAATGATAGTTGGACGGAACGTTTCATTATCGATGAATGAACCGAGGTTGTCTCGTCTAAGATATTCCAACACCAGCGTCATAGAGGTAAGTAATAGTACAAATACATATAATTTACTCTTGATGAGTTGCCATAAAGAATATTGTTCATCTAGAAACCTGAAGCTGAAGTAAACAAACATCATTGATTGATGCGTAGTAATAACACAAATCATACGCATTAAGAGTGTTGTAGGTGTTTGGGAAGACGTTATTGTCGCAATAGTAATCAATAGAATAGCTATAATGATGTACGATCTTGATGTCCGTACAATTGGGTGTTTATCTCGGAAGCTTCTCAGGACAAAGCTCAGTAGCGCAATAATGACTAACCAAAGACAAATCATCCTTAAAAGGTGGATAACACTCATAATAATTCTACAAATAATGCTGGAAGGATGTGCTTGTGTTCGTTGTCATCGCGCAGAATCTTTTCAAAGAGTGCCGTCGCTAGCGTCTCCGCTGCCCGCTCTGGTGGCGATGTGTACATATTGGTATAACTTCGGTGTACCGCATACTTTAGGTTACGGTGCTTGATAAACTCATCGTAGGTACATGTAGGAGCCTCCTTGGTCAATCGTGAAATATGACCAAGGAGCATATGTCCCAGTTCGTGTAGGATGACAAACTGGGTCCGTAAAACGGTCATGCCCCGACGGGTGCAGATCAAATCAACATCTTGCAAGGCGATAATATAGCCTGTCATACTGATAGGCATGACATCCGTCTCAATTAAGAGTGGTTTGTTTCGAGCGCACTCAATATCACCACGAACTCTCTCGAACGTAAGCCCCTCACTCCCATCCCCCACGAGCCGGTCAATAATATGCTGAATATCTTGCATAGTCTTCAATCACCCTTAGCTTACTTGTCTTCACCCTGGAGTGCTCGAAAGAGCTGTTCAAGTTTTTCCTGCACATCCGGTTGAAGACGACTAGCCCGTAAAGCAAGCCGGAACTGCAGTTGTGGTGTTGTAGGCTCTGGGGCTCCTTCTGCCAAGTGCTCCAATTCAGGGAAAAAATATGAGGGTGGAACCTTAAAGACACGACAAAGAGCGAGAAGAGTCTCTCGCCCTGGATTAGGAATCTTGTCGTGACGGAGTCTCGATAAGTAAGATGGGTCGATGGCTCCCCCGGTCGCCAGAAAAATTTCTTTATGTGTATATTCCTTGCCATCCGGCTTGCGGTGGGTCTGAAATAGGTCATTGATCAGTTGTCCTACCGTATCCATACCCACTCCACAAGTTTTAACATGCTGAATAAGCATGTGATGCTAATACGTCTTGACAAACTGCACTACGTGCGTAATAATCATGAATAGTAGCAGATGGCATACCATCTGTAAAGACCGGGGCCTGTAAAGCCTCTTACAACTGAATTACCCCAGCAGATGGGATAAATCTTGCGGCCAGCTGACGAACGATGTTTCGTCGCCTGGCCCTTCTTTTTCGGAGGAGAAGGAGACATGCTGAAACGACGTGAGCAACGGCCCCGCCTTGCCGTCCTCCAGCGACAGCGGCGAGCAAGCCAGCAGCGAGTCAACCCGCCAGCAGCCATAACGCTGGACCAGAGGACGATCCGGCTTATCGTCGAAAAACTGGACGTGGTCTGTACTCGTTTCAAAGCCCGCGAACTGTATAGCGTGCTCCATATCCTGGAACAGGCGCTCCGGAAAGCTAACGAGCAGTGAACCGTCGGTCCTTCGGTTCCCTCTGTCTGCTTCTGGTGGGAGGGCTGACAAGCTGCGAGTCTACGCCACCGCCCTACGCCCCGCTTCACGCGCAGCAGGTACGAGGGGGTGGGGATGGCAGCATGCCCACCGTCCTCCCCACGGTGCGACCGCCGATGAACACGGGCACGTTGCCGCAGAACCTCTCGAACCTCCCTGGGGGTAATCTCGCTCAGGCTGTCGCAACCCATCCCACGGAGGGGTGGGCGGCCGTGGCATGGGTCAACCAGCCGCCAGAGAGCACCACGGATGCGAACCGCGTCTTCGTCAAGGTGCAACATCCAGGCAGCCAGCGCTGGGAGCCGGCGATCCAGGTCAACACGCTGGGCGCGTATGACGCGGCCTCCAATCCCGGCATTGCGATTGACCAGGCCGGTCGCATCTATGTGACCTTTGCCCAGGGTCATCTCCACCCGGCCTTGAGTTGGAGTGATGACGGTGGCAAAACGTGGACACCACCTGAGTTGCTACCCGTCGCCGACGTGGGCATCTATTCACAGGTGATGATCGATGATCAAGCACAGATCGTCCATCTCCTGGTCAACAGCGACTATCACATCCATCATTTGGAGCGGCCCCGCGCAGCTCCAGTCGGAAGCGCATGGCAGGACGATACCGTGGTGCCCGGCAACAATCACGCCCGCGCAACCATGGCGCTTGTGGGAGGGGTCGTCACCATTGCCACCGCCTGTCGTTCGGGTTGTGCGGGAGATGCGGTCGTCATCAGCCGTCGTCAGGGCGTGGGGCAGTGGTCGAGTGGCCGCGTTCCCGGTGCCAGTGTCCGGCGTATGTGGCAACCCTACTGGACCAGCATCGTCGCCACGCCGCGTGGTGGCTGCCTGGCCTGGGGCTACTGGGGCGCTTCGGGTAATTATGCAAGTTGCTCCTTCGATGGCGGCGGGAGCTGGGAACCAGCCAAGCCACTGATCGACACGTACCCCGGCGATGAGTATCAACAGAGTGACACTGGTTCAACTCCCACCCTGCTGTATGATCCAGCGACCCAAACGGTCATTGCGTATGAAATCTACCGTCAGGTTGGGATGGTCGAAACGACCTACCTTGTCTATTCCTACCGCCGCCTAGTCCAGGACCATTGGGTGCCGGACATGGCCGGGCCGTACATCCACCATCAGCCGGCGCTCAGGGCCTTTGCCGCGACCGCTCGCAGCCGAGCGGCCGAGCCGCATGGGATCGGTGTCGCCTATGCCCGCTCCACAACCAATCAAGCGGGCTTAGCACTCGTCGCGTGGTCGGAGATCGATCAAGCAGCCGGAGACATTCAGATCATGGTGGCGTGGAGCAATCCCTCCGCCTTAGTCACCCAGAACAAGCTCCCATGACCCGTCGCACACGCCTCACGCTCGCGCTCGTACTGCTGCTCCACGTCTTCGTGCTCGGTTGCGGGTTATACGTCAGCGATAGCTATCCCGCCATTCGTACCCAGCCCATCAGTTGGCAGTGTCCGACGCCAAGCCCGGTGCCGACCATCCTGCTCGGCTACGCATCGAACGGTGAGCCAACTCCCACACCAACGACGACGCATCCGGTCTATAGCACACCGGTGCCGACGGCAACACCGTACATTCGCACGGGCAGCAATTATTTCGCCGGGCAACGTGTGGAGGTCCCGACGACGCCCCTCATCCTCTCGGCGACACGCGCCGGTGATCAGGCCGTCACCGTGCGAATTGAGAATACCAGCGCACAGCCCGTCGCGTTCCAACTTGACCTGGGACAGGTGCCCACCGTCCAACAAGGAGCACGTTCCATCGAGGGTCACTGGCTCGCTACGTCCATGGATGGCGTGCCGCCACAGGCGCCGGCGGAGGGCTGGCCGTCCGGCACGACCAGTGTCACGATCCACTTCACAGCACCAGGCACCGTTGAGGCCTGGGGATTGCCGCTGGTGGGTGACGGCGCGCTGCGGACGGGGGCCAGTGGCTCCAGTTATGTCTGGTGGACCTTTACCAGCGATCCTGCCTGTTCCCAGGCTGGTGGTCCGCCGACCGACGCCTATAACGGAGCACCACCCGGCGGTAGCCCGGTTTTTGGACGGGCAGGCTGGCCCGTACCACCAGGAACAACCATCAGCCGCGGGTATGGCTGTTCGGGATTTTACACGGGCGTGCGTGCTCCCCAATGCTCCACAGTAGCTCCCTGGTGGCACAACGGCATCGACTTCGCCGGCGTGATCGGTATGCCAATCATGGCTCCCCATGCGGGACAGACGATCTTCGCGGGAGTGGATACGGGTTCCATGGATTGCGCGTGGATGGCAGGCTCCATGGCTCCGCATACCGGTTACGGCAACTACGAGAAGATCGTGGACGCCAACCACTACACGTTTTTGTTCGGGCATTTGTCGCAGCTCGGCACGACAGCGGGGGCGGCAGTCGGGGCGGGACAGGTCGTGGGTGCGATGGGCTCCAGTGGCTGCTCCACTGCCGCCCACCTGCATCTCACGGTCATCCAGCCGAATGGGCTCGATATTAACCCGCTCGAAGTGTTACAGCCGAACTAGGAGGCGCCATGGTCTCGAAACGATTGGATCCCCACACCTTCCTGAGCCTTGCGTGGCTCGTAGTCGCCGCACTCATTGCCGGCAGTACGGGCACATCAGCCCAGGAGACGCACACGACGCAGTTGACGATCCTCGTTCGCGACACATCCGGCACGCCGCTGGGAGGCGTGCATGTGCTGGTCATTCCGGATGTGCAGGGAGGCACGATGCCGGCGATGACCATGGGCAATGAGCACCAGATCACCGACGCGACCGGCCGTGCGGCTTGGCAGGATCTCCCCTGGGGCAACTATGTCGTGCAGTTCGACACGATGGTGACGTTGGCCGATGGCCGACCGATAGAGCCGGTCGCCAAGCAAAATCGTGCCACCGACGACGCGGCCTGTTCCCCCCTCCCCGGCTTTTGTCTCCGGGTGGCCGAGGTCACGGCCTATACCGCGCGCTTTGTGATTGGGGGAACGACGGTCGCCGATCACACGGTCCCGGCCACGCCCTTCTGGGACCTAGCTGCGAAGGACACTGATCGCGTCCGACCATTCGCACCGATCCTGGGCAAAGAGATTACCGTGGCGGAGGCGGCACAGCAGGGCGGTACGTTTGAGATTACGACCTCCCCGCCGACGCTCGCGATGGCCGGGCAGACGCAACGAGCGGCCGCCGCTAAGGAGCAGGGCGCTCGACTGTTGTGGCTGATTGGCGGCGCAGTCCTCCTAGAGCTCGTGGTCGCCGGCGGCCTCATCTGGTGGGAACGTGCTCATCCCGAGGCGGAATCGTCGGAGCTCGCGCAGCCATGACGAAGGCGTGGGGCGCGGTCCTGCTGCTTGGGCTGCTGCTCCTGCCCGGACGGGCGGCCGCCCAAACCGGGCAAACGACCGTGGTGGGGCCGCCCAGCATCAGTGGCGCGACCGTCTCGCGCATCGTTGCCGGTACACCGCTGGCCCCGTATGCCACGCAGATCTACCAACTGGGAGCTCAGGCTACCATCGACCCGGCCTTCGCGCTCGCCATCTGGGACCACGAGTCGCAGTTTGGCACCACCGGCGCGGCCGTCGCGAATCACAACATGGGCAACCTCATCTGCGACGCCGCGCTCCATCCTCCGGCCACCGGCTGCAACGGACGATGGGCTGTCTACGCCGCGTGGCCGGATGCCATCAGCGACTGGTACGGCTACATCAACCGGCGCTACATCAGCAAGGGGTTAACGACGGTTGAGCAGATTTTGTACGTGTACGCGCCGCCGTCGGAGAACAACACGCAGGGCTATATCACGACGGTCGAGACACTGATGCGGCAATGGGGCAGCGGGGTGGTGGGGACGACCCCACCCCCAACCACGGGAGGAGGGAACATGATCGACGAATGGATACGCAAGTCGATGGATGAAATGTGGCTCACGATCTACCGCCAGGTTGCAGCGCTCGGCTGGTTTACCTGGCGGGGGATGGCCAGCGTGGTGCTGATGATCGAGCAGGTGCAGAACTGGTTGACGACCGTCGGCTTCAAACCGGTGATCGATGCCGTGGCCCAGACCGTCCTGGGTTTCACCCAAAGCGTGTATCTGCTGGCGATCGTGCTGGCCGGGCTGGTGCTGATCCTGACGGTCATCATTCGCTTGCGGATCATCAACCTGCCCAAATTAGCCCTGTATGTGATCCTGGTGCCCGTGCTGCTCCCATCAGCCGGCTATCTCTGGCAGCAGGCTGAGCAAGCCCGTGCCAATCTCGGGTCCAGCATTTACACCGCTATTTTTCAAAAAACCAGCGGCCAATTCCCTACGGTCCCCGGCTCGTCGGGCGGCTCGGTCGATACGGAACTGCCCCCGATTGTCGCCATCGATCCGGCGTTAGGAACCGGCTTGCATGGCATTGACCTGGCCGCCGCATACTTATATTTCAACCTGGCGGATGTGCAAAACCCCGGCACCCAACCGCCCGACGACCTGCCGGTGGCCTTCAAAACCAAATACTTTCCCCAGGATGCTGCCCAGCTGGCCGGTGACACGGCTGGACAACGGGCCGATGCGGACGCGCTCGGCTGGCACGGGGTTGAACGGATGTGGGCCGGTGGCTTCTTGATCGCCTTCGCGCTGATCGAGAGTGTGATCAATCTGCTGTGGACGCTCGCGCTCGGCGTGCTGGTCATCGGGCTCATTCTGGCCTCCCTCTTCGGCTGGTTTGCCCCGGTCGAGCACATCATGATGGGCATTGGCCGCAAGCTTCTGGAGGTCTTCATGGCGAGTTGGGGTATTTCGGCGGTGGAAGGCGTCGTGATGGCGATTACCTTCACGGTCGCCGCGCAGCAGGATGCGACGGCGCTCTGGGCCGTCATGTTCCTGTTCCTGTTTCTGATGATCGCCTTTCTGTTTGTCGCCGGGAAGATCGTCGCCGGTGCCTTCATGGGTGTGGGCGCAGCGATCACCGGGGGTGCCATGAGCGAGGCGCATGTCGCCGGAGCGAGCCAGGTGATGCAGGCGGGAGCGAGCCTGACCACGGGTGGGGCAACAGCGGTCGGTGGCGCAGCCATGACGGGAGCGACGCAGGTCTTGAAGCAGGGCAAGGCTGCCGCCAGTGGGGGTCTCCAGGCTGCCACGGCCTATCGCATGGCGCGGGGCAGCGGAGCGGACCGCTCGTATGCCGCAGCCTACGCGCTCGGCCATCTGCCAGCCGTAGGGCAGGCCGGCGCACTCGCCAGAGCCATGGGTCGCACCATCCCCCAGCCGGTCGAGCGTGCGATCTTCACGCGCCAGGTGACGGAGCGGACGGGAGCGCTCGGACCACTGGCAGGGCGGCATATTGATCAGGACATCAAGACCTTGAACAAGCCGACGCCCCCCAAAGCAAAGGATGCGACACAGCCATGAAGCACCGCGTATGTTCCCTGCTCCTGCTTGTGCTTGTGCTCGTACCGACGATGGCACAGGCAGCACCCTCAATTCCCACCCCCGATCCGATGGGCATGCCGGGCGGGATGGTGATGCCGACCCTGCCGGCAGCGACCGCGACGCCCGGTGGGATGGTGATGCCCACACCACAACTGGCAACGACGGCGAGCGCTGGACCACTGCCAACGCCCATGCGCAATTTCCCCACGGCGCAGGTCGCGGTCTTTATGGCGCGCGTGCGGGATTTGCCCAATATCAACGGCGGTTCCACCGTGCTGGAACTGCTTGCCCAAGGGCAGACTGTCCACATGTATAAGCAGCTCGCCGATCACTCCTGGTACGGTGTGATGACGCCGGCGGGTGGTCATGGCTGGATGCACGTCAGTGTCATCACATTCGATCCCCAGATCCTCCTGAGCTTGCCGGTTGCGGCAGGTGATCTTCGCGTGGTCGATATGCCGATGGGCCATCCCACGGCCGCACCCGCTGCGGTTGATCCCCCCCTCGCGATGGCCGGTTTGAATCAGGCCGAGATTGTCGCGTTACCGCCGGCCGATCCGACGGCCGCCCAGGCGCAGGCTGCCCCCAAGGTGTCGGTCGATCTGACCTTGCAAGTGTGCTTCGACCAGAACGGCTCGAAAAGCTGTGATGAGGGGGATGGGGTGCAGGATGTGATCGTCCAGGTCAGTGACACACAGACGACCGAACTGCTGCAACAGGGGCTGACCGACCGCCGGGGCGTCATCCACATGCAGCTCCAGGCGCCCGAAGGCACGACGCTCCGGGTGGCGGTGCCGGCCATTCCCATTGTGCAAACGGTGCTCGTCGCTCCGCTCAGGCCGGGTGAGCTCCAGCGCCCGCCGATCACCTTGACCCCCGTTCTGCTGCCCACGGCCGCCCTGCCGTGGCCCCTGCCCTAAGGAGGCGGCATGCACCACCCAGAAGCGACGCGTCAGACGAAAAGTGCCACCATGGTTGCCCGCATTCGGGCCTTCGATCCCCGGCTGATGGAGGAGTTTGGTCAGTATTACGAGGCCAAGCTGGCGCCGGCCAAAGCCGAGGCGGTGCGTGCCGGCAGCCTGGACCCCTACGAGGTGCAGGAGCAGTTGCTCCTCAGGCTGTTGGAGCAAGCCTATGGCCGAGACCGAGGTGGCCGCTGCTTTGTACCGGAACCGGGGCTGGAAAGTCCGGGCTGGCGCATTCGCATGCCGCCCCCCGCCGTAGAGGTGGACCCGCAGGGCGAGCGTGCGGGGCGGACGACAACGCGCTCACGCGCTGGGATGCTGGGCAGCTTCGCGACCCTCGGAGGAGGAGACGTCCGGCGCGGCGTGGGCATCGTGGCCCTGGTCAGCCTGCTCGTGCTTGGGCCACTCTTCATGTACCTGACGTGGCCCAAAAGCAACGCGTCGGCGAAGACGCTAGCGAATGCCGGTACGAAAACCCCGCAAACAACGGCTGCGGGTGCGCCCGCCCTTCAAACCGCACAGCCGGTGGTCGCAGCCGGTCTCCTGGGGACGGGCGGCTGGACGCCCAGCGTGGCGGGGCTGTCGATCAAGGCCGACACCATCGCCCCGGCGAGTCTGGAGTTCTCGGATGGCATCTTTCGCGTGGATACCACCAAGCTTGGGCCGGACGGCAGTTGGCATCCGAAACTCGATGCGGGCCACGCGGCCTGGCTCGAAGGCACGGTTGCCAATCTGGTCGTGTGTGTCGGTCCCGACGCCGGCCCGGTGGTCGGACGCACCCAGCGAGGGGCTGCGATCCTGATCCGGTCGCACAGCGGGAGCCTTCGGCGCTATCAAGTGGATGCCGTCGCGACGGTTCCACAAAAGGAAACCGCACCGCTGGCCCAAACACGTTCGGGCTTGACGGTCATCCTGTGTGGTGTTGGAGCCTCGGCTGGCTCCAGTGACCGGCAGGTGCTGATCGCCTCCTACCGGCCCGATCTGCCCTCGTCCGTCTCCGAGGGGCAGCCGGTGGCGTTGGGCAAGCGTGCGATCCTCACGGTCGAGGCTGCCCGGGTCGTGACACCCACCGTCACGGGCCCAGGGGGCACCCCTCCCGGCCAGATCGAGGTGGCAATTGAGGTTGCGGTCACCAATCTCCAGCCGACACCGCTGCCACTGGATGGGCTGGTGGACGAGCTGCAATGGGGCGGGCAGCTCGCGGACCTGGCTGATGACAGCCCGAGGCCCACGTTGGCCCCCGCCGGGCAGAAAGGTTCAGCGGGACGGGTCATCTATCGCTACCGCACGGTGGAGCCAGATATGAGCGCGGCGGGGCCAGCGGTGTGGCACCTCGCCGGAACAGGAGGTGAACGTATATCAGTCAATATCCACGTGGTTCAGCCGGTGCTCGTCGCTGCCCCGCAGCAGTTGCACGCAATGGTAACCGCTGCGCATCTGATGGCGGCTCCCGGCGGCGCACGCCAGCTTATGCTGACCATCCAGTTCACGAACCCAGGCACAACCCCCACGCCCATTGATTGGAGTGCGGTCAGTGTTTGGGACGGTAGGACCGGGGCCAAGCTCGCCCCGGAGGATCAGACCACGCATCCGGACCTCGTCGCGCCGGGTGCGACGATCGATCAACTCCTCACAGTCGCGGCCCCGCAAGGACCCATGGCGGTCGTTGATCTGGGCGTGGCCAATGGCGGTGCCCGCTGGCACCTGACGCTGCATAGCAATCAATAAAAGGAGGATACACACATGCCACCTGATCCGTTTACCGCACTCATCTCGACGCTGACGACCACCATCACGGGGATGGCAGTCCCATTGGCCGTCCTGTCGATGATTATCCTCGGTTGTTTTCTGGCCGTCTCGATAGTGTGGCCCCGCTTCGTACAGGAGCGGCGCGGCCACTTCTGGGGCATCTGCGCGGGACTGATGCTCGTCACGGCCGCGCCCACGCTGGTTGCCTGGCTGGCAGCGCTCAAGTAAGAAGGAGGAGTTCGCATGGCTGGACCCGAGAACGATCATGAAGGACCGCCGTTGCTCGGCACGACGGATGGACCACCCGGCCTGCCCCGGATTTGGCATCTGTGGCAGGAAGGGCAGGGCAACCCCCATGCGCTGATTCTGGGCGTGAGTGGCCCGGCCAAGACGACCAGCATCCTGACCCTCCTGCTCCGCCTCGCCGCCACCGCCGACACGCCGACGCAGGTGGTGGGCAGCGCTCCGCTGGGGACGCCGGCAGCACCAAAGAAAGGAGGATGACCGGATGACTGGTCCCGAGGGCTATCAAGAATTACCGCCGTTCATCGGCACGACCGGCCGGGAAAAGTTGGTCTGGCGGGTGTCGTGGCTCAACGCCATCACCTTTATGTTCAGCTTGATCGGCGGGCGCACCATCGGGCCTGCGCTGTTTGGCCATACGTTGGCTGGGATGCTCGCGACCGTGCTCATCATCGTGGGCTCGGTCGCCCTCACCCTGGAGTATCACGGGCTGCTGCTCGGCCGGCGGGTGCTGATTCGGCTGCTGTTTGTGGCGCGCTGGTTCAGTCGTCGCACGATGATCAACGGCGTGCGGTGGGCTGATACGGTGCTTGACGACGCGCTCCATGCTGCACCGCAGCCGGTCTTGATGGCAGGCGGCCAGGGACTGACGCTGGTCGGCCCGGCGCTGGACGATGGTGACGGGTACCCGCACGCGGGTGAAGGAGGGTGGTAATGGCCGAGCCGGTCCAACTGCGCCTGACCCCGGTGGAGATGCGCGGGTACGACGAGAGCTTAGACGACATCACGATGAAGTGGGGCCAGTTCTGGGCCTCGTTTACGCGACCCGCGCGCTTGATTTCAACCGTTCACAGCTTCTCGTTCGATCCGCTCCGCGCTGCGCTCCAAGCGCAGGCTCGTCGCATCGCGCCGTGGTATCGGGAGGGCGACCCCCGGGGCTGGGCCTGGCCGTGGGCACTGAACTATGCCTACATGTACGACACCATCGAGGAGTTGGCCCCGCCGCTGGTCGTTGATCATTACGCGCTGTTCTGGCCGCAAAACACCACCCAACGCGAGACGATGCCGCAGATCGTCCGGACCGCCTTTCGCTTACCTCAGGTCGTGGAGCAGCCGCTGCCGGCGCTCATTCCGGGGCGCTACCGCGAGCGTGCCACCTGTTTGGAGCCGGAGGAACCGGGGTATCCCTGGCTCGCGGTGCTGCTGGGACATGATGTGCAGGGCCGCTGGACACCCCAGACCTGGGGCAGCGTGCTGCTGGGCGACATTCCCCTGGCCCTGTGTATCGATGTTCAGACCATCCCCCGTGGCCGGGCGATGTCACAGGTCACGGCGGCCTACAATCGCCTGTGGGCTGCCACGCAGACGGCCAATGCGGTGCGTGATCCCGAGTCGCAGGCCGGCTTTCAGGCGGCCGATCAGGTCCTGGAGCACTTGGGGACGCAGGCGCTGCACCTCCTGACCTATGCGGTCCTGGTCCAGGCCCCGACCAGGAAGGAGTTGGAACGCCGGGTCGAAAAGGTGCGGCAGACCACCGCGTCTGAGTTGCAGGGTGCCACGCTGCACCTTGACCTGATCGGCGGTTCTCAAGGCGAGGCCGCCAAATTG
>JACDGP010000118.1 GCA_013821605.1 Herpetosiphonaceae bacterium
GCTCACGACGTATCGTTGTTAATCCACTAGGGTGCGATCGGCACCCCGAACCAGTGCAGCAGCAACACCAAGACAGGTGCCAGTGCCAGACTTGGCAAGAAATTAGCGATCCGGATGCGCTTCAGGTCTAACAGAATCAACCCGAGCCCTATGATCACCATTCCGCCGACGGCCGTCATTTCTGCTATCATGGTGGTGCCCAACGGCAGTGCTTGCCCACCAGCCAGCACAGTTTGGCCAAGCAGCAGCGTAGCTGCGCTTTGACCAACCAACCAACTCACCAGGCTAATGGCCCCTTGAAACACGAACACCGTAATGGCAGCCAAGCCGACCCCCCAACCGAGCGAAGAAGCGAGCGCGATGGATGCAATACCATCAAGCAAGGCCTTTATCGCCAACAATTGGTAATCACCGGCTCCATCATTGATTGCCCCGAGCACCGTTACCGGGCCGACACAAAAGATTAAGCTCGCTGTCACGAAGGCATGTGCAATTGAATGGTTGGAAGAAGCTATTACTTCAGCAACTTCTCCCGTCTGCCCCATCCGCCTGACCGTCACCTTGGCTTCCACCCAACGGCCCAGCGCATCAAGATGGGCATCCAGGCACCATACCTCACCGAGCATACCGCCAGTCGCTAGAGATCCCAGCGTGATCAAGATGTTATGGGTCTGCAGCCCCATCTTGAAGCCCAGAGCCAGCGTAATGAGCCCGACTGCTACCAGCGTTGTTTCATGCATGCGCTCCGGTAGCCGGTTCCCCAAACTGCTACCAAGCAGCGTGCCAAGCAGTACCGTTCCTACATTAAGCAGCGTACCGATCGGCAGCATTAACCTTGTCGTCCAGCTAAGGCCCGTACTTTTGCTGCCGGGTCCGGCGCAGTAACAATCGCTTCACCCACCAGTATAGCATCTGCACCCCACCCCCGCAAACGTTCGCGATCTCCGTTAGCTTCGCCACCAATGCCGCTTTCACTAATGACTATGGGCCGGTCCGCTGTTGGCAGGCTCATAATGATCTGACGCGTTATATCGACATCAACCACAAAGGTATGGAGATTACGATTGTTGATGCCGAGCAAGCGAGGTCGCAGTGGCAGTACGCGCTCTGCTTCCTCCATGGTATGAACTTCGACCAATGCTTCCATACCAAGCTGATAGGTCAGATGATGAAGTTCGGCCAGAGCCAGTTCGTCGAGCGCCGCAGCGATCAGCAGTACCGCGTCGGCACCGTAAACCCGTGCTTCATACAGCTGGTAGGAATCGATAATGACATCCTTCCGTAGGAGCGGTGGGCCGTCTGGCAAGGCTGTGCGGATCGCCTTGAGGTACTGCAAGCTACCACCCCAAAAGCGCGTGTCGGTCAGGACCGAGATAGCATCGGCACCGTTGTCGGCATAGATGTGGGCCAGACGTAAGGCGTCAAAGTTTGGCACCAACAGCCCCTTCGCCGGACTTTGTTTTTTGACTTCAGCGATCAAGCCGAGGCGACCCAGCTGTCGCAACGCCGTGCTGAATGGACGAACTGGGGCTGCGGCTTGGAGTTGCGCCACCAAGTCAGCAGTGGGAATCTTCTGCTGTTGTCGCTTAACTTCAGTTCGCTTGTGCTCGAGAATCGTTGGGAGAAAGCCGTTGTCTGCCATCATCTGCCCATCTACTTTTGACAATTGGTAGCGAGGCCCCCTACACTTGCCATCAAGCAGTAGGAGCTACACCATGCCACAACCACCCTATGCCGATCTGATTCGCAATGTGCCCGACTTTCCGCTTCCGGGCGTGCAGTTCAAAGATATTACCACGTTGTTACAGGATGGCCCCGCCTTCTACGCCCTGATCGATGACCTGGCGCAGCCATATTTGGCTGCCCGCATCGATGTAGTAGTCGGTGTCGAATCACGTGGCTTTCTCTTTGCCGCGCCGGTAGCCTATAAGCTCGGCGCCGGACTTGTATTGATCCGTAAGCCGGGCAAACTACCGGCCCCCACCGTCCAGGTTGAGTATAGCTTGGAATATGGGACCAACACCCTCCAGATGCACCAGGATGCGATCCGGCCAGGCGCACGGGTGTTGATCGTGGATGACGTGCTGGCTACGGGCGGAACGGTCGGGGCCGCAGCGGCACTGGTTCGGCAGCTCGGCGGCGAGATTGTGGCGCTCGCCTTCCCCATCGAGCTCACGTTTCTGCAAGGGCGGGCTAGCGTTGCTCCCTATCCGGTCTTCTCGCTGGTGCAGTACTAAGGCAGGACGGATACGCCACCGATTCTGATGTGCCCGTTCAACGCGACCCGCAGCGTCCTGGCCTGGCATCCAGGTGACGTGCCACGGATTCTGCCGAAGATGCAGTACGGCTTCGCGCGTCCACCACAGGTTTCAGTAATTTTCGAGCGCATCGATCTACCCGATGATCGCCGAGCGCGGATGAAGTACCAATGGGTAGGTGCAAGGTGATCAGCCCGTAGAGCAGGCTGGTCCAGCTATGTTGTCGTACGCGGTTAACAGCTGCTCGCATGAAACGGGTGATCCTTCATCGGCGCGGCATGCCAAACGTCCACACTCGTCAACCGGAAGCTGATGAGCAGGTGGACGTTTCTGCTGCTATCCAGTTGTGCTAGCTCAAGCGCCGCACATAGTGCTCGATGCGTTCCAAAGCGCTCTCGATCTTCGGCAGCGCCGTCGCATAGCACGCGCGGACAAAGCCGGCTCCACTCGGTCCAAAAGCGTCGCCCGGAATAACGGCTACATGTTCGTGCTCGAGTAAGCCTTCGCAAAACTCGGTGGCCGAGATGCCCAAGTGACTAATGGCCGGGAAGGCATAAAAGGCTCCCTGTGGCTCAAAGGTTGGCAGTCCCATCTGGCGGAAGCCATCCACAATCACCCGCCGGCGGCGGTCATACTCGTTACACATCCGCTCGACCTCAGGCTCGCCGCTTTGCAAGGCTTCGATCGCCGCATACTGTGACATAGTTGGTGCCGACATAATGGCATACTGGTGAATTTTGCGCACGGCAGCCGTAATTTCCTGATTGGCTGCCAGATATCCTAAGCGCCAGCCGGTCATCGCGTAAGCTTTGCTGAAACCCCCCATCAAGATCGTGCGATCCCGCATACCGGGCAGCGCGGCGAAGCAGGTGTGCTCCACGCCATACACCAGCCGGTCATAGATCTCATCCGAGAAGACCAGCAGGTCATGGCGTTCAGCTACCTCAGCGACCTCCAGCAAGTGCTCGCGTGACATAACTGCGCCGGTTGGGTTGTTCGGATAGCCGATCAAAATGCCCTTCGTGCGCGGGCTAATCGCCGCTTCAATCGCCGCGCCCGTGACTTGAAACGCATCGTCCACGTTCGTTGCTACATACACCGGCACACCGCCGGCCAACTGCACGCTAGGACCATATGCTACGAACGAAGGCTCGGGGATGATTATCTCGTCACCCGGATCGATCAGCGCGAGCATCGCATTTTGCATCGCCTCACTGACGCCAACGGTGATCAACAAGTCATCGACGCCGTACCCAACACCGTAGAGCTTCTGCAAGTGTGCCGCCAGCGCCTCACGCAGCTCGATCAGACCACTATTCGAAGTGTACGCAGTATAGCCGGCCTCGATCGACTTAATGCCTGCAGCCCGAAACGCATCAGGCGTAACAAAATCAGGCTCGCCAATCCCGAGTGAAATAACATCGGGTAGGGTCGCGGCAATATCAAAAAAGCGGCGGATACCCGAGGGCGGTATGGCCTGGACCCGTTGGGACAGCTTTGATCGTGGCATAGCAATGCTCCATCTACGTTATGGCGCTGATGGTACCATATCGCTGGCCTGCTTCCGTCATGAGCGGAGCGCTGGAGGCGCATTTCTTGCACAATGCTCGTACGACCTATTAAGGAGAGCGTATGGCACTGGCAGATCTGTTAACCACGACCAAACGTGTGCTTCAAGGCAAGCCTTTTTTATCACATCCGGTTCATGTGATCCTTGTCCATTTCCCAATGACGCTCGTGCCGGTCGGCTTCATCTTCGACACCATGGCCAGCCAAGATCGCAAATTTCGCAGCCTCCAGGAGGCCGGCTATTATGCCAATCTCTTTGGCATTGTGACCACCATACCTACGGCCGTAACCGGCCTCGCCGAATGGTGGGACATTCCCCGCGATCATCCGGCTTGGCTGACAGCGACCACCCACGCGGCCCTGAATGATATTGTGCTTGGCATTGGCGTCTATAACTGGTGGAGCCGCCGCAACCGGCGCAACTTCCAGCCTAACCAGACGAACCTTGTGCTGGGCGGCGTGGCGACCGTGGTGTTGAGCCTGTCCGGTTGGCTAGGCGGCTTGTTATCATATGACCATGGGCTAGGTGTGCAGCGCCAGGGGGCAGCGCTCGAAGTGAAGCGTGAAGACGAGGAATGGGAGCAGTCGCATGGACGCTCTAAACCAGCCTCGGAAGAAGACGAGCAACGGGCCTTTGGTGTGGTGGCTGTACCCGAAGGTGGCGAGCAAACGCTGGGTGCCGATATATAAGGTGCTACAATAATACCTCAAAGTTTTTGAAACAATGAGGTTTCAACGTGATCACGATTGATGATGTGTATGCCGCCCAACGTGTGTTGGACGGCATTACAATTAAAACGCCGCTGCTACCGACCGAACGTTTGAGCCGTGATGCCGGTGCCGACGTGTGGATCAAGGCCGAAAACACACAACGTGCCGGCTCCTTTAAGCTGCGGGGTGCCTATAACAAGATGGCCACCTTGACACTGCTCGAACGCCAGCGTGGTGTTATCGCGCATTCGGCCGGTAATCATGCTCAGGGCGTAGCGCTGGCGGCGCGCCTGCTCAATATTCCTGCTACGGTCGTTATGCCAGAGTTTGCACCGCTGGCCAAGATCGTGGCCACCAGGAACTTTGGCGCCGAGGTCATTCTGCACGGCAAATCCTTCGATGATGCCGGTACTTTCGCGCGCCAATTGCAAGCAGAGCGCGGCCTGACCTATGTGCACGCCTTCGACGATCCCTTGACCATCGCTGGACAAGGCACATTGGGGCTAGAGGTGCTTAAAGACTTGCCGGAGATCGGACTAATCATCGTCCCGATTGGCGGCGGCGGCTTGATCGGCGGCGTCGCGACGGTGCTCCGGGCGCACAAGCCCACTGTGCGCATCGTTGGCGTCCAGGCCGAGGGCTGCCCATCGATTCGTTTGTCCTTGGCCGCTGGCAAGCCCGTTGTGGTGCCGGAAGCGCGCACCATTGCCGATGGCATCGCGGTCAAAAAGCCCGGCGAAGTAACCCTACCTATGATTCGTGACCTGGTGGACGAAGTCGTGACGGTCGATGAAGATGAGATCGCCCGCGGCATCGTATATGCGCTACAAAACTTGAGGCAAGTCTCGGAAGGTGCTGGAGCAGTCGGACTCGCCGCCCTGCTTACCGGCAAAGTGCGGCCCCGTGCGGGTGAGCATGTCTGTGTCGTGTTGTCGGGTGGCAATATCGACGCGAACTTCCTGGCACGGGTCATTGAGCAGGTGCTGGTCAAGCAGGGCCGCTATGTCGTGCTCCATACGACGGTGCCGGACCGGCCCGGCAACCTCGCACCGCTGGTCAACGAGGTCGGTGCGATGGGTGGCAACATCATCGATATTCACCACCGCCGCGCCGCTTGGCAGGTACCGGTTGATCGCGTCGGCATCGAGTTGCTCCTAGAGGTCCGTGATGAGCAACATGCCCGTCAGGTGATCGAGGATCTAGAAGGCCGGGGATATGGGGTTGAACGCGTAGGCGCGGGAGAGTACCCACAATAGAGTATCCTACAACCTATCCTTAGATCGGGCGCTGCAGCTACCAGCGCCCACAGCAGCTTGTCCCCGTCATGCCTTCCCTGATCGTGGTTTCGGAGCAGGCTTCTTTGGTGTCGGTGGGGGAATATCAACCGCGCCCGCTAATGCCGCACCCACGATGCCGGCTTGATTAAGCAACTGGGCCGGGACTACCTGGCACTTAACCGTAAGCTTGGGCAAAAACTTATCGGCCTCTTTGCTGGCACCACCGCCAATAATGATTAAGTCGGGCCACAACAGGCGCTGGATCGTATGGAGGTATTCATCGACGCGCTTGGCCCATTTATCCCAGCTCAGTTCTTTGCGCAGCCGCACGCTATCGGCCGCACGATCCTCGGCATCCTTGCCACGAATCTCAAGGTGCCCCAGCTCAGTATTGCTCACCAACTGACCATTGGCGAAAAGCGCGGTGCCGATCCCTGTCCCCAAAGTGACCAGTAGCACAACGCCTTGATGGCCTTTGCCTGCCCCAAAGCGCATCTCGGCCAATCCCGCCGCATCGGCATCATTAATCACCCGCACCGAGCGTGCCAGTTGCTGCCCCAACCGCTGGTTGATGTTAATGTCGATCCACGATTGGTCGATGTTGGCGGCGGTACGCACGATGCCGTTTTGGACCACGGACGGAAACCCACAGCCGACCGCTCCCTGCCAGTCGAAGTGGCGTACGATTTCGGTTGCCGTCGTCAAGACGGCTTCGGGCGTGGATGGCTGGGGGGTCAGAATACGAAACCGCTCGCCAATAAGCTCGCCTGTCTGGGTATCCACGGGCGCGCCCTTGATTCCGGTACCACCGATGTCGAGTCCGAGTACTTGCATAGCGCCTCCCTACCTTCTTATTTTGCCCGCACCTGGACCCGCAGCCGGTCTTTTGGCCGCTTGGTGGGCGTGGCGACGGGGGTGAGATTCTGGTTATCCAAGACCTTAATCGTTGCATGTTGGAGCAACGTGGCGCTCACGATACGCAACTCCATCTGGGCCATTGCCAGACCGATACACACGCGCGGCCCTCCGCCGAAGCCGATCATACTATACGCGCTGCGCCCTTCGTTCCACGATGCACCGAAGCGGTCGGGATCGAAGCGCTCCGGATCATGGAACAGTTCTGGTTGGTGATGGGTGAAGACGATGCTATACATAACGTTCCAGCCCACCGGTACCGTATACCCTCCCCAGCTAAATGGCTCGCGTACGCCCCGGAAGCCGCCTGGCGCGGGAGGATGCAAGCGCTCGGTCTCACGCAGCACGCGATCCAGTGCCGGCAGCTGGCGCAGATGCTCCAGGCGCAGTTCGCCACCGCCGCGCACCCGCTCCTGTTCGTCCACCAGCTCGGCCAGGACTGCCGGATGGCGGTTGAGCTCGTAGATCACCCATGTCAACATCGAGGTCACAGTATCGTGGCCGGCCCATAGCAGCAGCAGCACTTGATCGATGATTTCGTGGTCGCTCAGCGGATCACCCTCCTCATCGGTGGCCTGCAGCAACAAGCCAAGTGCATCATCGCCCGGTGTATGGCGCCGCTGCTCAATGATACGTAGCAACACGCGTTCAAGCGCATGCCGTGCCCGGATGGCTTGACCGAAGGGAGTCCACGGCACATTCCAGCTCGGGATAGTGAAGAGCCCGGCGTTGAAAGCGTTAAAATGATGCTCAAGGGCGCGTAGCTCTGCCCCGGCACCCGACCCGAGCAGTACCTGCGCGGCAATTTGAAACGCGAGCGCTTTAAAGCCATCGAACAGCGCCAACGACGGCAACGCCATCCAGTGCTCCAGATGCTGCTCGGTCAGGTTCCGCATCACCGCGAAATAGCGTCCCAACGCCTGTTGGTGAAAGGCCGGTTGCAGCATAATCCTGCGGTGACGGTGGCGCGCGCCATCTTGCAACGATAGCCCTTCGCCGATCAAGCTATACAACGTATCGCCCCATCCGTCACGGGACGAAAAATGCTCCATATGGCTATGCAGGATGAACTTGTTCGCTTCCTGTCCTAGCATGACGATGAACGACCGGCCGATCAGCTTTGTTTGCCAGATTGGGCCGTAGAGCCGGTAACGCTCCTGGGCGAAATGCAGTGGATCGCGAGCCCATTCCACCGTTTCACCGATATACGGCAGCCCGGAGCGACCGGGCGGCAGCGCGAGGGAATGGCTCATTGACCGACCTCCTCCAACCTGAAAGCCCCGCTTGGCATGCTATACTGCGCACTATTTATTGGAAGCATACTACACCATGCCTCCCACTGTTCTACAAGCCGGTGCGCGCGTCGTCGTCAAGCTGGGGACCAGTGTCTTGACCGGCGGTACCGACCGCTTGCACCGCCCCCGCATGATCGAACTGGTGCGCCAGTTGGTCCAGCTCCGCGAGCGCGGCTGCGCCCCGATCCTGGTCACCTCCGGTGCAGTCCTGGCCGGCTGGGAACAACTTGGCTTTCCGCAACGTCGTCGCAACCTCCCTGACAAACAATTGCTGGCCGCTATCGGTCAGGGACGTCTGATGCATCTCTATGCCCAGATCGCCGACCTGTATGGCTTGCCGGTCGCACAAACCCTGCTGACCCGCGATGATCTCCGTGACCGGCGACGCTACCTAAATGCCCGCAATACGCTGCTCCGCTGTATCGAACAAGGTGTGCTGCCAATTGTAAACGAAAATGATGTCGTCGCCATCGATGAAATTCGCGTTGGCGACAACGATAATCTATCGGCCTTGGTTGCTAATCTGGTCGATGCCGATCTGCTCGTGATCTGCACCGACATTGCGGGCCTGTATACCGCCGATCCGCGCGTTGACCCGACTGCAACCTTGGTCCGCGAGGTACCGGTCCTCGATGATCTTATCCTCTCCCACGCTGGTGGTACCGGTTCGCATCGTGGTACCGGTGGTATGGCCACCAAGCTTCAGGCAGCGGGGCTGGCAACGCAAAGTGGTACCGCCGTCGTGATTGCTGCCGGTGATGTGCCCGATCTGTTGTTGCGCCTCGCCGCAGGCGAAAGTATCGGTACCTTCTTCCCGGCCAAGGCGACCAAACTCGAATCGCGCAAACGCTGGCTGCTGGCCGAAACGGTCCGCTACAGCCGCGTGGTCATCGATGGTGGCGCCGCCCGCGCCCTGACCACCGCCGGTCGCAGTTTGTTGCCGGCCGGTATCAAAGCGGTTGAGGGTACTTTTGAACGTGGTCAGACCGTGCGGATTTTCGACACGGATGGCCGCGAGGTGGCCCGTGGTCTCACGCAATATAGTTCGGCAGCGCTTCTGCTCTTGCGAGGCTGCCAGTCTTCGGAGATCGAAGTGCGTCTAGGCTATGTCTATGGTCCCGAAGTCGTCCATCGCGACGATATGGTCATACTATAAGCGAGGAGCAGATATGTCACTAGCACTGATCGGCCAACGCGCGAAAGCAGCCGCCCGCGAACTTGCCCGCCTCAGCACCGCGCAAAAGAATGAAGCGCTACAGGCGATTGCCACTGCTCTTCGCGATGCCCAGTCCCGCATTCTAGCTGCCAACGCCGCCGACGTAGCCGCCGGACGTGCTGCCGGCCTAACCGACGCTCTGATCGATCGCCTGCGCCTTGATGAGCAACGCCTCGCCGCCATCGCTCATGACGTTGAGCATGTCGCCAGCTTGCCCGATCCTGTCGGTGGCGAGTTCGCCCATCGCACACTGCCCAACGGTCTCCAGATCCGCAAACGCCGTGTACCCTTGGGCGTCGTGGGCGTCATCTATGAGTCCCGCCCCAATGTGACGGTCGATGTTGCCTCGTTATGCTTAAAGGCCGGGTCGACGGTGATTCTACGTGGCGGCAAAGAAACGACACGCAGCAATGGCGCACTGGTCGAGGTTGTTCAGTCAGCTCTGGCAACCTGCGGCATCACTACCGACGCCGTGCAGTCGATCACCGACCCCGACCGTGCCCTCGTGCTTGAACTACTCAAGCTCGACCGCTACGTTGACATGATCATCCCGCGCGGCGGTGCCGGTCTCCACCGCTTCTGCCTTGATAACGCGACGGTCCCCGTGATCACCGGCGGCATCGGCGTCTGTCACATCTTTGTCGACGACACCGCTGACCTTGCTGCCTCTGTTGACGTCATCCACAACGCCAAGGTCCAACGCCCCAGCGTCTGTAACGCGCTCGATACCCTTCTAGTTCACCGCACCGTAGCCCCCGCGCTCCTACCCAACCTGGCCCGCGACCTCGTCGCCGCCGGCGTCGAACTCCGCGCCGACGAGGAAGCATACCGATGGATCGAACAAGCCGGCTTGCCGGTCCATAAAGCCACCCAAGATGATTGGGGCCAAGAGTTTATGGCCCTGATCCTCTCGGTCAAAGTTGTGGACGACCTCGACCAAGCCCTTGACCATATCGCCCACTACGGCACCGGCCACTCCGACTCCATCCTGACCGCCACCAAAGCCCACGCCGACCGCTTTGTGCAGGACGTCGACTCGGCAGCAGTCTACGTCAACGCCTCCACCCGCTTCACCGACGGCGCTCAACTAGGGCTAGGAGCCGAAGTCGCGGTCAGCACCCAAAAGCTGCACGCGCGCGGCCCAATGGGCCTTGAGGAATTGACGACGTATAAATGGATTGGTGGTCAGTTAGAAGAGGGAGAGGTGGCGAGGTACTTTGTGAGGGATTGAATCGCCAGGAAATTTGAAAATTTACATGGTTGAACCATGTACCACATTGTGGTACACTTATGACAAATAAATGGCCGAATACTCCCCTTTATGGGTTGGTGGCTACCTGAAATGGTAGTCTAGGCTATGCCCCCTAACCATGGGGGTTTTTTAATAGGCTAAAGCTCTGCCAGCACTCCACTTTTCACGGCATGGCGGTATAGCTCAAGGACGTCCCCACGTCTCTCAAGATATTGGCGCACGAATCCGGCAAGCGCGTCTGCTAGGCGAATAAATTCGTCGCTTTCATCTGCCAATCCTCTGGTCTTTCTCACAACCACGCCTTGATGCCGTAACGCTGGGCCAACGTGATGTTCCTCACGCTTGCCAAGGCCATCGATGAACACTGATGCTTGGTATGCTTGCCCTTCAGATACGACTGCTATCGCAGCGACAATCGTCTCAGTGATGCACGTTAGGTACTCAGTCGTCTGCCCAAATTGTCTGAAAACAGCTTGCCATTGAGATCGCTTCGAGGAAGCACACTCTCGATGTACGCATGCTGTTGCTTACGGGTGGCATTCGTCCACTTCTTTTTGCCTTTAGTAGATGTATGTTCAATTTGCGAAAGCATGGCCCTTAACTCCTCTCTCTCGGAGCTAACTACAACTGCTGCGGCAACAAAGAGTCTCCCTTTCGTATCTTGACCGCTTTCATCTACATAGCAATACAACTTTGGTACAGTCGCGGATAAGTTGCTTTCCGAAGCGTCCATATGTCCTTCTATGCTGCAATTCGCCAGAATCAGGCAAACGTATAGCTCATGAATTGGTTGTAAATCGAAGCCAACGATGGTGTCTTGACCAAAAGCGTTGCTTAATAAAAGACGATTCCTCTTCAGGTAGTGCCGAACAGGACTACACGCCTTCGTCTGGCTCCTTCTCCTGCTACGGCGGGCCAAAGATTGTAAGCAGTAGAAGGAGAGTTATTTCCACTTGGAAACGTGGCATCTCTTTCCAAAGGCTCTGAATAGCCATGTCCGGTGGATGGTCAACTGCCTACTCCTACGCTTCATCCTCCCGCCGGATCTCAACCTCCGCTCGCTGTACGCGTTGCTCCAAAGCCTCATCCTCGTCCTCTTGTAAGTCAATGTACGTCTTCAAGCGCTCCTTGTCCTTGGTGCGTAATCGGCTCGGCACGAACAAAAATGCCTGCTTTCCATTTCCTAACGTGACCTTGATTTCATCAAGGCCCAAGAGGCTCGGACCTGTCGTGATATCGCTTCCAGTTGATCGGGCCGGTTCGGAGGGGGGAGCTGATTGGGCGTCATTTGGATGGGATGTTCCTCCAGATAATGTTTCTTGACGTGCTTGCAGATTGGTGTCGTTTGATCCCGATACATTACTGCTCCTAGCATCAACTCGGAGCCGACGCCGCTCATCGACCATTTCAGCGTAGATAGCCGAGGCAAGAAAGGCTTGGGCAGCCACTTCCGCAGCTTCCTTGACGATGCCATATTTCGGTGTGAGATGCAGTAATTGCGCCAACTTTTTGCCATCGGGCAATTGCTTGTCCGCATACTCTTCTAACAGTAGTTGGTACAACGTGGGCCTATGCATTGCCTTTTGGAGCGCCTGCCTGAGTGTTTCCGCCTCTTCCTTAGAGAAGACGTCGATCCACTCCTCTGAAACGGATATATGACCGCCGGCAGCATAGTCGACAAGTCCGAAATACTTGGCCGAAGCACGGTAACTTTTGTACGCACCATTCGTTGCATTGCTGTAGTGGAGCTTGGCTGCAATGTTGTCTTGGTCACAGTGCCTTGCTCCTTCATCAAAGACAGCCTGGGCAAATTCCTCTGCCTTCATCAAGTTGTATCGTGGATAGTCGATACTTCTCCGTCTAGGCTGACTACTTGCAGCCTCGGCGGTACTGCCTCCCATAGAACCGTTGCTCGGTTTGATCACGATAGCCTCCACGAGTCTCTTGATTACACAAACAGGTTGTAATCACTGGAACGTCGTATAGAACGAGTAAAACTAGTTGTCAAGAGCACAACTGTAAACGTGTCCTTGCATTTTAAGTTCAGTAATCGTGTTACTGCTATGTTTGGTGCTATAGCAGCAGACTTATGGATGAGGGGGAATGTTGATTAATCGTGAGTTTACTTCATGATTATGAGTAAGCTCCTGAATACACATTCGAGGGCACGGTTCAAAATGCTACAAGATAGCTCTATCCCAGCGGGATAGAGCTATCTTGCCTAATGAACCACGCCATATCATGCTGCGACCAACTGGCATCCAGTAAATCCTACTCGTGTATGTAGCGGCTGGCGTGACATGGTGTCATAGTCTTGAGGTCTATAAATGAGTCGACGGACTGTTAACGAGGGAGACAAGCTAAGGTACGTTGTGCGAGATTAAGCCAGGCCTGATAATGAATAGACAGGCATAAGAAAATGGCACATACACAATATCAGGCGCTGTGGGCGTCATTGGGTACGGACGTTGATGCCAAAATCGGGCTAGAATCCTGTCTTCTACGGAAGCCTCACAGTCGCGGGCACTGTTCAGTCCGTTCCTCCAACCACCGCTTAAACGAGCGTTGACTCTCACCTGATCGCTTCCCAAGCACGATGCCCGCAACGCTGAGGTCCTCATCTAAGTCGGGCCAGTGAATGCCAAGCCGATCCCCGACGAACCGCCAGTTATTACGCTTTTCAGGCGTGCCATGTACGAGACGTGGATACCAGGCCAGCGGTACAGATATTGTGCGCCCGTCGGTGAGGTCAATAGTCAATGCATCCTCGCTAACAACCACATGTTGCACTCGAGCTTGCTCAACCTCAGTCGTTGAAGTAGTCATTCCAACCTCGTATTAACTGTTCGCGATGTTGCTCGACCAACCGCTGAATCTGGCTCAGTTCATGCCGGTTGAACCCGCCACTTTTACAGAAAGATACTTGCATTATCCCCATTCATCTTGCCGCCATCATCGCCGCGCTAGGCGGGACGGTCGGCGGCCGCAGTTGCACCAATCCACTAATATCGTTTTCTGAGGCGTTAAGCAAAACCCCCCTATAACGAGCTCCACACCGGTGGCAGTAATACCTACCAACGACTGGCGACCTTTGTCCGTGACGCATCCCTCCCACTGCGCTCCTGTTATTGGCAAAATGTTTGTGCCACGGCCGTATATACATCGACACACTGTGCGACGGTATTCACATCGACCCACTCAACGGTGCCATGCGCGCCAAATCCGGTTGGGCCGAGGAGGACGGTCGGGAGACCCGCCGCAGCAAACAAGCATGAATCGGCCCAAAAGGAAACGCCACCCGTTGTCGCGGGGCGGCCCAGGACCTCCGCAAGGTGGTGCTGGCACACCTGCACCAACGGCACGCTTTCCGCAACCTCAAATGGATCCCGCACTAATCCGCGTGTCAGCGTCGCATGGAAGGTGTCATCCTCGCGTCGAAATTGGTCGAGGAGCACTTCAAGCTGCGCCTGCGCATCGTCTGCCGTTTCACCAGGAATCGTGCGGCGTTCAAGCTCAAGTTTACAATACGCCGGGTAGGAGGACAGCTCTTGCCCCCCGTGAATCAGACTGGCGTGCATTGAGCCAGTTCCAAGATACGGGTGCTTTGGTGATGCGCGTAAGACTTGGTCATGCTGCGCGAGTGCAACCAAGACTTTGCCCATCTGCGCGATCGCATCAACTCCCAAAGATGGCCGCGAACCATGTGCCGCAACGCCGAACGTTTCAACATCGAACCAGACAAACCCCTTGTGCGCGACTGCCAGCTCCAGTTCGGTTGGCTCGGTTACGATCACCGCATCGGGACGCCAGCGATCGAGATCCCGAAGAATAGCTTGCGTGCCGATGCTGGCAACCTCTTCGTCAGCGACAGCGGTCACTATCACATCACCACGGAGGTTGAGCGCCTTGGCTCGTTTGGCAGCGACCAAACTCGCGGCCATCCCGCCCTTCATGTCGTATGCGCCACGTCCATAGAGTTTGTTATCCTCGATATGGGCACTAAATGGGGTGTGCATATCCGCCACACCGACGGTGTCGATGTGGCCATTGAGCATGAGGCTGCGACCACCGCCTGATCCTCGGGCGATGACGACGACATTTGGTCGTCCTGATTCGGCATATTGTACGATGGCTTCCAGCCCCGCATCACGCGCCCACCTCATAATAAACGCGGCAATGGCTTCTTCGCCTTGCGCACCGGGGATCAGGGTGGGATTGACGGAATCGATACGAACGAGGTCGGCCAGCAAGGCGCTCACTTCGGTTTGCATACTCACACGATGACTCCTTCACAACACCATACGCAACGTCACGAGGATCGCATGCATGGTCATGCTTCAGCGCCCCCCGTGTTCTTGGCGAGCACTGTGGCAGGCGTGCGCCCAACGATCGCTTCGTATGTACCGAGTAATTGGTCGGTTGAGGCAGGACTATGAGTAATAGTGGCAGGCGTGCGCCCAACGATCGCTTCGTATGTACCTGGATCTGTCGCGCCTTCCGTGTTCACTAGGAAGATACGCGAACGTTCGCCAAGGCGCAGGGCGGCTTTGATGGCAGGATCGGCAAACGCCTTCATCAGTCCGGCCAAGCCAACGCCCCCGCTTTCGCCCGCGACCATGGCCGGGTCGCCAGCAACCGGATTCGCGAGCTGCCGCATGACCGCAACCGCGTCGTCGTCATCGACGGTCATGAAGGCATCGGCAACCCGGGAGAGAATACGCCAAGCTACCAGCGACGGCGCATAGCATTCCAGCATAGCCATGACGGTCGGCGCACCAGGGGCAATCGTCATAGGATGTCCGGCACGGGCTGTTTCGACGATGCAGGCCGCCCGTGCTGGATCAACGACCGTGAAAACGGGACGATGGTCCTCAAGCGCAATCGCGAGATGGCCCGCCACAGCGGCCGCGATGCCGCCAACGCCCGACTGAATGAAGACGTGCGTCGGCGGTGCCGGCATTTGCCGCAAGGACTCGCGAACCAGGGCCGTGTAGCCCTGCATGACCAGACCGGGAATCCGTTCGTATCCCGGCCAGGACGTGTCCGACACAATGGTCCAGCCCTGTGCTTTGGCCACACGCGACGCTTCGCGGACGGAATCGTCATAGGTGCCGTCAACGCGGAAGATGTCCGCACCAAACCGGGCAATGGCGGCGACGCGCGCATCGCTGACGCCGGAATGAACGAAGATTGCCGTCTTAGCACCGACGAGCTGGGCACCTTGCGCAACCGAACGACCGTGGTTGCCGTCCGTTGCGCAGGCAACCGTCATGGTGCGTGCGAGCGCCTTCAGCGCTGGCGAATGCAGGTCGGCAATATCGACTGGGCGTCCAAGTGTAGCGCTTGCATGCTCAAGCAGCAGCCGGATCACCGCGTAGGCACCACCGAGCGCCTTGAAACTGCCCAGACCCAGGCGCTGGCCTTCGTCCTTGAGGTGGATCGCGCCAACCTCGATCTGAGCCGCCAGTCCAGGCAGCGCCACGAGCGGCGTCTCTGCGTGGTTGTCACGGAACGTTAAATGGCGCTCGACCTCGTTGGCTGCAGCGATACCGAGTGTTTCGGCGTCGGTCTGATCGAGTGGCGTGCGGTAGTCGGAATGCGTGTTCAGCAGAAACATGGATTACCTACATCGTTTAATGATTGAACTATAGTGCAGCTGAGGCGATATTTGTGCTGATATTCAGATACTGATTTGCAAGTTTGTTTCATAGGAGGTTCGACTTGCGCAAACATATTCAGCCATCGCAACTTGATATCCTTGACCGGAAAATTCTTGCCATCCTGCAGCAGGACAACACCACGCCGCAGCGAACGATTGGTGAAACCGTCAATCTGTCAGCACCTGCCGTGCAGCGTCGGATCAAGCGGATGACGGACGAGGGCGTGATCCGGGCCAACGTAGCCATCGTCGATCCCAATGCCGTTGGTCAGCCCATTACCATCTTCGTGGAGGTGGAAGTGATCAGCGAAACTGCTGAGCGGATCGCGGAGGCGAAGCGGGGGTTCGCAGCCGCGCCGGAAATCCAGCAATGCTACTATGTGACGGGCGAAGCTGATTTTATCCTTATTATCGTCATTTCCACGATGGCTGATTACGAGACACTGACCCGGCGGCTCTTCTTTGACAACAGCAACGTCAAACGCTTCCGGACATGTGTCGCGATGGACCGGGTAAAGGTTGGCTTGAGTATTCCGGTTGGAAATTGAAAAGGTGGTATTGTCAAGTTATCCTGTATGCACGGAGTTGTCACGGATGGAGCATTGTTCAGGCCGTTGCGCAGTATAGTGACCCGATAAGACGCAAAGGCCGAGCCTTGGACAACATCTTCGTCGAGCGCCTATGGCGGATGGTTAAGTATGAGAACATGTATTTGCAGGACTACGACAGTCCTCGCGCCGTCCGTCAGGGCCTTACTGCTTACTTAGAAGCGCCTATCATATTCACGAGACATGCGTATCAGAGCTGCGCCATAGTCTCGCGTAGTCGCAGTGTAATCGACCCACTCGAAAGGATATGGGTCCTCATTGGTAGCCCTATAACGCAGGATGAGAAAAACATCGAAAGCAGGAGCGACTTTGTTCAATAGTCGCTGCTCTGCCTCGACGGCCTCCTGGTATGGATGTCGACCGCCTTGCTTATCTCCTGTCCGGTAAGACCGGTCTCCTTCGTACCCCACAGTATACTGAGCATGATTAATCCCAACGATCCCTACACAGATTGGAGTATCACCGCCCCTTCTAAACTCATCTACCTGGTTCCTAAGGTCATTCATCACTCGATCAATCTGCTTGATCATCGACTTATGCAGTATTTTGACCTCTGCTCCAATCTCAACCGTCGCCACTTTGCCGCGTGACACGAGATATCCTGGGTCAGTGATTACAGTCTCACCCGATACAAGCTCCCCAAACGTACCATCACCACGTCGAGCATTGATACCTTGCCTTGTATTACCGGTATTGATTCCCCATTCTTTTGAATCAACGCGCGATGCAAGCTTTGTCGACTTACTTAAAGCAACCAGGTCTTCATAGAGATGGAGCGCAACAAAGTCGCCTGAAGTTGAGGAGCGGTGACGGTAGAGCTTGCCGGAGAATAGATTTTGAAACTCCGTTAAAAGCCGGTACAACGTACTGTGCTCCTGACTGCACCTATGAGCCGTGCCTGACTGCTCAATTGCTGTAATTTCCTATAAGCGATTTTGATGTAGGCTGGCTCGATATCATTGCCGATCGAGTTTCGGCCAGCGAGGAGTGCAGCTTGGGATGTTGAGCCGGTTCCTACAAATGGATCAAGCACTGTATCACCGGCAAACGAGAACAGCTTGATCAACCGTTCAGCGAGCTCAACCGGATATGGTGCAGGATGTCCGTCGCGTGTTGATGCACCAGGTATATCAGTCCACATTGAACGCAGCCAAGCCTGCATTTCTTTGCGGGTCAACATGGAGAGCGCCTTTTTCTCGGGACTCACCGAGCGGTACTTACCTCCTTTGCGAAGGAACAGAATGTATTCGATGTCGTTCTTTACAATGGAACCTGGTTGATAAGGCTTGCCATAAAAGCCCGAGCCATTACCTGCGACTTCGGTTGCACCGTTCGCGATCTTATGCCAGATGATTGGCGTTAAACAGTCGAGCCCAAGCTTTCGCGCTCTGACCTGGATGTCCGCGTGGAGGGGCATAATATAGTGGCGACCGCCCTTCTTTCTCGGGATGCACACGTCCCCGACCACACAACAAATGCGGCC
>JACDGP010000119.1 GCA_013821605.1 Herpetosiphonaceae bacterium
GTGGTAACATTCATGATGCTTGAATGGGGGAATAACGTGGTATAGAACGCAGCCGCTTCCTTGGCCTCTTTGTCATACCATAAATGAGGTGTAATTGTCTGCATAGCACGCTCCCTGATTACAGATACTCTACTTGATGCATCGTCGCTTGCGTTCTAGTGCTGAGTGCCGGGCGGCGACCGTACTAGGTGTTCAACGTCGGATCAGATGTACGGATACTTTACTACCCGCGTGTGACAGATACCGCCACACTCGCGTGGCATGCACGTATCGACCTATGGCAACCTATTGCCCCATGATCACCGAAACCGTATTGTCGCCCTCGTTCGTGACATAGACCTGGTCGGAGAGCGGAGAGACCGCAATGCTTGCGGGGGCCACGCCCACAGGAATGGTCGTCACGACGGTATTCGTGGTGGTATCGATCACTGAGACGGTATAGTCATAATAGTTCGTGACATAGGCGTGATGGTTGGCCACGTTCACCACGATAGCCTGAGGGTTAGCCCCCACATGGATGGTGTCCACCACGGTGTTCGTCGTTGTATGTCTACCGCAATGCCGCCGGGAAAATGTCCCACGCGAATCGTCTGCACGACCTTATTAGTTGTCGTCTCAATGACCGAGACCGTGGAGGCATAATTGTTCATGACATAGACGACGTTGGTGTTCAGGCCGACCTCGACATCCGCAGGGAACAAGCCCACGCGGATGGTGTCGACGACGCTGTTGGTGATGGTATCGATCACCGAGACGGTGTTGTCAAGCGAATTCCCGACATAAGCGCGGTGGATTCGGGGATCTACTGCGACGCCAATGGGCTGCCTCCCCACGCGGATGGTGGTCACACGGGTTGACCAAGGCGTAGCGGCACGTAGCGGGTAGCCGGGCACGAAGACGACGAGCAGGGCCAACAACGGCCGGAAGCAGCGGAGATAGCTAGACATGATTAGGTCTCCCGTACGCATCAATGAGCAACCAACACGACGACCAGTAGGGACGAACAAGGTAGTGGGTGACGGTACGATTGTGATCATACACCAGCTGTCAACGAAAAACGGAAACCACTGCCCCGCCTCGATCAATCCGTGTGGCCATACGGTGTGCTAGCATCATACAATCTCCAATACGTTCCTCAATAGCATATGCCAAAACGGGAATAAAGGCTTCTCGTTCGAGTTGTTTCGAACATATGTTTGTATTTTCCGGAGATTTGTGGTATAATAGGCTCCACTTGTTACCGTCTTGGTCTCCGGTACCATACATAGTCCGAAAGAACGTGTACCAGGAAACACTGCGTGGGCTGCATCAGTACCATGTACCAATGTTGAACGTGAATGTACCAAATCATGCGGGAGTCATGTACCAACGTTGAACGTGAATGTACCAAATCGTGTGAGGGGCATGTACCAAATCAGTACCACCAATTCGCTATTGCTCCCATTGCTCTCATTGTTAAATCATTGTTATCGCATTGTTTTTCTATTGCTTTTTGATCGGGGGAGCAATGATTAATCAACCTTTGGACCTTGTTTCCCATTGCTCCCAAATTGCGAAATAGCTCTACCTAATGCGTAATCGTTGTCGTCAAGGATTTTCATTGCTAGCAATACATCTTACACACCTGCAGGCTCAATCACGATGACCTTGATGCAGTGCAGCAGATAATGTTTGCTCTGCTGGCTACCAGTACAGAGGGAAGGAGTCGCGGCGCGCACATGGTTTCACTGATGCCCGGCTGCCATGAATAGTGCAGCCATACCCTTCCTTGTCGTCGTCGTGCTATGCACGCTCATTTTGTATGGCAGCTATCGTGCCTTTGATAGCCTACAAACCCGAGCTGAACAAGGTCGTGGCCTACGCCGTTGGACTGCTATCGCTCTGGCCGGTGTGGTCGCCGTTATCGCCCTCTTGACCTTCTGGCTCTGCTTTTCTTTTAGTGCCGGCCTTCTGCAAGCGCTCGGTCTCAACCTTAAATAACGGCCTGCGATCGACCTCGCAGCTTTGCCACAAATTACGAATACTGACGGTAAGCTTGGTGGATAGGTAGCCTTGGTATCCTCCTCGTAAGGACCTATTATGCGGATCGATACCTGCCATGCCAATAATCTTAGTGATCGATGATGAGCCGACCTTGCGCAGACTGTTAGGCAAAGTACTCCAGACGGCCGGCTATCGCACCCTACTGGCCGAAACTGGAACTGAAGGGCTGCACCTGCTGACCCGTACACCTATTGACGCGCTTATCTGTGATCTCGAACTGCCCGATATCACTGGCGTCGAGGTCTGTCGGGCGGTCGCGGCATTGCCACAATACGCTAATCTACCGATCATTTTGATTAGCGGGGGTAGTGTCGCCCCCCATCCCAGCGAATGCCGCTATACCCAATTTATGCGTAAGCCCTTTCAGCCGAGCTCGCTCGTTGCGCGGCTGAAGCAGTTGGTACCTGACGATAGCGGGTGAGCACGCTATGATGCTTGCTGAAACGCGGCATCAAAAGCCCGGTCACTCGTTGGAAAGTCATGCTGCTTGACAAAGACACATGCTTCGGCGGCACCATGCTCACGGTCCATCCCACTATCCTCCCATTCGACCGATAGTGGTCCGCGATAGCCGATCCGGTTTAAAGTACGGAAGATCGGCTCCCACTCGATGCCGCCATGACCTGGCGATACGAAGTCCCAGCCGCGCCGGTGGTCACCGAAGTTGAGATGCGAACCCAGGATCCCGTTTCGCCCGTTCAAGTTCCGTACGCTCTCCTTGACATGCACATGATAAATGCGCTCGGCAAAGGTTTCGAGAAACAGGACCGGGTCGATGAACTGGTGGTACAGGTGGCTCGGATCGAAATTGATCCCGAAAGCTGCTCGGTGGTTGATCGCAGCCAGCGCCTTTTCGGTCGTTGGAATATCATAGGCAATCTCGGTGGGATGCACCTCAAGTCCGAAGCGCACCCCCACTTCGTCAAAGACATCCATAATTGGATTCCAACGGTCAGCGAATTCCTGGTAGCCCGCCTCGATCACTTCCGGAATGTTAGGTGGGAAGGAGTAAAGCATATGCCAGATCGGTGAACCCGTGAAGCCGTTGACTTGCTTGACACCAAAAAGTGCTGCCGCGCGCGCCGTATCTTTGATCTCTTCCGCCGCCCGTTGCCGCACACCCTCCGGCTCACCATCACCCCAAATGCGCGCCGGAATAATCCCTTTATGACGCTCGTCGATCAGCTTGTCGGCAACACACTGCCCCACCAGATGCGCACTGATCGCAAAGAATTTGAGGCCATGCTGCTCCAACAACTCGCGTTTGCGCCGTACATAGCCATCATCTGCCAGCGCCTTGTCGACCTCAAAATGGTCACCCCAGCAAGCTAACTCTAATCCATCATAGCCCCATTGCTTGGCGAGCGGGGCAAGTTTTTCCAGCGGCAGGTCCGCCCACTGGCCGGTAAACAAGGTAACTGGTCGGCCCATATACGTCTCCTTCAACAAGCTTCTTGTGTATCAGTTGTAGTCCGGCTCGACCCAACTCCCGCTTTGTGCCGACCGCTCTACGGCATCCAGGATCGCTTGGCACCGCATGCCATCCTCGAACGTTGGAGCGGGAGCTTGTCCGGCAGCGATACCGTTCAAGAGGTCCAGTACACCATGCGTGAATGTATGCTCCCATCCAATAATATGACCAGCCGGCCACCACGCGCTCATATATTTGTGTGCACCACTGTCTGTCACAAGCACGTTACGGAAGCCCCGCACGTCGGGCGCATCTTCATCCAGGAAGACGTTGAGTTCGTTCAACCGTTCGAGATTAAAAACGATGGTTCCTTTGGAGCCATTAATCTCGAACGAGTTGTAGTTAGCTCGACCTTTCGCAAACCGTGTCGCCTCAAAGCTACCAACTGCACCATTAGCGAAGCGCGCCAAAAATAAGGCCGCATCGTCAACCGTGACCTCACCCATCTCCTGCCCTGCCGTCGCGCCTAGCCCGTCATTCGTGCCGGTCGCCAGTGGTCGCTGCTTGATAAAGGTCGTAGTGAGGCCATTGAGCGCCGTCACCTCACCGACCAGCATCCGCGCTAGATCAACGATATGTGCACCGAGATCGCCCAGCGCTCCTGCACCGGCCGCCTCTTTTTGCAGCCGCCATACCAGCGGAAAAGACGGGTCCATGATCCAGTCTTGCAGATACACCGCGCGCCAGTGATAGATCTGGCCGATGCGGCCTTCATCGATCAGCTGCTTGGCCAGTTGAATAGCCGGTACACGCCGGTAATTAAAGTTGACCATGCCAACAACGCCCGCCTTTTGCACGGCCTGGAGCATTGCTTTCGCCTCTTGGAGCGTATTGGCCAGCGGTTTCTCGCAAAAAACATGCTTGCCATGCTCGGCTGCCGCAATCGCTATCTCAGCATGGCTATCGCCCGGCGTCGAAACGTCGATCAACCCCAGATCCGGGCGGGCTACCAGCTTGTGCCAATCGGTCTCGATCTCCTGCCACCCGAACTGCTCGGCTGCGGCTTGTACGGCCGCCGCGTCGCGACCACATAACACCTTCATGACTGGCCGGAGTGCAACCTCAGGAAAGAAACTTGCAACCTGGCGGTAACCATTGGAGTGGGCCTTGCCCATGAACTTGTAGCCCACCAGACCGACATTAATCGTTTGTGGCATCCTTGCTTCTCTCCTCATTGATGAGCGAGCAATCAGTTCGCCCAGGATTATAACATCAGCCTTGTCCTCTAAATGTTAGGTCCGATCTTTCCGTGAAGCCAGATTATGCGCCCAACGAGTCGTTTCCGGCAAACGGTATTTCGTCGTACAGCGGAGCACATAGTCGATGGCCGTGTTCAAGCTGATGCGATGGCCGATTGAGACATAGATCGGCTGTACATCGGGTTTGCTCCGCAGCACTGCGCCAATCACCTCATCGTGATCAATGATCGGCTGCCAGTCCCCACGCTCGTTGTCCACCGGCACGTGATGTCCAATAAAAGGTGTTTTGCCGACCCCGATCGCTGGTAAATCGGTCAACACCCCCAAATGACAAGCTAGACCAAACCGGCGTGGATGAATATACCCCTGACCATCGCACAGCAACAAATGTGGCTGGGTACGGAGGCCATCAAGCGCTTGGAGAATCGCAGGAACTTCGCGGAATGATAGCAAGCCGGGAATATATGGAAAGCTGGTTGGACGTCGCGCAATCGCCTGCTCATGCAGCACCAGTTCTGGAAAGTGAAGCACTGCGACTGCCGCGCGGGTAATACTGCCGCCCGCTTCAAAACCGACATCGACCCCCGCCACAAACTGGACATCACCCAGCGCATCGTGTGTCACCACAGTTGTGCGTAACCGTTGCTGGATCGCAATGGCTTCTTGGGGTGTTACATTCCACGCATGCTGCAGCGGGTCATCGGTCATCCTTTGCTCCTCCCCTTTAAAGCAACCGAAGTGGCCGATTTAGTGCGCGATGTACGGCAGATAGGCGTCATGGAAGACTGGCAAATTGCCGTCGATGGCGAACGCAAACAAGTGCCCATCATTATCAGATAAATACAGCACGCCATCGGCCACGACCGGGCTGCTCCAATGCACACTGCCGATCATTGTGCTGCCCCACAAAAGTGTTCCCGTTACTGGATCACGGGCATCGAGCGCATTGTTGTGTGCGAAATACACCACATTCCCGGCGACGAGCGGCGAAGTTTGAGTGCCGTAGTTTTCGTTGCTGCTGATGGGCTGTTGCCATTTCACTACCATAGCAGGCGTGCCGTGGCTATCTATGGTCAGCTGCAGGGCCGAGATGCCATGGTCATTGCCGACAAAAGCCCAGGTTGTCCCATCAGTAGGACTTACCCAGACAGCCGGGGCCGACAACACTTCGCCACTCTGTGGCACCGGAATAACTGTACCAATTTCGCCGCCGGTATGACCCGGACCACCCTGGCCGCTCAGATTATCAAGGTTCAGCAGGCGTAGCTTTTGATCTTTGCCACTCTGGAGCCCAAGATGCTTAACTGTGCTTGTGGTAGGCACGGGCAGGATCGCAGGAGCCGTGCTACCCAGGTCGGCATCATCATTTTGTAACTGCTGGTAGTTGTTCGGAGTATAGCTATCGAGCGGTGTACCGCCATTGCTCGTGCCATCGGGGTGGATTACCAGCACACTATCGCCCCAATTATGCTCGGCTGGCAAATACTCGCCGTTGCCGGTCACGAAGTAAATGTTGTCAGTGTCCGCATCATAAACGACGCCCGACCGTGCCCAGATCGCTGTTTGAACGGTAGTACAGCTTGGTGTCCCAGATGGTTCCACAAAATGAACATCGACCTGATTGCTACAAGCTGCATTGAAGACGTGCTGGCTGCCATCCTGCAAGTTGATGGTCGTGACATGCCCCTGGTAGTTGCCTGCATCGCCCGGATAGCCTCCGTTCGTCACATACAGATAGCTTGTGCCATTTTTGGCCGTTGCAATGCTCAAAGCTGAAGAACCTTTTTCGGTGTATGGCTTACGTGTAGCCAGTTCAGGCCAATGACTGTCTATGATTTCGCTACCATCGATGACCTGGTGTTTGTGGGCGTGCCCATCCAGACCATAGCTGTACACAAACTGGCGGTTAGGGTCGATTGCCGGTGACGACGTCGTATAACACGAGCTCGAGCCGCCGTTGATGGTACAAGAACCGGCGGGATGCTGCTGTGACCAGACTTGATCACCACTACGGGCATCTAAGGCGATGATGTGACCATCCTTAGTCGTCACGAACAAGAGGTCTCTCACATGACCTTTGATCTCGACGCCGTGCAGGTAGGCCGGTGCACCATCGGCGGGACTAGGTAGCGTTACCGGGAAGCCGGCAACCGAGCTTAAATGAGCGACATTGTCTGAGGTGATGATGCCTTCAGCGAGATTGTTGCCACTATGTTGCGCGTTGCCATTGAATTGAGGCCAGTCATATTCCAACCCGCCGCTGCCCATAGGTTCTATCTTTTGTACACCTCGTACCGAGATCGTAGCGAGCATGCCGACAATTAGTGCGATCATGGTCGCGAAGCGGAGCATCTGCTGGCGGTGCATCAACCTATTATTCCTTTCCTGCTCTTGGTTACGACTTTTTTCCTTGGCGTCTTGGTGTGAGTGAACAGGGTGTTCCTTTCTAGATCACGCTCTATGATACCGCATGGTAAAAATGTAGTGGTGGTTCGCTTGCCCTATCTGCTACACTCAAGCAGAGCCATCAAGGAGACAGCGTATGCCAGACGAACAGCCCCGTAACATGACCAATTACCAAGAAACGTATAATAGCTTTCGCTGGGATCGACCGACGCATTTCAACTTCACGGGCGATGTTATCGACCGCTGGGCTAAGGAGCGTCCCGAGGCAGATGCCCTCTTATGGTCGAACGAAGCAGGTGAGGAGCGCCGCTTTACCTGGAGCGAGCTAAAAGAGCAATCCGAAGTCGCGGCGCGGGTGCTGGCGCATCTAGGGCTGCAGCGTGGTGATCGCGTCTTCCTCATGCTGCCGCGTATTCCTGAATGGTGGTTTATTGTGCTCGGCTGTATCCGTGCCGGGATTGTGTTCATGCCTGGGACGCCCATGCTTACCACGAAGGATGTGCGCTACCGGCTCGATATTTCCCATGCCAAAGCGGTCGTCAGTGAAGGAGCAAGTCTCGACAAGTTCGCTGACCTCTTAACAGGTAGCAGTGTTGAACACTGGCTGTCCATCGGGCAAGGAACGGCACGATGGCAGAACTACCATGAGTTGTCTCAGGAAGTCGTGGCCGGCGAGATGATGTTCGCACCGACTTTGGCCGATGATCCGCTGCTCATCTATTTCACCTCGGGCACAACTGGCATGCCGAAGATGGTGGGCCATACTCAGGCCAGCTATGGCATCGGCCACCAGATCACCGGTAAGTACTGGCTCGATCTCACGCCCGACGATCGTCATTTGACTCTGTCAGACACCGGCTGGGCGAAGGCAGCCTGGGGCAAGTTATTCGGGCCGTGGAACCAAGGGGCCTGTAATGTCGTCTACGATTTCCGTGGCAGGTTCGATGCCGCCCGCATTCTGGCGCTCCTCCAGCAATACCGTGTCACGACCTTCTGTGCCCCACCCACAGCCTATCGCGCGCTGATCTTGCAAGACCTCCAAAGCTATGATCTCTCGGCGCTACGCCATGTGGTCAGCGCTGGCGAGCCGCTTAATCCCGAGGTGATCGAGGTCTGGAAGACCGGTACCGGTCACCACATTTATGAAGGCTATGGGCAAACCGAAACAGTCGTGATTGTCGGTGCCTTCCCATCTCTCGATCCGCGACCTGGCTCAATGGGCAAACCCTCGCCGGGCTTTGTCGTCGCGGTGATCAACGATGCTGGTCAGGAGGTCGTCGCCGGTCAGGAAGGCGATATCGCCGTGCGCCTAACGCCGGAGCGCCCCGTCGGCCTCTTTGATCACTACCTCAATGACGAAGCAGCCAATCAGATCGCGTTTCGTGGCGACTGGTACGTTACCGGTGATCGTGCGATTAAAGATGAGGATGGCTATTTTTGGTTCGTCGGTCGCTCGGACGACGTGATCAAAACATCCGGCTATCGCGTCGGCCCGTTCGAAGTTGAGTCTGCACTGATCGAGCATCCTGCCGTTGCCGAATCGGCGGTGATCGGCGTGCCCGACGAACGCATCGGCCAGCGCATCAAGGCCTTTGTGGTTCTGAAGCCCGGCTTTACGGCTGGCGAAACGCTAGCAAGCGAACTACAAGCACACGTCAAGCAAATTACCGCGCCCTACAAATATCCCCGCGAGATCGAGTTCGTCACGGAGCTTCCCAAGACGGTCAGCGGCAAGATTCGCCGGAATGAGCTACGTCGAATTGGCAGCGCAGCCAGCACGCCCGAGGAGCAGGCCTAAGGAGCGGCCGACACGAGCGGGCCAAAGAAGTATACCCACCGCACCCACTCGTGTATCCCTTCCGGATCACTCTTGCTGCGTCACCGGTTCCGTTGCCCGTAGCTCACGTTTAAGAATCTTACCGGTCGCACTCATCGGCAACTGCTCACGAAACTCGATCGTCCGCGGGTACTTATAGGCGGCCATCTGTTCTCGGCTCCACGCTACAAGTTCGTCTTCACGAATCTCCATCCCCGCTTTAACGATCACATAGGCCTTAACTTCTTCGCCCAATGCCGGCTCAGGGATGCCGATCACCGCTGCCATCGAAACGGCCGGATGCATCATTAAGACTTCTTCGATCTCGCGCGGGTAAACGTTGAAGCCGCCCCGCAGAATCATATCTTTTTTACGATCCATGATAAAGAAGTAGCCGTCTTCATCCTGGCGTGCCACGTCACCGGTATGGAACCAGCCTCCACGCATTGCCTCAGCCGTGGCTTCCGGGCGGCGGTAATAGCCCTTCATGATGTTGTGGCCGCGAATAATGATCTCGCCCGGCTCGTTCACTGCTACATCCCGATCCTCATCATCAACCACCCGCACATCGACCCCCAAGACCGGCACGCCAATCGAGCCCACCTTGCGGGGCAGACCAACCTGATTAAAGGTCGCGACGGGTGAGGTTTCGGATAAACCGTAGCCTTCCAGGATTTCGACGTTGAACGTTTCCTCAAAGCTATGCAGGACCTCCACCGGCATCGCTGAACCACCCGAGGAACAGAGGCGCAGGTTGGCGGCGATGGGTGCGGTGTCAATATGCTGCTGCTTGGCGTAGTTCAACAGCGCCCAGAACATCGTCGGCACGCCCGAGAAGTAGTTAATCCGCTCCTGGACCATCAAATCGAGCACGATCGCAGGATCGAAGCGTGGTACCACCACGATGCTGCCTCCGTGATACATCATGGTGTTCATCTGGCACGTCTGGCCGAAGGAATGAAATAACGGCAGACAAATCAGGGCGACGTTGGGCGGCGCTTTGACGCTATGCAGATCGCGCGAAATGACGGCATTCATGAACATGTTGCTATGGCTGAGTTCGGCACCTTTAGCTTGGCCGGTGGTCCCGGAGGTGTACAGAATGACCGCCGTATCATCCGGGCCACGATCCGCCGTCAGCCAGGTTGTCGGTTGTTTGTGCATCAACATGCCCAGCGTTTCCACCCCTGCGATGGGCGATGGAGCTGCCGGATTGACCGTGATCACAAAGAAGTGCTTGCAGTCGGCTGCGCCTTGAAAACCTTCATGGCCCATCTGTGCCATCGGTAGCTCAGGGCTGCCTTCAAAACAGAAGTATGCTTTGGCATTGGAGTCGTTGAGGTGATAGGCAATTTCGCGGCCTTTAAGCAGGACATTCAACGGTACGACGACAGCGCCAGCTTTCAAGATGCCATAGTAAATGATCGGGAAGAAAGGCAGGTTGGGGCAGGAAAGAGCAACGTGATCGCCGGGCTCAATACCACGCGCGGCCAGCCCGTTGGCGACTTGCGCGGCCATCGCATTGAGTTGTCCATACGTCAAGCGTGTTGTGCCACAGACCACTGCCTCGCTGGTAGGATGCTTCTTCGCATGATCCTCAATGATCATTGCCAGGTTGAGCATAGCTTTGTGCTCCTTAGTGTACCTCTATGATACGACGACTAACGCAACAATGCTACTGACCACAACTTCCGTTGCCAAAACCGCCCTAAGCAGCACTTGCGAGAGCGGCAGTGCTGGGCTATGCTGAAAAGCAGCGGTACAAGGAGGGCTCTATGCAACTAGGCGTTTCGGCACGGATGGAAGAGCTGCGGGACCGCATCCGTCGCTTTATCCGAGATGAAGTATTTCCCCTTGAGCACCAGTACTTGAATAGTGGCTTTCGGGAGATACTGCCAGTCCTCAGTGCCAAGCGGCGACGGGTGCAAGAGCTTGGTCTCTGGGCGCCCCACCTGCCTGAGGCATATGGTGGGCTAGGGTTGCCGCTGGCCGAATTTGCTCATATCAGTGAAGAGCTTGGCCGCAGTCCAATCGGTCACTATCTGTTCAATTGCCAAGCCCCCGATGTTGGCAATATGGAATTGCTGATCGCGCACGGGACGCCGGAGCAACAAGAACGCTTCCTGCTGCCGCTGGCGCATGGCGCGATTCGTAGTTGCTTCTCGATGACGGAGCCGGAGTTCGCCGGCTCGAATCCCGTACTCCTGGGCACGACCGCGATCTGTGAAGGCGACGAGTATGTGATCAACGGCCATAAGTGGTTCACATCGTCGGCCGATGGTGCAGCGTTCGCGATTGTGATGGTCGTAACCGACCCCCAGGCTGCCAGTCCACATCAGCGGGCCAGCCAGATCATTGTACCGACCGATACCCCCGGCTTCAACCTAGTGCGCAATATTTCGATCATGGGCGATCCCGGCGAAGATTATGCCAGCCATGCCGAGATTCGCTACGAAAACTGCCGTGTGCCACGCTCAAACCTATTGGGTCGCGCGGGTGCTGGTTTCGCTCTGGCCCAGGAGCGGCTGGGTCCGGGTCGCATCCATCATTGCATGCGTTGGATCGGCATCTGCGAGCGGGCCTTCGACCTGATGTGCCAGCGCGCTGCAACGCGTGAGTTGGCGTCGGGCCGGCTGTTGGGCTCACGTCAAACCATTCAGCACTGGATCGCGGAAAGCCGTGCCGAGATTAATGCGTCCCGCCTGCTGGTCTTAGATGCCGCCGCCAAGATCGACGCCGTCGGTGTACACGCTGCGCGTGAAGATGTGTCGCTGATCAAGTTTTTTGTCGCCAGAACCTTACAGCGCGTGCTTGACCGGGCGATCCAGGTCCACGGAGCATTGGGTATAACAGATGATACGCCGCTGGCCTACTGGTATCGCCATGAGCGCGGCGCACGGATTTATGATGGTCCTGATGAAGTACACAAAGCGGTCGTCGCGCGCCGGATCCTGCAAGGCTATGGTGTAGATGTGGGAATGTAGCAGTTTGATTGGATGATGCATGCAAACACAGGGGCTTGACCAACCACAGGCGGTCCGACCCGGTGAGGAACTCCCGGCAGAGCGGCTAGCCGCCTATCTTATGGCACAACGACCTGAGCTAAGCGGTCCGCTCACCGTCCGGCAATTTGGCCAGGGCTACTCAAATTTGACCTATCTCGTGCAGATGGGTGATCATGCTCTCGTACTGCGTCGTCCACCGGTGGGAGCATCGGTCAAGGGTGGTCATGACATGGGCCGCGAGTACCGCATGCTCCAAGCCTTGAGCTCGGTCTATCCGCTGGTTCCGCGTCCACTCCTGCTCTGCACCGATGCCTCGATTATGGGCGTACCTTTTTATGTGATGGAGCGGGTGCAAGGTGTCATTCTGCGCGCTAAGCCACCTGCTGGACTCGTCCTGACCGCTTCCCTGATGCAACAACTGTCCGAGGCGACCATCGATAATCTTGCGGTGATCCACGCCGTCGATCACCATGCACCGGGCCTAGCTGAACTTGGTCATCCCGCAGGTTACGTCCGTCGCCAAGTGGAGGGCTGGACCAAGCGCTATTATGCCGCCCACACTGATGATGTGCCATCAATCGAACGGGTAATTCGCTGGCTGTCCGATCATATGCCTTCAGAGTCTGGCACTGCCCTGATTCACAACGATTATAAGTACGACAACCTGGTGCTCGATCCGTCTAACCTTAGTCATATTCGGGCGGTACTGGATTGGGAGATGGCGACAATCGGCGATCCGTTGATGGACTTGGGAACGACGTTGGGCTACTGGGTCGATCCAGACGATCCAGATGAGCTTCAACAATCACTTCAATTCAACCTGACCACTCTCCCCGGCAATCTCCATCGCACAGCCCTCGCTGAACGGTACGCGCAGCGCTCCGGACGACCTCTAACCGATCTAACCTTTTACTATGTGTATGGCCTGTTCAAGATCGCCGTGATCGTGCAGCAGATCTATGCCCGCTACCAGCAAGGCCTAACCAAAGATCCGCGCTTTGCCCAACTCATCCTCGCCGTCCGTGCGTGCGGCAACACCGGCGCGCTGGCCATCGACAAACGCCGCATTAGCCGGCTTTTAACCTAGGCATGGTCAAGAGTGATCAAGTAGTTCAAGTGCGAGCACGTTTCGCCCCTAGTCCGACCGGGGAGATGCATCTAGGCAATGCCTGGACGGCGCTGCTAGCGTGGCTCGATGTGCGCCAGCGCCAAGGTCGCCTGGTATTGCGCATTGAGGACCTGGACCCAGACCGCTCACGGCCTCACTGGACGGCGCAGCTAATCGAAGATCTCCATTGGCTAGGATTGGATTGGGATGAAGGCCCGGATATCGGCGGGCCATGTGCTCCTTATATGCAAGACCAGCGGCGGTCGCTGTATACCACTGCACTAGAGCAGCTAGCCGCTGTGGGCTTGGTCTATCACTGCTATTGCACGCGGGCGGAGGTGCGAGCGGCGGCGACGGCACCGCATGGCGGCACAGACCGCGAACAGTGTGCGAACCGCTGCTGGCTCCTCAACGAGCATCAGCACCTACAGCTTAAATTGGCCGGTCGCAAGCCCTGTGTACGTATCCACCTGCCGGATGTGCCGGTACCGATCCAGTTCGTTGATCGGTGTGCAGGCGTGGTAACCGAAGATATGGGTCAAACCACCGGTGACTTTGTGCTGCGGCGGGCCGATGGTGTTCATGCCTATCAGTTGGCAGTCGTGGTGGATGATGGCTTGATGGGTATCACCGATGTGCTGCGTGGGAACGACCTGCTGCCAAGCACTGCACGCCAGATCTGGCTGCATCACCTGCTTGGTTTCACTCCGCCGCGCTTCGCGCATGTGCCGTTGTTGATTGATACCGATGGTCACCGCTTATCCAAGCGTCACGCCGTCTTGTCCATTGCCGCACTGCGCACTCAAGGCCAGCAAGCGGGCGAGATCATTGGGTTGTTAGCCGCCTTGGCAGGCATGCTCCCGGTCCCACGCGCCATTCACCCAACTCAACTCCTTGGCCGGCTCGATCCCGGATGCTTGTGTCAGCCATCGGTCGTCGTTGACGTTGCCACGATCAGAGCTGGCCCATAGGATGCTATGGAGCAACGCAGTGATCCAAGCCTTACCCTCGCAAAAAGCAAAAAGGTGTTCACTGCAAACCACAGGTTGGTCTATGCTACACTAGGCGCGATGGGCCACCAAGGCCCACTTGAAGGCTCTTGTGCTCAAGATGGGGTAATACTGTGGATATAGCCGAGCGACCGATAAATTTTACCCGGGGCGTGCCAGCTGAGGAAACCTTTCCACTCGATTTGCTGGCCGAATGTGCTGCGAGTGCCATTCGTGGATCTCACGCCCAGCAGGTCATGCAATATGGCCCGAGCCTGGGCTTTAGCCCCCTACGCGAATGGCTTGCGAACAAGCATGACGTGCCGACTGACCATGTGATGCTGGCTAATGGTTCGTTGCAGTTCCTCGATTTCATAGGTTTGGGCGTGTTGCAGCGGGGTGATCGTGTGCTGGTTGAGTCACCTACCTACGACCGGACGCTGACGCTGTTGCGACGTCATGGCCTTCAGATCGGCGGGATTCCACTGCAGGATGATGGCCCAGACCTCGCTGCGCTCGAAGCAGTGCTGGGGCAGGAAGTGCCCAAGTTGATGTATGTGATCCCTGATTTCCAAAACCCTTCTGGTGCAACGATGAGTCTGGCAAAGCGTGAACGGCTGGTCGCGCTTGCTCGCCGGTACGACGTTCGCCTCCTAGAGGACGCGCCCTATCGTCCCTTGCGCTATCGTGGCACCCAACTGCCCGCGCTGTTTGACTTAGCACCAGAGCGGACGTTATATATGTCCTCATTCACCAAGCAGATCAGTCCCGGCGTGCGCGTGGGCTACCTCCTGGGCGAGCCGGCGATGTTAAAGAAGTTGGCCAAGGTAGCCGAGGATACCTATATCACGCCCAACCTGGTGGGGGCGGCTGCGGTGTATGAATTCTGCCAACGGGGCTATCTCGATAACCAACTCAAAAGCCTGCGGACGTTGTATAGCGAGCGGATGGACGTCTTGTGTACGACCTTGCGCGAATTGTTGCCGAGTGCAAAATGGATTGAGCCCGACGGTGGCTTCTTTCTGTCGATCACGTTAGCGGAAGGGACGACAAATGAAGCACTGCGCAAAAATGCCGCAGCGCTCCAGCTTAATCTGAGCGATGGCCGTGGCTTTTTTCCCGTGCCCTCCGACGGCGAGCGCTTTTTGCGGTTACCCTTTTGCGCGCTGACGCCGGATGAGATCCGAGAAGGCGTGCGACGGCTGGCGCAAGCGGTGCAGCAAACAAGTAACCAGCCTGTTGGCGCAGTGTAGCAGCCGCCAGCGTGCGAAGAAGGGTGCGGCGAAGCGGTGATGGCAAATATCACCGCTTCAGTGATCTCTGCTAGGCTTTGGCAAATTCCTCGATAAACGCCCCCATACACCGCATCGCCGCCCAATAATCGTCCATCCGGATATTCTCGTTAGGCGCATGGATTTGCGTCCCTTGGTACCCCGTACCAGCACCACTAGTCACAGGTGTGCCAAAGGCTTCACAGACCGGATACATCGGGCCGGTTGCCGCCATTGTCGGAAACAATACCGGCGGCTCGCCATAGGCCCGCTCCACTGCCGCACTCATGGCACGTACCACCGGTGCATTAATATCCGAGCGGGCGGCCCGCTCCTGACCAAACTCACGAATCTCGATATCGCCAAAGCCCTGCTGATCGAGGTGTGCCCGCAACTGGCTCACAACCTCCCTCGGATCCATATCGGGGACCAGCCGAAAATCGATCTTTGCATGTGCCTCGGCTGGCAACACCGTCTTCGAACCTTCACCCGTATAACCCGCCACCAAGCCGCAGATCGTACACGTCGGGCTGAAGAGATGCACCTTCAAGCGCTCCAAGCCCTGCATATTGTCAATAAATGCCGGGATATTCCAGTCTTTGAGTAACACCTCGTCGTCCAAGGGAATACGTTCAAGGGCTTGCAGATCGGCCGTCGATGGCGGTCGAATGCGGTCGTAAAAGCCGGGAATTGCGATATGCCCGTCGGCTGTCTTAAGCGTGTTAAGTGCCCACGTTAAGCGCCAAGCCGGATTAGGCACCATCGTCGCATTCGCTGAGTGCAGATCATATGCGGGCCCGTGCGCCACCAGCTCGACGTAACACATCCCTTTTGCTCCACAGTGGATGGTGGGCTGCTCGGTCGGCGTGCGCCCGCCGGTTTCCCACAAGCAGCCGTCGGATTTCAGCAGCTGGGCATATTCGTGGCAAAATGCTTCCAGGTGCACCGATCCGATCTCTTCCTCACCCTCGATCAAGAAGTTAATCCGCAGCGGCAGGTCGCCATTGGTAGCGAGCCAAGCCTCAACGGCTTGCAGCCGCAGCATCAAATTGCCTTTGTTGTCGGCCACACCACGTGCATACAGCTTGCCGTCGCGCAGTGTCGGCTCGAACGGCGGTGTTATCCAGGCCTCCAGTGGCTCCGGCGGCTGGACATCATAATGATCATAGATCAACAGGGTGCGTGGACCTTTGCCCAGCGAGCCATAGATGACCGGCACGGCCCCTGGTAATCGCAGTGTCTGCACCTCGGCCCCCATTCGCTCTAGACGCGACCGCACAATCTCGGCCGTTTGTTCCATACCGATACCCTGTGCAGCAATAGATGGCTGACGTACGAAGGCACACAGCTCGTCGTAGAAGCGTTGTTGGTTAGCGTCGATATATGCAGCAAAATGATCCATATCCCTAGCCTCCTTGAGCAGACGAGCAGTAGGCGGCTAGCATAACATGGAACAGCTTCATAGAGTTTTTTATGAGACCTGACATCTTTGTGCAGTTGCCCTGCCAATTTAGTTAAAAAGCCTTGACAGACCCTCAGCCAGGGTGTATACCTGAATTAGGTGGCTTCAAGCCCCGCCGATTAGTCAGAGCATCAGTAGAGTCGGTGCCAGAAAGGAGGCACCACAACCCCCCATCTCTGGCACAAAAACTGTCTCATCGCTGCTTCTTTCTATAATCTCTTCTCATTTGTGTCTTCGTGGTGCTGGTGATCGAGGGTGATCCTTCCCTGAACTTAATACCTGTACAGCCTGTAGGTAGCGGCTTCTAGGAGCACCGTCTGTGATAATGCAATGGTGCGCTGATCAGTATTAATGAAGGAGGGCCAACGATGGCAACAGCACCTGTCCCCTATGGGAGGGTAACTCAACAGCCACCCGCCGTCAAAGAAGTTGACATCCTCTGGATCACGGCCGGTCTAAGCTGTGACGGCGACTCAATCTCGATCACTGCTGCGACTCAACCCAGCATTGAGGATGTATTATTGGGAGCCATCCCCGGGCTCCCGAAGGTGAACCTCCACAACCCGGTCCTTGCTTACGAAGTCGGCGACGACTTCATGAAGTATTGGTACCTGGCAGACGAAGGCAAGCTTGATCCCTTCGTCCTCGTTATTGAAGGCTCGATTCCCAACGAGAAAATTAAAAGCGAGGGCTACTGGGCTGCATTGGGAACCGATTCGAAAACGGGTCAGCCGATCACCACCTGTGAGTGGATCGACCGTTTAGCGCCCAAGGCGGTGGCGGTCGTGGCCTGCGGAACCTGCGCGACCTACGGTGGCATCCATGCGATGGCTGGTAACCCGACCGGTGCCATGGGTTTGGCCGATTACCTGGGCTGGGACTGGAAATCGAAGGCCGGTTTGCCCATTGTGAATGTGCCGGGGTGCCCAGTGCAGCCGGACAACTTCATGGAGACCCTGCTGTACCTGCTGTATCAGCTCGCAGGGCTGGCACCGATGATTCCCCTCGACAACGCGCTCCGACCTACATGGCTGTTTGGCAAGACCGTCCACGAGGGCTGTGACCGGGCAGGCTATTACGAGCAGGCCGATTTTGCCACAGAGTATGGTTCGCCCAAATGTATTGTGAAGCTCGGCTGCTGGGGTCCGGTTGTCCAGTGTAACGTGCCCAAGCGCGGCTGGATGAACGGTATCGGTGGTTGTCCCAACGTGGGCGGGATTTGTA
>JACDGP010000120.1 GCA_013821605.1 Herpetosiphonaceae bacterium
CATGTACACTGACCCCACCTTCTTCGCGCTGGTCGATAGTTGGGCTACCGAATATGCCGACCTGCACCGGCGCGCCATGCCGCTCGGTGACGACGAGGCCCATCTGAATCTCGATAGCTGGGGCGGTTGGATTTGGCCCTACCGCATACATGTGCCGACCCCACAATCGGTGGAAGTCACGGTTACGGTGCGCAATCCGCTGCCGCACCCCGCAACGATGCAAATACGCCTCGTTGGACCACAAGGCTGGGATGGCACATCGGCAACCAGCATGGTCGCAGCCCGCGCCGAAGCTTCCTTCCAGTTACAGATCACGCCGGACGGTCCCTGCCGTCGTCAACCGTTCGCCGCCGATGTGACCGCCGATGGGCGGCCATTGGGACAGGTCGCTGAAGCACTATTGACCGTCGGCGGCGACCTGTTCTAATAGTTCTGTCAGAATGTAGACTACATGACATAATCATCGGCGGACTTGGATTCTATACTAACGAATGTCCTGTTACAGGAGATACAAGGAGGTTGTATGTCGACAACACCGAATCGAGAGCGCTTGGGGAACCATATCTTGGGCAGCTTGGTCGCCTGCGCCTTAGGCGATGCCATGGGCGCTGCCACTGAACAGCATACGACTGCCGAGATCGTCCAACAATATGGTGGCCTGCTGCGCGAGCTGCGTACACCATCAAGCGAGACGTTCTCGCATGGCAATCAGGCCGGTCAAATCACTGATGATACCAGTCAAATGTTTGCCCTCGCCGAAGCACTGATCGCGACCGGCGGCAACTTAACCGAAGCCGATTGGATCAAAGCACTCTTGCACTGGGCCGCCACCTCCCGAGAAGCCTTTGCCATGGGGCCCACCACGCGCCCCTTGCTCGAAGCGCTGGCCGCCGGCAAAGATACCTTCGCGATCGGTCGTTCTCCGACCTCGACCCGCAAACTTACCAGCTTTGGCACCACCAATGGAGCTGCCATGCGTATTGCCCCAGCAGGGCTCGTCTTTCCTGGCGACGTTGAACGTGCGGTTCATCTAGCTTGGACCACCGCTCGTCCAACCCATGATACTCAGATCGCCGCCGCCGGAGCTGGCGCTATCGCCGGGGGTGTCGCCCACGCCCTGATGCCGGACGCCGACGTCTTTTCCGTGACCCAAGCCTGCCTGGAGGGCGCGCGACTAGGCGAAGCCCTCGGTGGTAAGGAAGGTCGCCGTGTACCCGGTCCCAGTATCCCCCGTCGTATCGAGCTGGCAGTCGAAGAGGCGCTGCGTGCCGCCGATCTACAGCACGCCGTTGAAGGCATCGAAGCAACCGTCGGCAACTCGGTCATGATGGTCGAGTCGCTCCCGGCGGCGATCGGCATCTTTGTGGCTGCCAAGGGTGACCCGGTCGAAGCCGCAGTTGGTGGCACCAACATCGGCAACGACACCGATACCATCGCCGCCATGGCCTGCTCCCTTGCCGGTGCCCTACGTGGGATCGCCGCCATTCCTGGACCGCTCCGCAACACCTTGAAGTCAGCCAATAGCCAAGACATCCCCGCCCTTGCCGAAGGTCTTACCGCTATTGCTTGGCAGCGCTTGAACAGTGAGCAGCGGTAGCAGAACCAGAGCGTGTAACTGATGATGATGGGACGACGGTAGATAATGATCCGCAGTTTTAGTCGCTCACCTGCACCTGCAGCGCATCATACAACTGCGGCTGGCGCATCCGCACGAGTTCTTTTGTTCGCACTGCAGCTAACGCTAGGTAAGGCGTAGCACGATCGGTAGTGTCGATGGTGCGCCCCACGACGCCTTGTCCACCCGCATCGCTAACCGTTTCCTTGCCACAACCTTCAGAGTTTGGCCCAAAAATGGCGCTATACCCGATCCCATCGGGCTCGGATAAACTGGCAAACGCGATATAACAATTATTCTCGGCGGCACGCTGCCGCGCAAGATGGAAATGATGCGCGTGGTTACAGTCGCGTTTAGGTCGTCCACTGGAACTCCTGTTGGTCCGAGCGCGTATGGTGGTGGCAGTCCTGGACCTGCTGGCACCACCAACAGGTCGCAGCCCTCAAGCGCTAAGCTTCGGGCCAATTCGGGAAAACACAGGTCTGTCCCGACCAACAGCCCAACCCGGCCCAAAGGCAGATCGATGACTGGCGGCTTTTCCATGCCAGGGCTACACCAAGCTGCCTCGTCACCGACAATATGGGTTTTGCGGTAGTTCGCAACGATCCCGTCCGGCCCGACAAGCACCACTGCGGAGAACACCTGATCACTGATTCGCTCCGCATAACCAGTAACAAAGTGGAGCATAGAGCGCTGTGCCATCTCCACAAGCCGAGCCTGTAATGCCGTTGCTTCCTCTGGCAGCATGGCAACCACTTTCCCATCCCCGCTCGGACATCCCGTGACAGCGTACTCTGGAAAAACAACTAGCTCGACGCTGCCTACGCCTCCCCCATCTACACAATCCGACGGGCGGCTTAGCTCTGTCAGCGCCTGCTCCATCCGTTCCAAGTTCATCGCTGTGTCAGCCGGCGCTGGCGTGAACTGCTCAACGGCAATGAACGATCGACGTCCAGGCGGCAAGGGGCGATAATCATACAAGTTATGGAACTGCATCGGTTCCCAAAGGTAGCAATTGAGCGTCATGTTGTCATACAGCTCAGGTCGCCGTGCCTTTAACTTCTCAGAACACCCCTGAGCACGGAACGACTTTGTGCGTGCGGCTGCGAGAGATACTTCACCGTACACAATGCCGTCGCCCGTATCTCGCATTGCCTGAATCGTCCCGTCGGGGTTGAGCACGCAAGAGCCACCAGAAAACTGAGTCCCACGCTCCAAACCATACCTATTTGCGCCAATCAGGTAGCAACCATTCTCCCAAGCGCGCGTGATCCACGCCGGTCCGGGACTTTTTTCGCTAAGCCAGTTCGTCGGGAAGCACAGCACATCAGCACCGCAGAGTGCTAGCAGTCGTGCCGGCTCAAAGTATCCGGCATCCATGCAAATCATGATGCCGATTCGTCCTAGCGGCGTTTCCCAGACTGGCAAGCCCAGGTCGCCATCCTTGGCCCACTTCAGATCGGCGACGAAGCTATGCGTTTTGCGATAGGTACCAGCAACGCCAGTAGCTCCGATCAACACCGCGCTGTTGTAGAAAATGTCGGTGCGAGGGGCAACTTCGGGCATACCAACGACGACGTGGCAGTCGTACTGCTGCGCCAATGTGGTGAAAGCATCGGTCGTGGGACCAGGAATCGGCTCCACATGCGCGCGGATTTCATCACGGTTGTACCAGCAGTAGCCCGTAGTCGCCATCTCTGGCAGCACGATCAGCCGCGCCCCATGCCGTGCTGCCGTTTCCGTCAATTCCAACAGCCGCGCGACATTCTCGGCTTTGGCACCTAGGAGCGGCTCAAACTGAATGGCGGCGACGCGGTACTGATCACACGACATCATAGTTGGTTCGAATCTCTGCGGCTTTGCGGTGGCCTTCCAATCCTTCACGCGCCGACTGGCGCACTGCATACTCGCCGAGCACTTCCACGCCGTCCCGGTCGATCCGCTGGTGCGTGCATACCTTAAGAAAGGTACCCACCCATACACCCCCGGTATAATGCGCCGCGCCCCCGGTCGGCAAAATATGATTCGTCCCGCTCACCTTATCCGAGTACACCACCGATGCATCTTGCCCGATGAACAACGAACCATAGTTGCGTAAACGTCCGGCCAGTTCGTCCGCGTTTGCCGTATGCACTTGCAGATGCTCGGCCGCGACATAATCAGAGTACAAAATCATCTCTGCTTCGTCAGGGCACAGCACAATCTCGCCCCGCTTGGCCCATGACGCACCCGCTACCTGTGCTGTCGCTAGCAACGTTAATTGCCGCTCAACCTCACGCAGCGTCGCTTCGCCGATGCGCCGCGAGGTGGTAATCAGCCCCACCCGCGTTTCGGGATCATGTTCTGCCTGCGCCAGCAAATCCGCCGCCACGATCTTTGGGTCGGCCGTATCGTCGGCAAGGACAAAAATCTCGCTTGGCCCCGCCAGTTGATCAATGCCGACGTATCCAATTGCCTGGCGTTTGGCTTCATTGACGTACATATTGCCCGGCCCGCAAATCTTGTCCACCTGCGGTATTGTTTCGGTGCCGAAGGTAAACGCCGCGATTGCTTGTACGCCGCCGACGCGATAAATCTGTGTGGCCCCCGCTAGATGGGCAGCATACAGCACTGCCGGATGCACCTTCGGTGGGGTGCACACATGAATCTCATCCACACCGGCAACTTTCGCGGGAATGATCGCCATTAGTGGTGCTGACAGCAAGGGATAGCGGCCGCCCGGCACATACGCACCAACCCGTTGCAGCGGAATCAATCGGTGTCCAAGATGGACACCGGGCAACAGCTCGATCTCTAACGGCTGCAAGGTCGCGAGTTGAGCTTTGGCAAATGCCGTAATTTGCTTGATCGCGAAATGCATCCCTTCGAGCAATTCATCGTCACATGCCAACTGTGCCGCTTCAATATCCGCAGCGCTCACGCGCAGTTCGCCGACCTCCATGCCATCGAACTGCTTGCCATACTCTCGCAGTGCGGCATCGCCTCGCTCCTGTACATCGCGCCTGATGCGAGCAACAGTATCGCGCACCTGCATATCATCGGCTGTCGATATGGTTTGTGGTGCTTTGAGATATTCGATTCGGTCGGTATGTTCAAATGCGCTCATGGCTGCTCCCTGTCAAATCATTATTGGTGTCGCTTCACATACCGGCACTATTGCTGTGTGATCAAGCGCTGCAGTGCGATCCGTCGCAGCAGTTCCATTTCATCAAAAACCGTGTACTCCTTCGTGAATGTGCCATTCTTGACGTGATGATGTGACAAGCCCATAATTCGCACGCGCGCTCCACTCGGTGCGCCGTACACGCCATAGCCGGTATGTGTACCGGTCAGAGTCCAGCGCACCGCCACCCGGTAGCCCTGCGCGTCATCGCTGTTCCAATACAAGTGATCCACCACGACGCCCGCATCGGGAAACATACCGAAGATGCCCAATAGAAACGTCGTCAATTCAGCCTGTCCATGCAGCGTGCGGCCCGAGATCGTCGTGCATACATGGTTTGCAGCATAGCGCGCGGCGATGACGTTGAACATCCGTTGGTTCCAGATATCGTGGTAGGTCGCACGCACAAAATCCTCGACATCAAACGGGCTGTCCGTGCGCGGCGTGACCCGCAACGGCGGAAATTGTCCCAGCGTACGCCCGATTTCGCCAACGGGATCTGCCGGAGCACCCTGTGCCAGCAGTGCACGCGCCTGCTGCTCCACGATCAGATCAACGTCATAGCCCATCTGCCGAATCACATACGGCTCATCACGCAGCAGCCATTCCTCGAAGATCCTGTTTTCCCGCGCCACACAGTTGGCGATCGTGTGCCAGACGATTTTACGACCGGTCGGTGGCCCGTAGCGGCTATAGCCGGTGTTGTGGGCGACACCGATGATCAGATGCGAGGTATGAAAGCCGTCGTCCTCGTTGCCCATCCAGATCACATCATGGGCGTAGGCGCGATCATCCGGATATGCGGCGAGTGATTGCAGGGTATTGGCGACCACGACTTCGCGCCCATGAGTATCGCCGCCGCTGCCATGCACGACGCAGTTATGCTGGTAGGTGTCGTAGATATAGCCGACCGCCTTTTCTTCCCAGATTTTGTGCGTAATGCGGACGATGTAGTCGACAATGTCGGTGTACTGCGGCTCAAAACCGCGCATCGGCATCCGTCGCTCGCCATTGCCATACGCTGCAATATCGCGGTTATCGAAGTTGACCGTTTCGTACTGCTGATCTGTCATGGTCCACCCATCACATGCTAATCGCGGTAAATTTGCTGCATCACCTCGAATTCGTTGAACAGCATCCATTCCTCGGTAATGGCACCACTGAGGATGCGGTGCTGGGTGATGCCCCACATGCTGATTTGCCGGCCAGTGGGTACACCATAGACACCCATCCCACGATGCGTACCGACGAAATGCCAGCGCACCGAGGTCAAAAAGCCCTCGCGTTCGTTACCCATCCAATACATGTCATCGATCTCGAGCATGCCATCTGAGAACATCGCTAACATAGACAAAATGAACGACTTATAGGCTCCTCGACCATAGTAGGTCCGGTTGGTTGGGCCATGAAAGCGCAGTTGGCTCGCATAGGCATCATCTACCTTGCCCAGCATCCGCCAGTTCCAGATATAGTGGTAGGCGCGCCGGATAAAATCCTCAACATCGAAGCCGTCGCTTCTCTTGCTCGGCAGATGGGGTGGCTTACCCTGGCCCGGCAACCGTTCCGCCTCCCCAAACCGTGGATCTTGAAGTCCATCCAGCTTCGCCTGATTCCCCATCTCACGCGCATTCGCCCGGAGATCGAAGCCGAGTTGCGCCAGCATACTGGAATTGTTGTATAAGACCCACTCCTCGAAAATCTCGTTCTCGAGCGCCGTGCAGTTAGCGATACACCACACCACGATCTTTTTGCCCGTCGGCGGACCGTAGCGACTATAGCCGGTGTTGTGACCGATAATCATCGTTCGATGCGAGGTAAAAAAGCCCACCTGATCATCACCCGCCCACACAATCTCGTCGGCATACAATCGAATATCGGGAAACGCATTGACCGTGTGGATCGTATCCGCAACGATCTTGTCACGTCCGTACTGCAGGCCGTAGTCGTCGGTCACGCGCGAATTATGGCGGTAGGTATCGTAGATATAGCCGATGTCCTTTTCTTCCCAGATGCGGTGTGTGATCCGGACGATATAATCAATAATGTCAACGTATTGTTCCTCGAAGCCGCGCATCGACTGGCGACGTTGCGTGCCAGGGTTCAACAACTGCTGGTCGGTCCCGCCCTTCGTATTGAGCGAGATCGTGAAATCGCGCGGCATCGTGCGTGACAACCCACCGATCCGCAGCGCCTGCTGCTCTGCTTGTGTACCTGCTTGCAGTTCGTGGCTATGCCCATCTTTATGTGATTGAGTTTCATCTGCCATATTCGTTAGCCTCCTCGCACATGGAGCTGCTTATGCCGCATATGATCGCTGCGAGCCTCGTTCCTAACTCAGCCTTTGACTGCCCCGGAACTCAAGCCTTTCACCAACTGCTCCTGGAAAAAAAGCACCAGAATCAGCAGCGGGACGGTGACACAGACTGCGGCCGCATACGGGACGGTATTGATGCTCGAATAAACGGTGCCGATATACTTGGTAATTGCCACCGGCAACGTCCATCTCAGTTGTGTGAGCACTCTGACGAGCAAAAACTCATGGTAGGCACCGAGCGCAACCAAAAGCCCGGTCGACACAATCCCGGGCCACATGATCGGTATCAGAATTCGCACAAATGCAGTCAGGCGGCTCGCCCCATCCACCATTGCCGCCTCCTCGATCTCTTGCGGGATATCCATAAAGAAGCTGCGCAGCATCCATAGCGCGAACGGCTGGTGCAATCCCACCAGGACCATGATCAGCAACACATACGAATCCTGTAAGCCGGTCACCGTAGCAAGTTGGAAATAAGGCAGTGCAAAAGCCATCACCGGCAGCGACTGAAAGGCCAGCGCCACGATCAGGATCATCGCTCCGCTAATGCCACCATAGCGCGCGAGCGCATAACCCCCGAGACTACTAACGCTAACTGCGATAATGACCGTCCCCACCGTCACGATCACCGTATTCACGAAAAAGTCGTAAAAATCAGCCGTCTTGACGATCTGCGGAATCGCCCAGAACAACAGGTAATAACTCACCAACACGAGCATCACGATAGCAAGCCTGGAAGCATCCCGTCGCGCCATCGCCCGGGCACTAACGATAATCGCTAAGTTAACAACGACGAAGCCCAGCATCAACCACGGCAGATCCTTGGGCACCGTCCTGAACCACAGGCTTGTGTACGACTCGAACGTCGGCTTAAAGATGAACAGCGGTGGGCGAGCATTTGCCTGCCGCAAATTCTTTAGCGACTGTAACACGGTCCACAGAAATGGCAGGCTGGTAATGGAAACATAAATCGTCAGCGTGAGGTAGATAACAAAACGACCGAACGGGTTCTTGACAGGCAGCATATCACCGCTCCCGGGTTTGACTACGCCACGTGCGGACTAAGAATGGAATCAACACGATCATCAGTCCTCCCACGGTCAAGATCGACATGGCGTTGGCCTTGCCCAATTGTTCGAGTTCCATTGCCGTCCTCCAGTTGTAGGCCATGATCGTGTCCGCATGGTAAATCGGGTTCATGCCGGTGAGGACAAAGATCGCATCAAAGAGCTGGTATTTGGCCATGATGACGATCATCGCGATCAGCATCAGCAGCGGTGCGAGGTGCGGGATCGTCACATGGCGGATCTGCTGCAAGCGATTCGCCCCGTCGATCGCCGCAGCGTCAAGATACTCCAACGACAACGACTGGAGACCGGCGAATACAATAATGATCACAAACGGTGTATCTCGCCAAACACCATACGCCAGGATCAGCATCTTGACGGCGAATTCGTTCATGATCAAGTGCTGTCCCGTAACCTGCTCAATGATCCAGGTCCCTAACCCATCACTTTGGAATAACCCCCTGAACATATAGGCGGCGACAATCGGCACGCTGACATAGGTGGTCAAGCACAGCGACACGAAGATGCCCCGCCTCCCTTTCGGGATTTGGTCTAGCAACAACGCAACAATGGATCCAATGATCATTTCCAGCGGCGTCACGATCACGATGATCAAGAACGTGAATCGAACCGCCTGCCAGAACCGGCTATCGAGCAATATGGACTGATAGTTCTCAAGCCCGACGAACTTGCGCGCGTTCAAGGTAAGGTAGGTAAAAGACTGGAATCCTAGCGCGATCGCCACAACTAATGGGATGATCAAGAGCGCCACCATCAAGATAACGCTCGGTGCCACGAATCCGATGAACGTCTTACGCTTCACGTCTCGTCCTCTCCGCAGGTGCAGGTCGTGCTCTTGCCTCGGAGCGCGACCTGCCTAGTGCCGGACCGCTATTTCAGGAAACCTTGCGTCTTGGCTTCCTTGATATAATCGGCTTCGGCCTTCTGCAATGCGTCCTTCGGACTAAGCTCTCCGGTCCCTACCAGCGGCAGGTAGTTGCCCAAGGCCGTTTCCATCACATTCAGTGCCGGACTCTTGGGATACGCCCCTACGCCCTTGCTAATCGTCTCCACTGCTGCCGTCGCATACGGCAGACTGCTACTACTCGCTACTGATGTACGCGTCACCAGTCCCAATTTGGCGGCCTCCTTCTGGCGCTCGGGACTTGCGACCTGCATGATCATTTGGAACACCAGATCCGGATCGCCTTTGTAGGACGCCGGTATGGACCAATAGTCGTCCCAGGCACTGCCGGCTAGCTTACCGCCTGGCTCAACCGCGGCTGCTGGTGCGAACTTGATCACATTGGGGAACTGGCTCTTTGACGGATCGACCATGGCTGCACCGCCATCGGCCCAGGTGTGAATAAAGGCGACGCTCCCGTTCCGTAGGGCCGCTTGAAACTGCTCGTAGCCCATCGCCAACCCTTGCGTTCCCATGCACGCGTCCACCACCTGCTTCAACTTAGTAAGCGCGGCCACGCCCTGCGGACTATTGAACGCTGGCGCGTTCCCACCCTGGGCGAAAAAGTCCCCACCTTCGGACCGGATTGCCTCAAAGAATGCGGTCGCCCAGGCCCAACCTGCGCTCAAGTCAAGCGCGAACGGCACCGTAATGCCCGGCTCACTCTTGAGCGCTTTGCACGCCGTGCTGATCTCGTCATAGTTCGTCGGCGCCTTGAGGTTGTGCTTCTCGAACAAGTCCGACCGGTACATCAGCAAGATCGTGTTCGACTGCATCGGAATGCCCAGGATCTTGCCGTCGAAAGTCGCGGCATCCCAATGGGTCTGAGCAATGTCGTTGAGGTTGTACTGGCTCCGGTAGGTGTCGATCAGGTCATTCAGCGGCCTCAGCCACCCCTTATAAGCATTCTGCTGGATCGAGGAATTCGACTGATGCACGATGGCATAGGGCGATGCGCTGCCCGAAGAAAACGCCAGCTTCATCTGTTCCACAGCACTTGAATTGTCCATCGTGCGGACGTTGACTTTGATATTGTTGACGGAGTTGCAATCGTCCAACCACTTGGCATAGGTATCGACATCCCACCCCGGCCATCCCAGGAACGTGACCTCTTGAGGTTGTGCCGGCGGCTTGATGTTGCACCCTGCGGCTGCCGCCGAGGTAGTGACCTTGGTCATGCCTTGGGTCGCTTGCACCGCTGTCGAAGTTGCGGCCTCTGTAGCACCTTGGGTCACTTGCACCGCTGCCGAAGTGCTGGCCTCGGTCATGCCTTGGGTCGCTTGCACCGCTGCCGAAGTCGCGGCTGCCTGTGACGCAGCCCCTGTCGCGGATGGCTGGTTTGCTGCGGTCGGGGGTGCACCGGCCGATCCACAAGCCGATAGCACAAGCAGCGCCACTTCAAACAAGGCGAGCAAGCAAAATGCTCGCGAACGTGCCATGTTCATTTCGCTCCTCCTACTGAGCAGTTCTATTTCTCTCGTCGCTTGTTGATCTCGCTGTTGAGGCGCGCAAACAGATCAACGCCCATTGTCAAAAACAGATGGATCATATCCACCGGCACCCAGTTTTCGATGATCTCATCGCCTTCACGCCGGTAGAAATCCATCAGCCTCCATTCAGCGATGTTTCCCGACGGTGGACAGCCGAGGTACTCAGCGCTGTGGTAGTGTCGAATACTGGGCCAGCCGACCCACGCCGTATAATTCCCTTCCCCTATCTCCGCTACGTGAATACCGGCGTAGATGGTGCCATAGCTTGGTAGTGCAGTTCTAAACGGTACACAATGGAAGTCCTCGAATTCCTGGTAGGTACGCAGGGCACCGATCCCACTCGGTCCGTACCACATCATCGTCCCTGCATTCCAGAATCCCTCGCACTCGGCGGTGTCCAAAGCCCGGCACATCGTTTTCGCCAGGGCGAGCGTTTTGGCTCCCTCCGCGTCATCGTGGGCTGTGAGCAATACACCATCCTTGGTCATCGGGGTCGTTATGGTGCCTTCTTTGCCGAGGGCCGGCGGCACCAATTGAAACCCAGCTTGGCGGATCACGTCCAACACATCGGGGATGATGTAGGTCAACCGGATTTTACCGTCATACACCGCAGACATCTCGCCAAATGGGATGCGTATCTCGCTTCCCGTGGCTGGAATACCTAGCCAGTCCTTAGCGAATGTGCCGGTGAAATAGCCGATTGCACCCACCCAGTACTCGTGACCGCCTATAAGAATGTCAGTTGTTCTCCGAAGATCAGGGAAGGATTCGAGCAGCGGCTGCCAGAATCCCGAGATCAGCGCCTCTACGCCGTTCAAGTCGTTGATGGGCTGTGGGCCGTGCCAAGACACATCCTCGTCCACATATGATCTGATGACACTGGCAAGGTCATTGGCCTGACTGTCATTCAGTTTCTGCCAGAACTCCCAGACGATCGCCTTGTTCTCTTGTACGGTATTGCTTGCCATTGTTGATTCCTCCCAAATCAACGTCCGAACTCTTGCGGTCACTTTCCCCAAGCCTACTTCTGTTGCCACACCTCCTTACGCAATGGCTCATACTTCAACGACGAGAGCGTTGAATACGTATGCATGCTCGACACATTATGACCGGCTTCAATGCCTGGACCGCTTAATTGAGCGGTCGGCCACCATCCACAGAAATAATGCTTCCGGTCGTAAATTGCAGCATCGTCGCTACCACAAGCACCGCATCGGCCACGTCTTGCGCCGCTGCAAGCCGTCTAAGTGGCGTTTTTTGTCGCTGTTCCTCGATGATCGCCGGATCGACCCGCCGCGCATACTCGCCCTCGACCCATCCTGGCGCAACCGAGACGACGCGAATCTGTGGTGCCAGCGCGCGTGCCAGCGACTTGGTCATCATATCCATCGCCGCCTTCGAGGCACAATACGCGACGTTGCTACCAATGCCCGTCTGCCCTGCTACCGACGAAATATTAATCACCAGACCACCATCGCCTGCCGCCAGCAAAGTTTTGAATGCCCGTATCGCCGCAAATGCCCCACGCCAGTTCACCCGAAAAATCTGATCGATCAACGCGTCGTCCAACTCATCAAGGTTATGATGCACCACCGGGCGCGTAATCCCCGCATTATTCACCAGCACATCCAGCCGGCCGTAACGCTCCGTAACCTCTTCGGCCAGCCGCTGCACCGCGCTGCTATCATCCACCGGTGCATGCACGACCATATGCGTGTTGCCGGGGAGCCGCTCAAGCAGCCTCCACGCCTTCGCTTCATCGCTGTTATACGTAATCACCAGCGACGCGCCTTCCTCTGCACACGTCTCGCAGATCGCCGAGCCGATCCCGCCCCCGCCCCCCGTAACCACAACCACCCTTCCCTGCAACCCTCTCATCTCATCACTCAGTCCTCACTCTCGCCGATCCGCGCTGTACCAGCTTGCCCGGCACAAACATGACCACTGGCTCGATCTCCGGCGACGCGATGCGTTCCAACAACAGCTGCGTGCTCATACCGATCATCGTGTTGACCGGCTGGCGCACTGTGGTCAGACTATAGGCCGTCCAACTCGCGGCAGGAATGTCATCAAAACCGATAACGGAAAGCTCGTCCGGCACCTTGACCCGCAGATCGCGTGCTGCATCCAGCGCGCCCAATGCCATAATGTCGTTGGCGCAAAAGATGCCGTCTGGTGGGTCGTCACGCTGTAACAGACGTTTGGCAGCCTCATAGCCCGATTGATAGGTGTACTCCCCTTGCTCTCGCAGGAACGGCCCATACTCCAATTCTTGCAGCCGCTCGCTAAAGCCGCGCTCACGATCAACATTGGTCGATGTGTTGTGCTTGCCCGCAATATACGCCAACTGCCGGTGCCCAGCTTGGCTCAGCATCTCCGCCACAAGCTGCCCGCCCGCAACATTGTCACAGCAAACGGCGCTGGCGTGTGCACCTCGCACATAGCGATTGAACAGCATCAACGGCGTCCCACGCTGCCCGCACTCGCTCACAAGCGTTGAAGACAACGTCGCATTAGCGACGATCAGCCCGTCCACCTGATACTTCAATACATCCTGCAGTGTCTCGTCAACATCACTACCTGGCCCCGTGGTAAACAGCAGCACACTCTTGCCAAGCTCATGCAGCCGCTGTGTAAACTTTTCCAGCACGTAGGGGTAGAACGGACTGGTAATCTCGGCCATGACAATGCCGATCATGTCAGTGCGGCGGGTAATCAAGCTGCGGGCAATCGCGTTGGGCTTATATCTGAGCGTCCGCGCCGCCTGCACTACTTTCTCCGATGTCTCGTCGGCTACCAGGTTGTTGGCGCTGAACACGCGTGACACCGTGGACTGCGACACGCCCGCTAAGCGCGCCACCTCGATCGACGTAACCGGACGTCCTACACCGTTGTTGCTGCCTTTCGCCCGCCGGCTCATCGGTAGCTTATTCCTCCTTACGAGCGCTATAGCGTCGCACACGCAGATCGCACTGAGCTTTGTGGGCCATGAATCCTTCGAGCTCGCACAGTCGTGAGCCATACTCACCAACCAACGCGCTCGCTTCGGCTGTCTTTACCTCCTGATAGGTCACGGTCTTAAGGAACTTGCCAACCCACAGTCCCCCGGTGTAACGGGCGGCGCCCCGCGTTGGCAGCGTATGATTGGTGCCGATCACCTTGTCACCATACGCCACATTCGTTTCTTTGCCTAAGAAAAGCGCGCCGTAGTTGGTCATATGATGGAAAAAATAGCGTGGATTGCGGGTCAACACCTCGACATGCTCGTAGGCGAGCTGATCGGCCAGCGTCACCATTTCATCCTCACTATCGCAAAGGTACACCTGCCCATAATCCCGCCAAGCGACGCCAGCGATCTCTGCGGTGGGCAAGCTTTGAAGTTGGCGCTCGATCTGCTCCATAGTGTCGCGGGCCAGTTCTTCACTGTTGGTAATCAGCGCGGCAGGCGAGGTCGGACCATGTTCAGCTTGACCCAACAGATCGGTGGCACACATCTCAGCATCCGCTGTCTCATCGGCAATCACCAGCACTTCTGTCGGCCCCGCCAGCAAATCGATGCCGACTCGCCCGAATAACTGTCGCTTGGCTTCTGCCACATACGCATTGCCCGGCCCTACCAGCATATCCACACCTCGGATCGTCTCGGTGCCGAGCGCCATGGCTGCAATCGCTTGAATACCACCCAGCAGGTAGATTTCGTCCGCCCCCGCCAATGCCATCGCCGTGATCGTCGCCGCCGGGATTTCGCCGTTGATCGGTGGCGTGCAGCCGATTACGCGCTTGACGCCGGCGACTTTAGCGGTAAGCACGCTCATATGCGCCGAAGCAACCATCGGATACCGTCCGCCCGGGATATAGCAGCCAACGCTGTTCACCGGGATGTTTTTGTGCCCAAGGAACACACCAGGCAAGGTTTCAACCTCGATATCACGCAATGCTTCGCGCTGCTTTTGTGCGAAGCGACGCACCTGCGCCTGTGCAAATGTGAGATCGCTGATCACCTGTTCTGGCAGGCTCGCCATGATATCCTCGATCTGGCTCGGTGACAAGCGGAAGCTTGCGGGCGACCATTTGTCGAACTTCTCAGATAACTCGCGTACTGCCTGGTCACCAGATGTGCGTACATCATTGATGACTTGCTCAACGGTTGCACGCACGTTCGCATCCGCTGCATGGCTCTCCGCTTGACTCATTCCCTGCTTTAACACCTGCATAGACTACCCACTGCTTGCTTCGATATCCGCTGGTCGCCGCTTGAGCACTCTTGACGCTATGAAACGCCGACGTCGCTTGCGCTGCTGCTGCCGCCATCAGTCGTGCATCACTGCTAATCGTCAGAAATTGCATCCCTTTGGCGGCCATCTGCTGCGCATACTCGACGCTGCCCGTGTGCATTCCAGCTATAACGCCGTGTTCTCGTGCAGCCGCGGTGATCTGCTCGATCACGTTAGTGATCTCCGGCTCCACTGGGTCAACGCGCGGTTCGTAGCCGAAGCTCTGGCTTAAGTCCGCCGGTCCAACATAAATTGCATCAAGACCGGGCGTACTCAAAATGTCGTGCAAATTCTTCACGGCTTCTCGCGTCTCGATCATTGCCATCGTAATGACGGTTGCATCCGCGTGTGCGGCGTAGTCTTGGCCCGCGTACAACAGCGCCCGCACCGGCCCGAAACTGCGATAGCCCTGCGGGGGGTAGTGACATGCGCCAACAAACGCTTCACATGCTGTCCGCGAATCGATCATCGGGCAAATAATGCCGTAGCAGCCCGCATCCAGCATCTTCATGATCATGCCCGGCTCGTTCCAAGGTACGCGCGCCAGTGGTATCAACGACGTCGTCGTGATCGCTTGCAACATGCCTACCGCCGCACCATAATCAATCACGCCATGTTGCATATCGATCGTTAAGCTGTCCCAGCCTGCGTGCGCCATAACTTCCGCTGTGAAGCCGTTGGGCACATGCAGCCAGCCATTTAAGATACAGCCATCCTGTTCCCAAATTGAGCGAATGGTGTTTGGACGCATATCTTTACTCTTACCGCAAAAATGCTAACTCCATAGTCGCTTGCTGGCGATCTCCGCGCCCTCCGTCAACGACCGCAGCTTGGCATATGCGATCTCGGGATTGACCGCGCCAAAACCGGCGAATGTCCCAAAACCACAATCCGTGCCAGCAATCACCCGTTCGCGTCCCACGACCTCAGCCACTTGGCAGATTCGTTGCGCCACCAGCTCGGGATGCTCCACAAAATTACTCACGCTATCGATCATCCCCGGGACAAGCACCTTATCCTCCGGCAGTTGGACCTCCTTCCATACTGCCCACTCATGCCCATGGCGTGGATTTGCCCCTTCGATCAGCAACGCTTGCGGCTTCGCTTTGAGCACAGTTTGGACGATCTTGGGCAACCCAATGTCATAGTGATGCGGGCCCTCGTAGTTGCCCCAACACACATGCATCCGCACGCGCTCGGCGGGTACGTTCTGTAGTGCATGATTCATCGCCGCGACCTGCAGCTCCGCATTCCGGAGAAAAGTTGCATCGTCAACGTCACGGAACTTGATGTGCCGTCCCATAGCTAGGTCGGGTGAGTCAATCTGCAACAGCAGGCCACTGTTCACGATCGTTTCGTATTCCGTGCGCATCGCCTCTGCCAGCGCAAACAAATACGACTCATGATTGGGGTAATACTCGTTCGGCTGGAACACCGCAATCACACCCGGCGAAGCGGCGTTCATGAACGCTTCGAACGCTCCATGCTGCTTAGCTGCTGCTGTCAGACGATCAATATCGGTGTGCAGCGACGACAGGTCCTTAACGCTGATGGGACCCCGGCATATTGGGCGATGATACTGTGGCGTTGCACCCAATTTGGCCAGCCGGTCTTTGAATGTTGGAAAATCATCCAGATCCTTGGGCGTCGCCCGTGGCATCTCTCCGATCTCAAAGCCATTGAGCCGGTGCCGGATATAGGTCGCGTAGCTGATCTTGCTCATCTCGCCGTCGCTGACCACATCCACGCCCGCTGCCATCTGTTTGGCAACCGCATCATCAACGGCTCGGCGCATGGTAGCATCAAACGCTGCGGCATCATACCTACCGCCCCGATCCTGTACGAACAGCAGATCCACAACTTCTTGCGGTCGTGGCAGGCTACCAACATGCGTAGTCAGTATTCGTTCCGTCGATCGTTTCATACCTTCTGCGCCTCTTTTGCCTGCTTCGCCTTGAACAGCTTAGGCTGCAGCTGCGTCAATTGCGTCAACATCTGCTCCCGCAATTCGGCGTAGTTGTCCGGCTTGACCATCTTGCCGTTCTCGTCTGACCGAAATCCATACTCCGCCGCGCGTCGCTCGACCTGCGGTGCCCAATATGGATCTTTATTCAAGAAGACGGGATGCGGATCGAGCACTGCGAAGAACCAGCCGACCTTTTTACCTGCGACTTCGAAGCCTCGATACAAGCCGGGTGGCAGCGTGATCATATCCCACTTCCGCAGGATCGCTTCGCCTTCAATCTGATCCGGACTATTGCCCCAATAAAAGCGCCACTTGCCCTTGAGGATCAGGAACATTTCAACATAATCATGGGTATGCAGCGCTGGGCCATTGCCGGGCGCGGCGAAGCCCATGCCGAGCTGAAACTTGTGCGGTACCGTAATCGCCGGCGCAAATTCCGGGTTTTCACTGGCTGTGTCACCGATCACAGCATAGTTCATGCGCTGGTGGCCCGGTAAAATACTGTCGATGAACATGAGCGGAATGCCCCGCTCTTTCAATTCGTCAAAGCGCACAACGTAGTCGCGCTGCATCTGCTCGGTACTGATAGCTGGGTGGGTCGTCGGCGAAGTCTCATCCATAGCCGGTCGCTCCTCCAAGCGTAGAGAGGTCGGGACTGAATACGTATGCTGCTAGCATAGCATACACAAAATGGTTGTCAAGAGGGTATGAATCGTGTAATCTAGTGCAAACGTATTCTTAAAGGATGGCAAGTTCATCCAGGCATGGACGATCTACGACGACATAGCTGTCCTCAAAAAGATCCGTAGTTAATAACGGAGGGCTGCCAGCGCACAAAGCTGGCAGC
>JACDGP010000010.1 GCA_013821605.1 Herpetosiphonaceae bacterium
TCTTCGTAGTGTGAGCGGTTGAAGATAGTGATCATGCCGCGTTCGGGGACTTTCTTGTGATAGCGCCACAAGAAGTCATGTTCAAGCTCCTCCGAACTCGGTGCCTTAAAGGACCATACCTGGCAGCCCTGCGGATTCACACCCTGGAAAACACCACGAACCGTACCGTCCTTGCCGCCGGTATCCATCGCCTGAAGCACGATCAGTAAGCCTTGTTTGCGCTCGGCATATAACCGGGCTTGCAGATCTTCGATCCGCTTGCGTTGCAGATCCAGTTCGTCCTTAACGTCCTTGCCGCTGTGATAATGTTCGGACGCATCCGGCTCGAACGACGCAAGCTTCATATGCTGCTCCGGCTCGATGCGGTACTGCGGATAATTGGGATCTGGTGGTGCCCCGGTCATCGCTGAGCGTTCGGGAGCAGCTACCTGCACAGTACGCTCAGTCGCTTGGGGAGCCTTTTTTTTGGTAGCAACTGCGTCGGTTTTAGGTGCGACCTCAATGGCTGGTGTGTCACCATTTGATGAGCTATGTTTCTTCCCCATAGTCGAACTCCTTCGCAGGCATATAAAAAGGTACGGCAAGATAAGGACCATCAAGGTGGCACGAAGTTTCATAGGGCCTGCATCTGCAACTGCTGTATACCTCAGCCATGCTAGAATGAGCGTCGCTAGGGAATACGCGAAGGAGCGCATGATGCGAAAAAAGGTAACGATCATTGGAGCTGGCTTTGTCGGCTCGACCTGTGCTCATTGGATCGCCGCGAAAGAATTGGCCGATGTGGTGCTGGTCGATATTGTCGAAGGCATTCCACAAGGTAAAGGGCTTGACTTGCTGGAAGCCGGCCCGATCGAAGGCTTCGATATTAATATCGTCGGTACGAATCGCTATGATGAGACCGCCAACTCGGATGTCGTCATTCTTACATCGGGCGCGCCACGCAAACCGGGCATGAGCCGTGAGGACCTGCTAAAAATTAACGCCGATATCACCGCCTCGAATATTCAGCAAGTTGCCAAGGTGTCGCCCAACTCAGTGATCATTATCGTCAATAACCCGATGGATACGATGGCATACTTGGCGCACAAGGTATCGGGCTTTCCGCGTGAGCGGGTGTTGGGTCAGGGCGGCGTGCTCGACACTGCGCGCTACCGCACGTTTATCGCTGAGGCAGCCGGCGTATCGGTCGAGGATGTGCAGGCTATGCTGATGGGTGGCCATGGCGATGAGATGGTACCGCTGCCGCGCTATACCACGATTAGCGGCATTCCGGTCACCGAATTCATTCCACAAGACAAGCTGAATAGCATCATTGAGCGTACTAAAAAAGGTGGTGGCGAAATCGTGGGCTTGCTGAAAACCGGATCGGCCTATTATGCGCCCGCGTCGGCGACGGTGCAGATGGTTGAGGCGATCATCAAGGACAAGAAACGTGTCTTGCCCGCCTCCGTGTTGCTACAGGGCGAATATGGCTTGCAAGGCCTCTTCTTTGGCGTGCCGATCAAACTCGGGGCAAGAGGCATGGAGCAAGTCATCGAACTGCCGTTGACCGACGAAGAAAAGGCTCTCGCAGCCCGTTCGGCGGCTCTGGTTAAGGACAGCATCGCGGCCCTGCCTGAGCAGTATCGCTAGCCGGGCTTATTAATTCATCCTGTCATAACGTGGCGCAGCCCTGCCATCATATATGTTGCTCGGGGACTGCGCTACGCTCATACGTTCCCTCGCTGGCTCCACATTCTGGTATCTACGGGGAAATTGCCAAGAAATTGTTACTCTGGTACTATCGTGCAGTAGTACATGATGGCACAGCGCATGATACAATGAGGTATTATGGCAAGCGACATTGAACATGCGGCGCGTGCCGCACAATCTATCAATGAAGATGCCGTTCATCTGCGGGCTCTGGCCGCCGGTAATAAGAATGCGCTCGAAGCCTTGTTCGACCGCTATCAAGCTACAGTCTATCAAACTGCGGTGGCTATCACTCGCGATCCTCAACTGGCCGAAGAAGTCCTACAAGATACATTTTTCCGCCTCTACAAGACTGCCCATCGTCTAGACACCAGCTTACCGCTCGCGCCGTGGCTCTACCGCGTCGCAATTAACCTATGCTATACGCGGCTGAAAAGTCTGCGTGCCTGGACCGACTCGTTTCATCTGTTGGCCGAGCGATTATTTGTGCCCGCTCACACCTTGCCTGAACGCGCAGCCGAGCGCAATGATGTGCATGACTTGGTGCATTCTACTCTGGCCGAGCTTGAGCCCAAACACCGTGCAGTGCTGGTTCTGTACTATCTCCATGACTACTCTATCGGCGAAATCTCCGAGATTGTTGGTGTCCCCGCCGGGACGGTCAAGTCGCGGTTATTCCACGCCCGTAAGCTCCTCAAAGCTCGTTTGGAGCAGCGCTACGGTGACGCCGATCTGTTGCTGCCCGATCCCGCCTAACCCCCATCGTATTCAGCATAGCTCGTCCTGCTCCCCTATGGGACTATCAACCCCTGCTGCTTCACACACGGGGATAGAGTCATAGCGGCCGCAACCATGCAATGATGTGGGAGCTTTGGCCTCCTCAGCATTGAAGAGCGGGCACACTTGGTCAATGGTCCCGCCGACCTACTTTCCATTCCGGGAGCGGGTACGACGGTCAAGGTCCACGTGGCATACGAGGAAACGGAAGCGCTTTTGGTGGCCTGAGTGACGGCGTACCTGACCCTTTAAGATGCGGTAAGATACGCGCCATGCGCGTTGAAAAAACACCTGTCCATGCTTTGTCGCCCTGGCGACTGGCAACGATCGTTGCCAGTCGTTTCGTATTAAACGTGGTCTTTCGCGTTACCTACCCCCTAACACAACTCGTGGTTGTCGGGCTTCATGTCGGCGAACAAGCGGCCGCGTGGTTGATCACGGTGCAAGTCCTGGCCGGCCTACTGAGTCCACTTGCGGGCGAGTTCGGGGACCGCTATGGCTACCGCAAGGTGATGGGCGGCGGTCTATTGTTGGCCACCTTGGGCACGTTGCTGATTGCCTTCAGTACCGGCTTCGTTGGGCTGCTGGTGGGCTTCGCTATTGTCGGTGTCGGCACAACCTGCTACCAACCGTCGATGCAAGCCTATGTGAGCGAGTGGACCGCAATTGAGCGGCGCGGGCGCGCGCTAGGTGTGATTGAGCTATCATGGGCGATGTCAATCATCCTCGGTGTGCCGGTGATCGTGGCACTGGTGCAGCGTACGGGAACGCTCGCGCTCGGCTTTGGTGTGCTGACGTTTCTGCTGGCTTTGATGCTGCTTTCTCTATGGTTACTCCCGCCAGATTATCACCTCCCCAGCACCGGTACATATGCAATTCCCTCAACGCGAGCGGTGCTTCAGCAGCCCGTGGTGCTGGCTGCGTTGGGCTTTATGTGGCTCGTCTTCTGTGGTGGTGAGACGATGTTCGTGGCCCAGTCGATCTGGCTACCACAACGCTTTGGAGTGGACACCGCCGGGGTCGCCACCGCCCTCTTTGCCTTCGGCCTAGGTGAGCTTGGCGGCTCTTCGCTGGCCACCTTGCTCACCGACCGTATCGGCTTACGCCGCTCGCCCCTGGTTGGTTTTAGCTTGGCAGCAGGCTTATACCTGATCCTGCCGTGGGTGGGTAATTGGACGCTCTATCTGGTGTGCTTCGGCGTGTATGCTTTGTGCTACGAATATGCGATTGTTTCCGGTATTAGCTTGATCTCAGCCGTTGATCCACGGGCTCGTGGACGCGTCCTCGCGCTGTCAAGCACCGCCATTCAGACCGGACGTGCAGCAGGATCGCAGCTTGGAGTGGCGTTGTTAGCATGGAGTGCATGGGGCTTACGGTTGAACGGTCTGGTAGCGGCAAGCTTGATGCTGCTGGGCGTGGCATTGGGTATAGCCTTTGTCCATCCCCGTGAAGTCCGCGCCCGCAGCTAGCTCAAGGGCCAAAAGCCGACGTTGTCAGCTTCCTGTAATTTGCGATTCATGCTAGCAGTCGTACGCCCGTGCTATCGTGAAGCTATGCCAAGTATGCCGCTGCATAATGTTACGCATGAGCCCCGGGCGCTCCCCTGGGTTCCATACGTCGTTATTTGCGGCAGTAGCTTGCTGCTCGGGATGCTCGCGTTTTTGCTGCCCGCTGAGTGGCGTGATCCGCTGCTACTGGTCGTCACGATGTGTACGGCCGGACTATGGGCGTGGGAGCATTGGCGGGCCCAGCAGCGAATTGTTCGCTTAGCCGAGCAGATTGGTCGTGGCAAGCTAGAGGTCGACGGCGATCCGGCCCTCGCGACCTTGCATCAGGCATTGAATGGCCTCATGCAGCAGCGCCGTATCACCCAGACACGGCGTAGCAGTGTCGATCCACAAATGATCACCGCTCTGGCGATCAGCGTCCACACTATGCCGGACGATCCCACGCTGGCGCGCCTGCGCGTCGAGGAGTTGGCCAACTATCTTCAGAGCATCGTGCAGCGCTATGGGGCAACGGTCCAGATCCAGGGCAGCGACCTCTTTGTACTGCTGTTTGGTCTGGATCATCCGACGGTGCCCGCTACCAGCAGTGCGGAGGCTGTACGTGCCGCCCGGCAAATCTACGCTGCACTCCCACATGTGCGCTTTGGTCTCAGCTGTGGACTGGGCTCACGTTGGCTCTCACCCTGGGGCGAACAGGTGCTTGCGCCAGCTTTGGAAGATGCGCGCCGGCTGGTGCGGCTGGCACAGGCCTGGTCCGAATACACGCTGTTATGCCCTGAGCCACTTGCTCACCTGTTGAGCCAGACCAACGAGGTCGCTTGTACGACCTTAGAACTAACGAACCCTACCTCCTTGTCCCTACGCATCTATAGCCTTGACCTGCTTCGAGCGACGGCATTTGACACACCCTGCTCCACCGTCCATAGTTAACGCCACACGTGCAGTGGTGGCGGTATCGGTACCTTATATTTAATCGCGACGCCCATCGGCAATTTAGAGGATATAACATTGCGCGCACTGCGCCTCTTAGGCAGTGTCCAGCTGATCGCTGCCGAAGATACCCGCCATACGCGCAAGCTGCTTGATCGCTACGAGATCACAACCCCGACACTGGCATACCACGAACATAACAAGCTCGTCCGGCTCGACACGATCCTTGGTGCGCTCCAGATCGGTGATGTGGCTTTGGTTTCAGATGCAGGCACGCCAGCGATTAACGACCCCGGCTATGAACTGGTGGGGGCCGCAATCACAGCCGGTTGGCCCGTAGTCCCGGTTCCCGGCCCTTCGGCTCCCATCGCAGCATTAATCGCCTCCGGTCTGCCCACCGACCGTTGGACCTTTCTTGGTTTTCTGCCCAATCGTGGTGCGGCGCGGCGGAGTATGCTGAGCGAATGTGCGGCCTTGCCCACAACGCTCATTTGTTTTGAAGCACCACATCGCCTGCAAGCTGCGCTGTCCGACCTACTGCTAGTGCTGGGCGACCGGCGGATCGCTGTTGCGCGGGAGTTGACCAAGCTGCATGAGGAGATCGTGCGCGGTACCATTACGACCGTCCAGGCGCACTTCGCGGTACATTCGCCTCGCGGTGAGTGTACGCTGGTTATTGATCGTGCTCCTCCTCAAGATACCCCGTCGCCGGAAGTAGACGACAATGCATGGCAAGCGCGGGCCGGTGAGCAGCTCCAGATACTTGCCGAGCAGGGGATTGGTGGGGCGGCGGCAGTGAAGCAGGTCGCCAAAACGCTGGGTGTTGACCGCCATGAGGTATATGCCTTGTGGAACGAGCTGCGTGAAGCTCGCGACTAACCAACACCGGCTCTTCAGTAGCTTATCAGCGTTGCTTCACTCGGCTGTGTATAGTGCGCTTCGGCACCGGCCTAACGCCGTGCTACAATAAAAGCGCTTTGCGAACACGAATACGGCGCATACAGCGCAGAAAAATAGTAAGTATCGTCCTGGTAGTCGCCGTACTGCTTTTTGCGGTACGGGTGTTGTTGGTGCGTGCGGGGAGCCCCTTGCAGTTGGCCGGACCGAATCTGGTAGCCAACAACAACTTTGCGATTGATAGCGACAACAACGGTATCCCCGACGGCTGGACCACTGCCTTCCCTGATGCCAAGGGCATTCAACGTCGCAAGTTTACCGTCACCCCCGGTAGCGGCTACTCGATGTATATCGCTGGTGTCAATAACTGGCTCCGCAGTCCGTTGATTGACGTACGGCCGGGCGAAAGTTACCTGGTCAGCCTCCAGGCACTCGCCGATAACACCGAACCGAACAAGCAGTCTCCGACCCAGGTTGAGCTTTGGTTTCACTGGCTTGACGCGCGCGGCATTGACTTTAATATCGACCTGAGTGATCGCCAGACTGTACCCTACCGCCAATGGGCAGCGATCACGGCGACGCGCCAAGCCCCACCACGCGCGGCGCAACTCTCGATCTCGATCCACCCGCTGACGGATGACCGGATTGTGGTTGACCAGTTTCGGCTGAGCCAAGTCGGCGTGCATATTGGCGCGTGGCCCAATGGAAAAGCGGCAGCACTTGCCTTTTCCTTCGACTACGAGACCGAGATGGGCGGGCTGATTCATACGCGCAGCGAAGACGATCCCAACGCGACGACCGATCCACAGCAGCGCGCTCAGCGCATGCGGGCCGGCGCCGATCTGATCCTGGCGCTGTTCCAGCGGGAAGGCGTTCGTGGCACCTTTTACACGACCGGCTATAACTTCTTGACCGGCAACCGTGATGGTCGTGTGTTCATGAACAACCCAACCTATACCTGGGCGACGACCGACAACCGCTGGGCGACCAACTATTGGCAGAGTCATCCCTGGTTTAGCTCGGATCCGCATACCGACGAGCAAGCCAATCCTGAGTGGTACTTTGGCTCGCAGGTACGGCGTCTCTACGCCGCCGGTCAGGACATCCAGTCGCATACCTTCGCGCACTTCGCGGGCTCGTATGTGGGGCCGGATGACTGGCGTGCCGATTTTGCCGCCTGGAAGGCCGTAGCTGCTGAGCAGGAGATTGCCCCCGCCACCAGCTTGGCCTTCCCATGGTCAAGCAGTGCTGGTATGACTGCCCAAAGCTGGCAGGTGTTAGCGGATAACGGTATTCGCTCGGTCACCCGTACCAACTGGAGCCAACCGCGCTTTGCTCTGGCGGACCGCACGACCTACGCTCTGCGCCCGCTGCCGATCAACAAGGAGATCACGGTTATCGCCGACGAATATGTGCAACCGCCCCAACTCCCACAGTTGGAAGCACGCGTTGCCGCCGCCGTTGCGAATGGTGGTGCGATCGATTTGTGGGCGCATACCGAAGAAACGGTCAGCGCTGCTCAGCAGGCCACCTGGCAAGCGCTGGTTCACGTGGCCAAACAGCGCTGCTGGATCGCGCCGGTGCCCGAGATTGTGGCCTACCACACGACCGTTCGTGATCTGCGAGTAGTTGTACGCTCTGAGCAACCGCAGTATGTTTTCCAGATCACCAATCCTGACAACACCGACTTGCACGGCCTGACGTTGACGCTGCCAATGCAACCCAAAACCGTGCAGATCGGTGGTGTGCGGCAAGCTTTCACGTCCAACCAACTGCAACTCGATCTGCCCGCACATCATACGGTCGAGGTAACCTTATGGCCCGCGTAGCAACAGCAAGTTGGGTCAGCGGTACGGTCGCCCCGGCGCGTTTGCGGCTGTACCATTTCGCTTTCATACTGCTGACAACGTTGTTAGCTATGGCCATCACCTGGCCTTCCGTTTCCAGTGAAACAACGCTGTACCGCTCCTCGGCTACTGTGATATTTGATGCCAAGGCGCTGCCAGGGTTAACTGGCGAGGGCAAGCCGACGGCAGGTCTGCTGAATAGCGAAGCCGAGATCGGTGAACTGCTCAAAGCCAACTATGAACGGCTAGGTTCGCGCACGACGAGCCTGCAGTGGCAACTTGTGGCTCCCGGAACGCTCTCGGTCACCGGTGAGACACCTAACCCGCAGGAAGCCTTAAGTCTGACTGAGGTTGCGGCAGAAAAGTTAAGCATCCGACTCTATAATCAGGCTGGTGATGCTGCATTGCACGAAGTCCTCGATACATACTTCTGGCAAGCCTTGAGCCATGCTGCGTCGGAGAGCAAAGCAAACACACTGTTGGCGGAGTTGTTACGCACCTCGGCGGTTGAAGGTGTACAAGCCCAGAACGGGAGACGTTCGCTCGACCAGTTGAGCGTGAGCGATCAATTTGCCCTAACGCGACGGCTCGAAGTGTTGTGGGATCTCAAGAAGCTTGATGTGCGCAAGGCAGACCTCACTTTACGGGCGGCGAAAACCCCCACAGCTCTCGCCGTGGCGACCGAACAGCAGCGCGGTGCTAACGCCGCTGCCAAGGCGGTTGGTGCCTTCACGAACTACATGTATGCTACATACCAGACCATCTTCTATCCCTTGATGCAGAATAGTGCCTATATCAAACAAGCCCCGCTCGCTGCGACGGTGGTGCCCAGCTACAAGTGGTTGAAGCTCGGGGTCGCGGCGGTCGTGGGGCTGCTGGGTGGGCTGCTGACCGTGTTGATCGACCGGAGTGTTGGCATTGTTCCGACCCTGCTCGATCTGTGGGGTTACCGTGAGTTAGTGCGCAACTTGGTGAGCCGTGACCTCAAGGCCCGCTATAAAAACTCGCTGCTCGGCTACTTCTGGTCGCTCTTAAACCCGCTACTGACGATGATGATCTTTTGGCTGGTCTTCAGCGTCTTGCTGCGGAACGACATCCCACAGTTCCCAGTCTTTTTGATCGTGGCGCTGCTGCCCTGGAACTATGCCGTCACCTCCGTTAGCGGCGGCATGCGCTCAACCCTCGACAACGCGCACCTGATCAAAAAGGTGTATTTCCCCCGCGCCATTCTGCCGATCTCGGTGGTGCTATCGAATCTGGTGAACTATCTGCTGGCGTTGCCGGTCATGCTGGTCGTGATGTTTGGGGTCCAGCTCGTATCGACGGGACATATTCAGGTCAGCTGGACGTTTTTGTACTTGCCGGTGATTATCATTATTCAAACGATCTTTTTGATCGGCCTGAATTTGTTGCTGGCAACGAGCAGTGTATTTTTTCGCGACACCACGCACATTGTCGATATTCTCATTCAACTCTGGATTTTTATTACACCGATCTTTTTCTCCCTGGAGGCAGTGACGAAAGGTAACCTGCTGGCCGCTAAAATGGTACGCTGGCTCAATCCGATGGCCTCGCTGGTCGATTTTTACCGCGACATCCTCTACGGTCACGCGATACCGGGCGCGCTGGTACCGGCACCACCGAGCCTCCCAGCTCTCGATGGTGTGTTTCGTACATTGGTCACGGCGCTGATCATCCTGGCGATCGGTGCCTATGTATTCCAACGTAACAGCAGCCGCTTCGGTGAAGAGTTGTAGCCTCTATTCCAGAACTTAGGGTAGCTTCGGCAGCCTACCTTAACTATTCATACCGTGCCAGTAACCTGACCTGGGATGATTTCGTAGCTGTTCAGTCGCAACGAACTTCAAGGCGTACGTTGACCATAGCTGAGGAAACGATGTACGACACGATTATTATTGGTCTGGGTGGTATGGGGAGTGCCACTGCTTACCAACTCGCCCGGCGGGGTAAGCGCGTGCTGGGCTTAGAGCGCTTCACACCAGCACACAATCAGGGCAGCAGTCATGGCAAATCGCGGGTTATTCGCCAAGCCTATCTCGAAGACCCCGCCTATGTCCCGCTGCTCCTACGGGCCTATGAGCTGTGGGAGCAAATCGAACGGGACGCCGGCACGCACCTCCTCACGATCACCGGCGGCCTCATGATCGGCAATGCGGATAGCCAGACCTTTCGCGGGAGTCTGCAAAGTGCTCAGCAGTGGAACTTACCGCACGAGATCCTGGATGCCCAGGACATTGCCCGGCGCTTTACTCCGCTGCAACCACCTCCGGAGATGGTTGCGTTGTATGAAGCCAAGGCGGGGTTTGTCCACCCAGAAGACAGTGTGTGGGCACATCTGCAACAGGCAATGCGGCTCGGTGCAGTGCTCCATTTCACTGAGCCAGCGCTCAGTTGGGAAGCCACTGCCAGCGGTGTACGGGTCGCAACGGCGAATGGGGTCTATGAAGCAGAAACGTTGGTGATTGCACCGGGAGCATGGGCACCCGAGCTGATGGGCGATCTCCAGCTGCCGTTTCGTATCACCCGACAGGTACTGTATTGGTTTGAACCGCGCGGTGGTGTGGGACCGTTTGCCATCGGGAAATTTCCGATCTACATCTGGGAATTAGCCGATGGCACGCAATTCTATGGCTTTCCGGCCCAACCCGGCGTCCCCGGAGTCAAAGTGGCCTTTTTCCACAAAGGCCTCCTTTGCGATCCCAACCAGGTTAACCGCATCGTGAACGACGACGATGTCCAGCAAATGCGGGCGGTGATCGGGAGATATATTCCATCATTGAACGGAGAATTGCTCAACACAGCGACCTGTTTATATACTGAAGTGCCGGACCAGCACTTTGTTATCGCGTTGCATCCGCAGCATAGCAATGTTGCGATCGCGTCGCCGTGTAGTGGTCATGGCTATAAATTCTGTAGTGTCGTGGGGGAGATTCTGGCCGACCTAGCGACCGACGGTCAGACTTCTCAGCCGCTCGATCTGTTCAGTCCGGCGCGATTTGGTGCGTGAGATGCTGTGCCAGAACCCTCACAAAGTCTGGGCTAGCATGGCGCTAGGCCCAGGATAAGAACACGAAGCTGCAGGCATAGTCTCCTAGTGCATAATGACCGGGGTGTAGACACTATGAACTTGTGTAGCCGAGTAGACGGTGACCGGAATGGTGACGTTCGGAACACCTGGGGCTTGGAGTGTGATCGATGCTTGATAGGTGCCCGGAGTGGAGGGTGCCGATAGGGTCACGTTAAGGGTACCGGGAGTGCTTCCTTTTGTGGTGATAGTTACAATCTGATTGGGATCGTTGTCGGTAGCAGTCCACTGCAGGACGGAGCCATCCGCACTTGTGATCGCCACGTTGATAGTGGTGCGGGTACCCTTGAGGAGTACGCTCGCAAGCTGTGACGTGGAGGTAACGAGCCGGGGCGGAGTGTAGACGCCGGTATGCGGCAGATCATGGCGGAACAAGGGCCAGCTTGTGGCACCACTGCTTGCCGGGAGTTCCCAAGCGCTGATGCGCCCCTGAGGAATCCCGGCATTGGCGGCGCCTGCCACCAACTCCAGCTTGCCATCGCCGTTAAGGTCACCGAGGGCTGGTGTATTGTTGAGGGTAGAGTTCGCATCATAGGCAGGTAAGGCACCAGGTGGGTTGGTGCTGGCGGTAAGCTGGAACGCATCTTTGCCGCGAATGACCGCTACTTGGCTGCCGTCAGACGCAAACAAATCGTCTAAGCCATCGCCATCGTAATCGCCGGCCACCAGACCACCGGTTCCTTCTGGCCCATAAATACTGCGAGGTTGAATAGGGTAGCCCGGCAGTAACGCCCCGGTACGACCGTCCCAGGCGTAGAGATAGCCCTGATCACTCATGACTGCTGCATCGATCAGCGTTGTACTGCGCAGGTGTGCGAGTACAGGCGAGGCACCGACTGGCGTAACGGTGGTTGACTCCCAGAGCGTTGTGCCATCGGGCCGGTAAGCTGTGACTTGCTTGCCAAGACCATTGAAGCCACTAGAGCCAACGACGATTTCGTTTTGCCCATTGCCTAGCAGATCGCCCACTGCCGGCGACGAATAGACCGGGTTTTCACGATGCTGGGGCCAGCCCGGAACCTCGGTGCCGTCAGGGAAATAGACCTTGACGTAGCCGCCGTTCAAATCACCATAGTATGGATCAGCATGTGCATCGATGCCGATGATGATCTCTTTGCGGCCATCGCCAAAAAGATCAGCGACGGCTGGTGATGACCACACCGTATCCCGTACAAACTTCGGCCAACCTGGAAGATCGCTGCCATCGGCACGCTTCACATAGACGTGCTGATCGAAGGCACCATAGATTATTTCCTTTTGGCCATCGCCAAACAAATCCGCGATGCTCGGTGATGATGCTACACCATCAGTGTAGCCGTCGGGGGAGCCGAGATCGGAGCCATTGCCACCCATATCCATGGTCAACTGGGGCCAACCTTTGACCAAGGTACCATTATTATGTAACGCAACTACCCCGCCGTTTTGCTTGGCTTGAAAGACATCGCCGACTGAAACCACGATTTCGGGCTGGCCATCCCCATCAATATCTCCCACGGCTGGAGCCGAACGAATGGCCGTACCGGTTGGATGGGTGATCCCTGACAGGCTATTAATGGCGGCATCGGTATGGAACTGCCATAACAGTTGACCCGATGATGATACTGCCGAAATAACACCATCATTGCCGCCAGCGACAATCTCGGGTTTTCCGTCAACGTTGATATCGGCAATCGTGGGCGAGCCAAAATTGATCGAACTGGAGGGCAGGTTCACGGGAAAGCCCGGAATTTGTGAGACGAATTCTTGTGGCTGCGTAGCACCCACCGGTTTTAATCCGGCAACCAAGGCGACCAGCGCCAATAGTGGGATCACGTGGAGCATCGAACGGCGCTTATAGAACGACATATCTTGTTTCCTTTCCGAAGACAACCGAGAAACACGTATAAGATGAACGAGCGATTGCCGGTCGTCTCCATGCAATGGTACCAACTTTAGCGCCAGAAGGTGCAGGGCGAAGTAGTGAGTATGGGTAGCATTATGGATGTGACGAACCAGTCCATCTGTACTCTTCCTGACACCCCTGCGGGGGAAGGATTAGGGATGGCGGATTACGAAGATCGGCTTGTGCTCTTTCGTTTGGCCGCCAAGCACTTCATATGCGGGGCTTCCGTTGGGGTACGAGATTGTGTAGAGGATGGTTAACGCTTTGGACTGAGCAGCGGATGGCTCCCCAAAATGGTATTTGTCAAAGGTGTCGACTGTGTTAAAGGCTGGTGGTCGGCGCCGTACTGCTAGGTATTGATGGACGTCATCAGGCGACCATCTTTCATAAAACAAGACATAGATGTACGCCTCATTCGCATTGCTGATCCAGATTTCGCTGGCACCATCCGCATGATCGTGCACATAGCTAAGGGCTTGCTCTAGCCCGTATTGGAATTGGCCGAGCACCTGTTGGGGATAGGTGTGGAAATAGTCCTTGTAAAAACCGAACAGTTCGCGCCCAAAGGAGCCACATGCTATGACGGTCAGCATAAGGAGGGCAACACGTCGAGCCTGTGGTCGTCTCGTGCGCAACAGGCGGATAATCAGATCGGCCAGAGTAACTGCGCCAATAGCGGCGACTAGAGCACTCAGAGGGATCAAGTGTGCTCCGCGTAACACGTGGGGACTGGGCAGTGTTAGACTGCCTGGTACTGGATATAAGACGAGTGCTGAAAGTAGCACCAGCGATGCAGCGCGTCGACGTGGGTGTTGGGTCTGTACGACGCCATAGCCTAAAGCGACGAGGCCAATCAAAAGGAATGGCAAAGCGCTATATTGCTCGACACCATAGCCCGACGGCACATGCATCGGATCGCCGTCGCCAGCAGTGAATAAAAATCGTGGTGAAAAATACGAGGCGTATTGTCGTATCAGCAATGGAGCGTCGACATGCGTTGCGCGAAAGATTGATACCTGGTCAAGGCGTGCGCGGCCAGCGGGATCGAACGTTGAGAGATACAGGATCGGCCCGGCGATGACGACGAAGATGAGTATGGCATAGCTGATTGCAGCGAAGCGCAGGTGTTTGATACTCCGCCAATAGATGAGCAGGACGACACCGACCAGCAGGGGCACATAAAGCTTCATCGTAGGATAGCTGGCAAACGTTAATCCGGCGATGATGGCCGTGTTGATCAGGCCAAGATTGCTCCATCGTCGTAAGCTCCATACCAGAGCCAATATGGTAAGCGCGATCATGGTTGGCACCATGGTCGGCGGAATCGCCCAGCGACTGAGATGTACATGCCAGGGCAAAACAGCTATGAACCAGGCTGCCAGTATGCCAACGGAGCGTCGCTGCCAGAGTTCACATCCCAGTAGGTAGATAATTGGAACTAGGAGCACGCCGACGGTGGCCGATACCAGCCGTAGCACCTCGGTATGTAAGCCGAGCAGCCCTACAAATGGTATCGTCAGAAAGGTTAGTAATGGCGACGTCCAGTCCCCAAAGCTTTCGAGGCCAGCAAATGGGAATGGGTGACCAAGATGATCGCGTCCCGTACGGAACAAACTATAGGCGTCATAGCCGTTCACGGCTTCGTCTTGGTTGAGTGCCGGGGGAATGCCTTTGAGGTTGGCATAGCGCAGCCCGACCGCGACAACCACCGCACCGAGCAGCAGGCAAATCTCTATTGTTGCCCGCGGGCTTGGCTTGAGATTGGCCTGCGGGTTGATTTTCATGGTATGGAACATCAAGCCTTCTGGCTATACAACGCCCGTGTTGCGCGCCAGCAAACGACAACGATGATGATAAAGAGGCCAAGCGCGAGCACTGGGTGAGGTATAAAGTTCGGGAGGCTCAATAAATACGGTGTATAGACGAAGAATGATGTTAAGCCAATGACCAAGGGCACCCAAAAATATTTCGGGAGATAAAAGCCCCATACAATTGACAGCACATCGGCAGGAAAAAAGTAGCGCTCGTGCATCTTGGGCGTAACGTAGGGCACCAGCAGCACCGATAGTAATGCTAGCTGGACCAAGGTTGTGTGTGTGATCGATATCTCACTTTTGTACACCAGGACGACAAACAAAAAGCACATGATGACGGCCCAGATGAGCCCAGGGCCATATAGCGCATCATACCGTTCGTTTGGCAGCCAGGTGTACATATTCGGCGCGCCCATAGTCAATTCACGGTACGCTTCGGATTGGTTGGCATAGATCAAAAGCAACTCACGCCAGGGTCGACCTGCCAAGCCCGCCGGAACAATGGCAATCAGGTAGACCAAGGGTACAAGCAGAACATACTTCCATGCGACCTGACGCCGCAACAACAAAGCGAGGAGCAATGGAGCTAAAAAGATGGCCTGCAACTTGAAGGCGAATGCTACGCCAAAGGCCACCCATGCATACGCTGGTCGTTCCGTCGCAAGAAAGTAAACGCACGCAACTAAAGCCGTGGTATAGATGCTGTCGGCTTGGCCCCACATGGCGCTATTCAAAACGACGGTCGGTGCAAAGATCGTGGCAAAGAAGGCAAGCAGTGGGACTTCTCTACGGTCATATTTGAGGCGAACGAGGCGGTAGACGAACCAGCCACAGATGAAATCGCAGACCAGTGCCGGGAGCTTAACGGCGATTACAGGCGCAAGCCTGTGGAAAAGAACCGATACACCGTACAGCAAGTACAAATAGGGTGGAGTGTAATTGGCAAAATTCGATCCGAAAACGCTAAAGCCCTGCAGCTTAATCGCCTTGTACCAGCCATTGGTATAGGCTCTGAAATCTTCGGAGGCATAGTTTCGCATGCTCCAGCGCAAAGCGATGGCCAAAACAAAGCCCAGCCCGAGGATAACCGTGTCTTCAATATCTAGTGCTCTCGTCCATCTCGAAACATTGATTTGTTTGCCGATCATATTTCTTCCCGGCGGCTTAGGCCACCCAGTACCAGTTAACAAAAAGCGTGATGCGCGAGTGTCTCATTTTGTGGCTAAGAGGATCATGGCTGCACCACGTTCGCGCAGGAGATGGTCGATCCAGCCTTGCGGCAACTGTGAACGGTAGGGAGGCATAGGTTTGCGGCGACCGAGGATACGCCATACCTTTGTTGGAAGGTGAGGCTCAGGTTGTATGAATGCTGAGGGCGATGAAATGCGTAATTCTAATGACCATGCTGTCATGTTTTCCAAGGTAGATTGGTAGGTTTCTGGCGTGACTAGGAGCTGTTCGTGGAGACCAGCGGCACGAAGTACGCGCCGGTAATCAGCGAGGCGTGGACGAGTTTCATTAATACCGTAGCTCAGTTCCTCTGCCAGTACCGTTTGGCGTAGCTCTTCGTCATCGCTCTGGTCAGGGACACACGGCTCATTGATTGCGATCATGCGCCCACCCGGACGTAGCACCCGCCCAATGTTCTTCAAAAGGCGCGCGAGGTCGGTGGTATGGTGCAAGGCAGCAGCACAAAAAACAAGATCAAATGAGCGATCCGCAAAAGGGAGTTGTTCGCTATCAGCAATCAGCGTATCGTAGGTCACGCCAGCGGCTTGCATGAGAGCACGGGAGCGTCCTAGCCCAACTTGGTCATCAGACACGATGTCGATGGCCACCGCTTGGCAGCCGCGTAAAGCGAAGTGTTTGGCAGCCCAGCCGCGCCCGGCCCCCAGATCTAAAACCCATTCACCCGCTTGGGGCTGGCTTAGTTCAAGCGCAATATCAAATTGCTTCGCGATGTCAAGCCAGGGCTCATGCGGAAAATATGGCAACTGGAAGTCAATGTCAATACCAGATTGGTCATATATGTTATGGTCTTGATGATATTTAACCCAGCCGAGCGCTTCTCTGGCTTTCGGAGCCCAGGTTTCATCATCGATATAGAGCTGTGGCATGCCGTGATGTATTGAGTAGCAACGCCCATCATGGGGACAACGTAAGTTGCCTATTTCGATCCAAGGGGATATTTGCCCCTCGAATTGTAGCTTTCCTCCACAGGCCGGACAGCGTAATAATGGTAAGAGTTTCGGCCGCACAATTTTCCTTTCCCCTGTCAGCTTTATGCTACCCAATACCAGTTCACAAAAAGCGTCGTGAATAAGCCCAATCCGAGCAGTGAAAGTGTGGTGATAAGGCGGTCTACCCACTGCCGTTCGCCCCAGCGGGCGAGAAGGATAAAGACAGGAAACAACACCCACATATAGCGGCGCTGACTGGCCCAGAGGCCAGAACTGAGCGACAGAACGGCACCGAGCAAGACAAATACAGCCTCGCTCCAACGGCGTTGGCGCAGCAGGACGCAGCCCAAGATCAGGAATAGCAGCACAAATAACGCATCAATGGAGTGATCAAGTTGAATGTGGGTACGGAGCAGTGCCGCTATCCAACCCTCCGAGGGGCGTTCAAGGAGCTGTCTGACCATGACTAACGGCGAGCCCGGTTTACGGCCCCAAGCGGCTGAAGCGTGGGCAAAGGCCAGAGCATCACCAAAGGTACGTTGTAGATAGAACATATAGGCAGCCGTGCCGAGCGGTACGGCCAAGGGGGCGGCGAGGGCAACGACCGGTGGACCGCCAGTGTTGGGGTGCTGCCGATGCTGCATCCACCATTCGATCAACAGCACTGGCGCGACAACCAGTCCGACAAGCCGGCTTGAGGTTGTGACGATGCCGAGTAGTGCTGCCCAGGTCCAGCGCCCTTTGCGTGCAGCATACAGGGCACCGATCGCGCCAAGTAAGAATAATGACTCGGTATACAAGGCCGAACCGAAAAACGAAGTAGGGAAGATTAGCAAATACCACACTCCTCGATCAGCGACCCTGCTCCCCCACTCATCACCGACGAGGCGGTAGAAGAGCATCGTCGCTCCAAGTAGTGCGAGGTTGGTCACGATCAGGCCGCCTACCATCGCGTCGCCAACTACAAACTGGCCGGCTCGCATTAACAGCGGGAGGAGGGGAAAGAAGGCGACCGACGGGAGGGGCATATCTTTATAGTGGTAGCCCCGTTTGACAATCTCAAGATAAAAACCATCATCCCAACGACCACCAAATGCGTCAAGCAGTGTGTTACCTGGGCGGAAATAGGGGCGTCCTTTGGGATCGATGATTAGGGGCGTGGCAATATAGGCGACGATGGCAATGCCGAGCCGTGTGATGGCCCAGCTGAAGAGCGACACCCAGAGCCAGCGTGCTGCGCGCAGGCGTGTTTGGAACGCTCCTTTAATCCCGGGCGTTTGCAGGCTGGGTGCCGGGATCTCAAGCATTTCACGCATACGGTCCCCTTTATCGTAGATCGTCATCAGCGCGTGACCTCGACTGCCGTATGGAGCGCGGCTTCGAGTCGTTCCTCCACGACCAGCCAACTATACCATTGCTCCACGAAACGGCGGCCTTGGCGACCTAGCTGTTGTCGTAATTGATGATCCGCTAGAAGCAGATCAAGACATGCAGCAAACTCGGCGTAGTCTTGATAAAACAGGCCGCCGTTGCTGCGTACGGTTTGGTCACGCAGGACAGGCGTCGTGCCGTTGACGAGCGTCGGCTTGGCGGCGGCCCAGGCCTCCAGGCAAAGGATCGATAGGCTCTCGAACGGGGAAGGTAGCACGACCAAGGCACACTGTGCTAGAAGCTCACGTTTGCGTTCTTCGCTCACGAAGCCGAGCATCTGGACGTCGGGGTGAGGAGGTAGCGTAATATTGGCGCGACCAGCGAAGGCGAGCTGTAGCGGCGAGGGATGCGCTTGTTTGTAGCGCAGGAAATAATCGTACAACTGCTCGCAGCCCTTTGAGGTATCGACGCGGCCAATATAGAGTAACAGGGGTGGTGATGCTTCAGCGACCATGCTACGGAATGAGGGTACATCGATGCCTACGCCAACTTCACTGCCCGGCAGGGAGGCGATATCGAACAGCTCGTGGAGCATGGTGCGTTCGGTCGGGGTGTTGTAGATGAGGTAGCGCGGCAGCGCGAAAAGCCGCTGAAAGAGCCGGAGGTAAATCGGGAGTTCGTCGTGCGCTGTCGGCACCAAAACAGCCTTATCCCTGGCCAACGGTAGACCAAAATAGGTAGTGCAATACAGATAGGTCATGAAAATGAAGAGATCGAAGTCATCGTGCTGGGCAGCAATGGCTGAAAACAGACCGGTGGCGTAGGGACCTTGGCGGCGCATCCATTCGATCTCTTGCTCATCAGAATGGGGACCACCGAAGATGATGTGTGAGAAGGCGTTGAACGTGTCGTTGTCACGTGGAGCATCGACGCGGAAGCGTTGGACACGTACGCCGTTAATAAGCTCGACGCCCGGCGCGTAGTAGTCAGCCCAAGTCACAAAATCGCGGGCACAAGTGGTTAATACTTCGACATGGTGGCGGGTTGCCAGCCGCTCGGCCCATTCACGGCAGTGATACTCAGCACCACCATGCACATCCAGACCATACCGTACAACGACGAAGGCAATACGCACGCGTTAGCTCCAGTTCGCCAATGCAGCAAACAGTGTGCGCAGTTGCAGCAGCAGGGCCTGATCGGTATATTGTTGGACGTGCCGTTGACCAGCACGTTGCAAGGCAGCATAGTGGCCAGCATCCCCTGCGACTGCTTGGATCTGTTGCACCATGTCAGCGGGGCCGCCACGTAACAGAATACCGCCCGGCCCCATCGTTTCCGGCAGTGGTGCTACGTCGTGCGCAAGCACCGGGGTGCCGCAGTACATCGCTTCAACGAGCGGGACGCAAAACGATTCCCATTCCGACAAACACAGGTAGAAACGTGCATGGCGGTAAAACGTACTGAGGGTCTGTGGATCGCTGATTGGACCGGTGAAAATAACAGCATCCGTAAGCCCTAGCTCAGCTACACGTTGTTCGAGTTCGGCACTGTAGGTGGGCAAAGGATGCGAGCCGACCAACAAGAATTGAAGCTGGGGCTGCTGGGTGTGAAGTGCTGCGAACAGTTGCAGCGCGCGTGCCAGCCCTTTTTGCGGCACGATACGTCCAACAAAAAGGAGATAGTCGAGCTGTGATACGAGCGGCTCCCATTCGGCGTCGCCTTGCCCGGTAAAGCGCGCCGTGTCCACGACCAATGGTAATGTGCGGATACGACGAAAGTGGTGGGCGCGAAGCTCGTCAACAATATAGTTGGTGTGCGCGAGGGCGAGATCAACATGCGGGGCAAAGGTTTTTAAGCGGGCAGCACCGGCGGCACATAGACTTTCCAGGTAGGGATTATAGCCGTGAAACAAGGCGGCCGGCGAAACACCATGCGAATCGAAGATCTTAAAATCGGGGCTCGTGTAGAGCAGATCGAGGCTCGGAGCTTCAATCGAAAAATGGAGCCACAGTATATCAGTACCCGTTGGCCGGTAGCTCGCGGTGGCATAGTGTGGGAGGGCAAAGTGCGGGTTGGGATAGTCGGCGTAGAGTCGGACGTCGACCGACCAGTTGCGTAGGATCCGCACCAGTGATTGTATGTAGTTGCCAATGGCATCGCCGGGAGACAGCACCGGGGTGATCATATGAACGGTTAGCGCCACTGGGAAGCCTCCTCGGGCCGCAAGAACTCGATGAGACGGGCCGTAATGGTGTCCCAGCGAAAATGTTGATGGGCGAAGGCGGCACCCGCCTGTCCCATTTGCTGAGCGACCAGTGGATGCTCCTGGAACCAATCGAGGCAGCCCGCAAAGTCTTCGTAGCTGCGGAAGTGCAGCCCACCACCACTGATTTCACAAAACTCACGCGTGACGGGGCAATCACTATGCACCAGCGCCGGTGTGCCACAGCTCCAGGCCTCCATCATCACCAAGGAGAAGCTTTCATTACGAGAGGGTTGGCACAGCAGTGAGGCGGCGGCGTAGCAATCGTACTTATCTTCGAGCGGCACAAAGCCGAGGTCAACGGCGGCACCCTCAGCCAGCAACGCCGGGGGTAGCGGATCGCCGGCCCCACCAATACAGACCAGTTGCAATTGCCCACCAGTTGCACGGTAACGTTGGAAATAGTCCAATAACTGTGGGGTGTTTTTGGTGACATCGCGCCGCCCGGCATAGAGCATAAACGGTGCGGTAATGGCGTAGCGTTCACGAAAGCGTGCAGCATCACCGCTGATGTCCATATCGACGCCCTCGCCCAACATTAATAGGCGCGGATGGTCAAGGTCGTAGATCGCGTGAGCTAGGCGTTGTTCGGCGGTCGAGTTGAAAATAAGGCCATGTGCGGCCTCAAGCGCCTGACGGTAGAGCTGCATGTAGGCATATGACTCGTCGTGCAAACAGGGAATCAAGAAGGGCCGGGCGGTAGCGCGAGCACCCCAATAGGTGGTGCCGAACATATATGGGATGAAGATAAACAAGCGCTCGTCCTGCGTGGCCGTAATCGCAGCTTCTAACGCGTCACTGCCGACGATTTCGCGGACAAAGACAGCTTCTTCCAGCAGGCTCAACTGTTCGTCGGCCATTAATCGAATGTTCAGGCCATCGAAGCGCGCGGCATTCCGTGGACGAACGGGGAAGCGGTGTACCAGGACGCCATTAAGCAGTTCGATACCGGGGGGAAAAGCGGGCTGTGACCAGTCGGTCAACAAGCCGCCAGCGGTGGTGGTGAAGACTTCGGCCCTAACACCACGCCGACATAGTTCCTCGGCATTACGGCGGCATTGTAGCTCGGCGCCGCCTTTAACCTCTAGACCGTACCAGGGGATCACAAACGTGATCGTCGGCCCGGCCCACTGTAATTGTGGTCGATCCAGCTGCACAGCTAGCGCGGGAGCCTTTCTTCCAAACGACGGACCTGTTCGCGCAACTGGATGACTTCGTCGCGTAATGATTCGATCTCGGCTACGGTAGCTCCATTGTTGAAGCGCCGGCTCAAGATGTTGAGGACACGTACAAGCGTGCCATTGAACTCGCTTTGCCGAAAGATCATGGGGTCGAGGTAGCCACGAACTTCATGATGCAAGCGCAGGCGCACCACATCCCATGCTTTACCAAGGCCGGAGCGACTCGGTGATAGATGGAGCGGCGCGTAGCTTTTATCCCATTGCTCGTTCGCCAGATGCAGGTTTTGGCTCAATTCGTCGTCGGATTGGCGGCCTTGACGTTCGCTAATTTTGCGACGCACTTGGCGCATAATCTCGGTGATATCGACCGGGGTTTCGTCAACGGGGGCAGGGGCAAGCCCTGCCCCTACAGATGCGCCGGTTGTTGGGTGGTCACTGGTCATACGAACTGCTCCTTTATGCTACCAATCAATCGGTTTAGGAGGTCTGAGGTGCAGGATTGAGCGCCTCTGCTCGTCGCAGTTGCTCCTCGGTGACGACCTGCCGGTACAGGGTTTCAAGCAGCGCGAGCAGTTGGTAGGGCACATCGCCACCGGCATCCAAGCGTTGTTGTAGGAGTTCGGGCAGGGCCAGGATGGCGTCAAGGTAGGCCTGTTTGCGCGGCTGGCTATTCGTGAGGCCCCAACGCCGCATCTCTTCCTCTTCGGCTGGGGCAAATGCTTCCGTCAACACAGGCAGTGGCGCGTGTTTGAGCACAAAGCGTAGCCGGTTTCGATGGTAGGCCCGTTGGTGCGCCGGACTTTGCGCCTGTAACGACGTTCCTTCGTGATGTTGGAGTTGGGCGCGGGGGGCATAGACGACTTCGAAGCCGGCAGCGCGAGCGCGGTAACAGAGGTCGGTGTCTTCATAATAGGCGGGCGAGAAGCCTTCATCGAGCAAGCCAATCTGCTGCAGGACCGGTGAGCGAAGGGCCAGGGCGGCACCAGTGACGTAGTCGAGTACGACTTCAGTGTCGTACTGGCCATGATCTTGTTCACCAGTGCCGCGATGGAGGCCGGTGCCCACGGGCCACTGAATGGTGCCACCCGCATGTTGCAAGGTTTGGGTGCCGGGGAAAAAGATTTTGCAGCCGACGATGCCAGCTTGTGGTCGTCGCTCAAACACTGCCACCAACTCCGCTAACCAGTTCGGAGCAACGATCGTATCCTGGTTAAGCAACACCACAATGTCAGGGACAACATCACAAGGTGATGGTGCGACACCGGCCAGCAAGGCGCGGAGCCCGACGTTATTCCCACCGGCAAACCCCAGGTTGTGGTGGTTCTCCATCACGGCTACCTGCGGGAACTGTGTGCGTACCAGATCAATTGATCCATCACTCGACGCATTATCGACGACGAGCACGTCAAAGCGGGCTGGACAATCCTGGGCAAGGACGGCCGTGAGGCAGTCCGGCAGAAAGGCATGACCATTCCATGCCAGGATGATGACGGCAACGTTCGTCATTTAGCCATGCTCTCGTGCTCGGTTGACCTGTCCAAAGCCTGGCGCGTCAGCTGCACAGCAAGTTTGACTGCGGCTTCATCCGCCGCTGCAACTGCATCATTCAGGAGTCGCGCGGTATAGGCTAAGTGTTCGATCCGGTCATTGGCTTGGCCATTCCATTCGCCAATTGCGTCCAAGCGGTCGTGAAGATCGTGCTTAATAGCCTCGGCATAGGTTTGAATGCGCCCATTGAATTCGCTGACGGTATCAAGCCGTCCATGGAGGTCGCGTTCAATGTCCTCGACATAGCTCTGCAGCTGTGTGTTGTTGGTAGCCAGTTGCTCCATATAGTCCTGCAGCCGTGCCATCGAGCGTTCTACCGCCAGCGTTTGGGATAAGACAGCTTGCAGGTAGGCCTGCGTGTCAGCGTCGTGGGTCAGGGAGGCATAGGCGAGCTTCACGACCTGTGCATTAAACTCCTGCTGTTGTGCGAGGAGTGGGCCGGCCAGGCGTAGCGTGATGCGCCAAAGCACGCGTGTCATGATGCCAGAGCCTGGGGCAGGCCGGGTCAGTTGCCAAAATTGTTCCAGTTGCTGAACGGACGTTTGTTGCTGTTGCATGAGCGGCAGCCCTTCAGTGAATGATGGTACAGGTGACTCAGGGGGCGTTGCAACGTGCTGTAGTGCCGTTGTGAGGCGTGTGCGTAGCGGCTCGCGGCAGAAACGGGCCAACGGCGCGACGAGGTGTTCCCAGGTCCAAAGTGGAGCGAGTTGGCGAGCATGGTGGGCACAGTCGGCACGCTGCGTCCGGTCAGTGAGCAGGGTTATGATGGCCTGAGCGGTTGCCGCGCTATCTTCGGGAGGCACTGTGAGGCCAAGTTGGTGCTCTTGCACCAGGGTTGCGACGGCATCGCCGGCACTAACCACGCTTGGCAGGCCTGCCCACAAGTGATCGAGGAAGCGGGAACGCACGGCGGCATAGGCGGTTTCTAGATGATTGCGATGTAGCGAAACGGCCAGGTCGGCTTCGAGCAAGAAATCAGCACGCTGGGCATAGAGCACCCAGGCTTCGTAGAAAAAGATGTGGGTGTTGAGCAAGCCAAGCTCAGCCGCCAGGGCGCGCGTCGCCGCAGGCAACTGCATAGGCTGGATTGTGCCCGGATGTTGTCCCGCCAGGAAGACCAGCCGGGTATGGGGCTGCTGGGCAATGACCTGTGGCATGGCACGTACCAGGGTCAAGGGATCGAGCCAATCCCATAAGCCGCCGGTCCAGAGCAGCAGAATGTCGTGTGGACCGATACCGGGGACAACTTCGCGGAGTACCGGCTCCTGCTTCACCGGTGGTGTATCCGGCAAGCCAAACGGCACCACGTCGATTAACCATCGCAGTTGTGGGTCGTGGTCGGTCGCCTCAGGCGTAATGCGCCCCGCGCCCATTAACGCCCCAAGGTAGAGATCGCGCTGGCGTTCGGTCGCACAGACAAAAAAGTCGCCACCGGCCAGTTGCTGCCCTAACAGCTGGATATCTTGCCGGTTCTGCTGCGTGCGCTGCTTGGCAGACGCCGTGCGAAACAGTTCCAGATTCTCGAGCAAGGTTGGATCATACAGGTCAAGCGCAAGTGGTTGCGGGATGTGCATTAGCTCCGGATGGCCGACGAGCACGAAGCCGTTAGCAAAAACGACATCGGCTTGCTCAAGCCAAAGTGCCAGCGAGGCCACATCACCCCAATCATAGTGACCGCAGCGTAGCCCAGGAGCCGCGAGGTCAATCGTGTGGGGGGCGATCAGCGTTACGGGCTGTTGGGTAGCGAGAAGCTGGGCCAGTTCCCAGTAGCGAATACCGGGACCGGCCATGCGTTGACCGACAACATCATGACTAATAATGAGAAGGCGCGGCACCGTCTTCACATGTCGCCCGGAAGTGGTTGCCAGGACCACGTGGCAGGAATATAAATCGAACCGAAGCGCTCATCGACCGAAGCCGCATACACCCGCAACGACCACTGCCGGTCGCGATGATCGAATGGATGTGCCAGCAGGTAATCGTAGATCGTAACTGTTAGTAGATAGTCACCGTCGAGCAGGGGTAGGACCGGAATATGGTAATCCACAAAGCCGCGGCCCTCGATCTGCGGAATAGGTAGGCCGGCAAAGCGCGAATTTGGGCCGTTAATGTGGAAGCCGCTACGGTGATACAGGGCCAGGCCAAAGACTGGCGTAGTGACCCGCTCATGCGCCAGGTAGTGCATCCGGATCGTGAGCGACTGACCGGTGGTGGCAGCTACCAGTGGCTCGCCCTGGCCATCCAGAAACTCAACGGCCGTGAGCTCAGCTTCGCGGCTGCCCCAACGCTGGCCTGGCCCATCCGCAGGTGCGATGACCGCTGCTTCTGGCTCTGCTGTTCCGGGCGCTGCTGGCTGTTCCTCGGTGACCGCCTGCTCCTGATGCTCTGCCGACAGCCGCTCGGCGTCGAGCTGGTTGGTATGGCGCATATATTGATCGACCACCTCGCCTGATGGCCCTTCGGTCAGCAGCTTGCCGTGGTCGAACCACAACGCACGGTCGCATAGATTGCGGACTTGGCCCAAAGCATGTGAGACAAAAAGGATCGTCACACCGCGTTTTTTGAAGGCATAGATGCGATCCATGCACTTGTGCTGGAAGGCTTCGTCACCAACCGCGAGCACTTCATCCGTAATCAAGATATCGGGATTAACGTTGATCGCAACGGCAAAGGCCAGCCGCATATACATCCCCGACGAGTAGTGCTTGACCGGCATGTCGATGAAGGCCCGCAGTTCGGAAAAGTCGATGATTTGGTTGAGCTTCGCGCTCATCTCCGCACGGTTGAAGCCCAGCAGCGAGCCGTTGAGATAGATATTTTCGCGCCCGGTGAGATCGGGATGAAAGCCGGATCCGAGCTCTAGCAACGCCGAGATGCGCCCCTGGACCGCCACACGACCGGCCGTCGGCTCCAGAATGCGCGTAATGAGTTTCAGAGTCGTTGATTTGCCCGAGCCGTTATGACCGATCAAGCCGAGGGTCTCGCCCTTAGCGACACAAAAACTGACGTCGCGGACAGCCCAAAACTCTTCTTTGGGTAAGCGGGGCTTGAAAAGACCGGTAACGCGCTCATGGAGGCTGTTGCGGCGATCACGCTGGAGGACGAAATGGCGGGAGACATGCTCAAAGTCAATGACATTCATAGTAGACGGTGTATAGTATAGCATGGTTCAGGCATCCCCCTGTATGGAGCCAATATGAAGCACTTGATAACCGGTGGTGCGGGCTTTATCGGCTGTAACCTAGCACATACGTTGCTCGCGGAGCACGAACAGGTCACCGTGCTCGACAACTTGTCGCGACCGGGTACGGCGCAAAATTTGGCATGGCTACGTGAACAGCATGGCACAAGCTTCCAATTCGTCCAGGCCGATGTGCGTGATGCGGTGGCCGTGCAGACCGCGGTGCAGGGCCATGCTGTGGTGTATCACCTGGCAGGTCAGGTGGCGGTAACAACCTCGGTCAACAATCCGCGCGAAGATTTCGAGATTAATGCCTTGGGCAGTTTTAATGTGCTGGAAGCGGCGCGCCAGGCCACACCCATGCCGATCTTCTTTTATGCCTCGACCAACAAGGTGTATGGTGGCATGGAGCAGGTTCAGATCGTGGAGCAGCCGACGCGCTACGCGTATGCCGACTTACCGGCCGGAGTGTCCGAAACGCAACCGCTTGACTTTCACTCACCCTACGGCTGCTCGAAAGGCACCGCCGACCAGTATGTTCGTGACTACAGCCGGATCTATGGCCTGCGAACGGTTGTTTTCAGACAATCATGTATTTACGGGCCGCGGCAACTCGGGGTATCAGACCAAGGCTGGGTCGCACATTTCGTGATCGCCAGTGTATTGAACCGATCTTTAACGATCTATGGCGACGGCAAGCAGGTACGTGATTTACTGTTTATCGATGATCTGGTTGCGGCCTACCGCAGCGCGCTTAGGCAGATCGATACAGCCGGGGGCAAGATTTATAACATTGGGGGTGGTGCCGCGAATACGCTGTCCGTGTGGAGCGAGTTCGGGCCGCTGTTGGAAAAGCTGCTCGGGCAGCGGATCGAGGTGGGCTACGACGATTGGCGGCCGGGCGACCAGCCAGTGTATGTTAGTGATATCGCCAAGGCGGAGCGTGAACTGGGTTGGCGACCACAGGTTGGCGTCGAAGAAGGCATTAGCCGTTTGGTCCAGTGGGTGCAGAGCAACCAGCAGATGTTTGCATAAGAGTAGGGCATGCGCATTGCCATTTATAATCGCTGGCTCCTGACACAGGGGGGCGGCGAACGGCATAGCCTCGCGCTCGCGGCAGTACTTGCACAGCACCACGCCGTTACGGTCATCACGTACCAGCCTGCAGACCTTCAAGTGATCGGGGCTTTTCTTGATCTTGATCTGGGGGCGCTTAAGCTCGTCGTGGTCCCGGATACGCCCAGTGGTCGCTTTGTGACGGACGCATCGGCGGAGTACGATGTCTTTATTGGTGCTTCGCACACCGATGTCGTCGTGCCGCAGGCACGTCATAATTGGCTGCTGGTCTTTTTTCCTGCGCACTTGGCAGGCAGTCCGGATGTTGATCTGCTGCTTGAGGGTTGGTATCCGCCGGAGCATGGTCAGCATGGCGCGTTTCGATGGAGCGATGCTGAAGCGGCGCTCGTGTTCAGACCGATGCCGAGCAGGCGGCTAGTTGAGCTACACCTAGCAGCACTATCAGCAGGAACGAGGCTCCGGGTGCTTTGTGAAAGTGGTGAGAGCGTGCACCGGTTGAGCACAACACCGCAATGGGTGCGAGTACAGCTGCCGGCAGGTGCCAGGCGGATCAGTTTACGCGTTGATACGCCGTATAGGCCGCCCGGCGATCCACGACTGCTAGGTGCGGCATTGTATGCTGTACGTAGTCGTACGAGGGGTTGGCGGCGGGCGTGGCAGCGGACTATGAGCGCCGATCAACTCGTGGCGCAATCTGGCCCAACAGCTGCTGTGCTGCAGCGCTACCAACTGATCTTGGCTAATTCCCACTTCACTCAACGTTGGATCGAGCGACGATGGGGACTGACGAGCCAAGTGCTGTATCCACCAGTCGAGTTCGTCCCGCCCACAGGGATAGCGAAGCAGCGCTTGATCATTAGCGTGGGGCGCTTTTTTCCAGGCGGTCATGCTAAAAACCACGCGGTGTTGATCGCGGCCTGGCAGCAACTGCAGGCTAGGGGTACCGGTGATTGGCGACTGGTGATTGTGGGTGGGTTGGACACCACTGAGCCGAGCCATCGCCAGTATTTCGAGGACTTACAAGCTCGGATTGAGTCGGCGTCCGTTACCCTGGCTCCCAATCTGCCCGCAGATGAGCTCCGTCGCTTCTATGCCGAGGCAAGCCTGTACTGGCATGCTGGGGGCTATGGCATTGATGCCGAGCAACAGCCGGAGCTGGTCGAGCACTTTGGGATTACGGTGGCGCAGGCGCTGGCTGCGGGAGCGGTGCCCCTAGTGTATAGCGTGGGTGGTCCGACGGAAATCGTTCGGAATGGCGTGGATGGGCGACACTGGCAGACGGTGGATGAACTGGTGGCTGCCACATACGCGCTAATGCAGGATCCACTGCAACGATCCGCGTTAGCCGGACAAGGTCGTCTACGTGCTGCCGACTTTCGTCCAGCCGCCTTCGAGCAGCGGGTGTGGGAGTTAGAGAGCGATTGGGAGTAAGGGTGAGTTGAGAGCTTTACAGACCGTCGTCGCCATACATCTGCTCCCGGCGAAAGGTGTTGGCATTGTTGGTAAGGCCAATTGGATATGGAGTTAACTCGTTTGTAGCTTGTAATGGCGCGCCCAGAAGTTTCGCTAGCAGCATGCCTTGGGCGAGCACTGCGCCATCTGCAGTGCGGCGCTGGCGTTCGAGGGCGGTTGCGAGATCGAGCAGCGCAGCGTTGTAGTCGTTTTGCTGTTGGAGCAGGGGCCGGAGGTATGCTTCGGTCGCAATGCGGTTCCAAATGGTACGGAGCGCCGCCGCCAATGGGAAGCGTGAGGTGAATGGGATGGGCCTGAGGGTTGCCTTGTGCTTAAGTTGACCGAGGGCCCATCTAAGCTCACCCTGTCCTGGTTGCTCTTCGTCCGGCGGTTGATCCCACCCACTCGCTTGGGATGCTGCGCTTTTACCCATCAAAAAAGCTGTTTGCCAGGTGCGATAGGCCCACAGCAGGGCCGCGATCTCGGGCTCGCTGCCGGTCGTACGCAGGTATGCAAGCTCAGCAGGCAGCCAATCGGTGAGCAGCCACGGGTCTGGCCGGTGTTTCCACAGGAGTCGTAAACGGTTGGCATGATATAAGCGGTAATAGCTGGAACTGGTTTTGCCTAAGGCGCTCGCCTCTTGATGGATGCCAACGGCCAGCGGGAGATAGTGGATGCTGTAGCCCTGGGCGGCGACCCGCAGACATAGATCGACCTCTTCGAAGTAGGCCGGGAAGAAAGCAGGATCGAAGCCGGCGACGCGATCCCATACGTCACGCCGGATGGCTAGGGCTGCACCGGTCACGTAGTCGACGGCCAGGGGTTCGTTCCAGGCAGGGCCGTCGGGCTGACCATAGCCGCGATGATCGGTCAGTGCTAGCGGCCAATGGATCACACCGCCGGCATGTTGGACCCGACCGTCGGGGAAGCAAAGTTTACCGCCGACAATCCCGACTGTTGGATCGTCCAGTGCCGCCGTGACGGTGGCAATCCAGTCAGGCTGGAGGACGACATCGGGGTTGATGAAGGCTAACAGTGGCGCAGTCGTTAGGGCGACGCCCAAATTACAACCACCGCCGAAGCCTAGATTTGTGGCTGCCGTGATGACTTGCGCTACGGGCATGGTGGCACGCGCCGCTGTTGCGCTGGAACCATCGCCGTTATCAACTACGACGACACTTTGGGCGGGGAGTGTTTGGCGGGCCAGCGAGTTAAGGGTGGCGGGCAGGGTGGCGATATGGCCGTAAGCGACGATGATGATTGCCAGACCGGGCGCAGTCATTCGATCTGAGCGACGATCACGGTCATATCGTCGTGCCGGTTCTGATTGCCTTGCCAGTCACACACCTGATCGAGCAACGTCGTCATTAGCTGCGTGGGTGGCAGGTTGCCGTTCGCTCTTAGGAGCGCCTGAACGCGCTCGAAGCCGAACATTTCGCGGCTGGGTGAGAAGGCTTCGACCAGGCCGTCGGTAAGAAACAAGACTGTGTCACCCGGCAGCAGTTGAACCGTGGTCGCGTAGTAGTGCAGGTCCGGCATGATCCCAAGGGGCAGATTTGGGCGGACTGGTAGCCAGTCCACGCTGCCATCAGGATGGCGCAACAGCGGGGTAATTTGACCGGCATTGGCGACGATGAGTTCGCGTGTACGGGCATCGTAGACCGCATAGCAGAGTGCCACAAAGGTGCGTGGCGGAATATCCTGCGCAATGAGTTTGTTGGTCTCGGCCATGACCACGTCGGGTGCCGCATGGTCAATCGCCTCGGAGCGCACGATCGAGCGGGCAACGGCCATTAACATCGCGGCCGATAAGGATTTACCCGAAACATCGCCAATCGAGAAGCCGAAGCGGTCATTGCCCAACGGCAGAACGTCATAAAAATCGCCGCCGGTCTCAAAGGCTGGGATACAGCGGGCCGCGAGTCCGACACCGGGGATGAGCGGCAAGGTGCGGGGAAATAGGTTAGCTTGAATCGAGCGGGCGATCTCCATTTCTTGCTCGACACGTGTGACTGCCATCTGGTGCAAACGCGCGTTTTCGAGCGCGGTTGTGACCTGAGCCGCGATCGTCCGGCACAGCTCAAAATCTTCCTCGCCAAAGTGCCGCACCTGTTTGAGCATACTCAGGCCAAAGGCGCCATAGGCGCGACCACGGCGCACGAGCGGGATCACCAAGAGTGCTTGCACACCAAGGCGTAAGGCCAGCTCCCGTACCGACGCAATCCGCCGGTCATGCGCGATGTCGGTGATAAACAACGGCTGTCCAAGGCCCGCAGTTTCCTCCATTGACGCACTTGACCGAAAGGTAAAGCGCTGGTGCAACGTGCCAAGCACGGGGTATTCGGCAACGATCTCGCTGCTGGTGTCGTCTTCACTAAAGAGATTGACGGCACAGTGATCGACGCCAAACAGCTGTGCCAGCTGCTCGCTCGCGATGCGTAAGACCTCGACCGGATCAAGCGATGAAGAGACCAGCCGAGATATGGTATGGACCAGCGCGAGATTGTCGGCGCGGCGTTCGGCGATGCGGGCGGCTGACCAGACATTACGGTAGAGTTGGGCATTAAGGACGTTGAGCGTGATCTGATGGGCAACGTTGGTCATAAACTGTACGTCGCGCCGGTCGAAGGCAGCTCCCTTGGTGCTTTGGATGGCGATCACGCCGACGGCCACATCCAGATGATCGAGCATCGGCACGCCGAGCCATGCTGCCGCGCCTTGTTCCCACCACTCATCGGTGGGATGGGGGGCAGGAACAGCCATTGACAAAGGCTCGCGGGCTGTCAGTAATTGTGCGATTCTGTGGCCCGGTGGCACCGGCACGTCGATAAGCTGCATATCCCCTGCGACGTGCCAGCCGACGCCTTCGGAAAGGGTATGTGTCCCCGGGTTATAGAGGGCAGCCAAGAAGCCGTCGAGATGCAGAAATTCCTGTAGTGTTTCGCAGACCTGACGTAGCATTGAGCGCAGGTCGCGCGTCGCCGCGCTGGCCTCCGCGACCTGACCGAGTGCTTCAAGCTGAGCAATTTGACGGTCACGCTCTTCGAGCAAGCGGCTATTCTCGATACCAAGACCTAACTGATCGCCGGCTGCCAGTAGTAAGGAGGTTTCAGTGGGCTGGAGTTCGCGCTGGCCCCATAGGGTCATAACGCCGACATGGCCACCTTGGGCTTGGAGTGGCACGGCGCACAGCCAGTGGTCGGGTGGCGTAAACTGTTGCAACAGCGTACCGCTCGCGATCACCTGGGCTTCGAGCGAGTCACCTTGGGGGTCGAGCCACTCTGCGGTCTCCGGTGCTGCACCTGTCGCGCGCCAGGCGATCCTTGACCAAGCCCCGTGGGGTCGGTGGAGCCAGATTGCACCAGCGTTGACGCCCAACAACCAGAGTACCCGTTCCAGGGCTTCGTCAAGGACGGCTGCCGATGGCTGACCACGGCTCAGACCGGCAGCCAGTCCGCTTAAGACGGCCAGTTCTTCTTGGCGAGCCGTCACGCGTTCGGCTAGCGAGCGGGTAAGTTCGACTTGGTGTTCGTACAAGAGCGCGTTGTCGATGGCAACAGCCGCCAGGTCGGCTAAGGCGACCACCAGTTCAAGATCGGCCTCGCTATAGACACCCAGCCGGTAGCTTTGGACCGTCATTGCGCCGATGGCGGTGTGGCCAGCAAGCAGTGGCACACCAATCCAAGAGTGCGAACGTTTGCCGAGGTTGCCGAAGGCTTGTGGTCGCGGGAGTCCCGGTGGGTAATCGGCCTGCAAATCACGAAACAAGAGGGGTTGAAGATGCTTAATAATGTAGCCGGTCAAGCCCCCAGTGCGCGGGTCCGTTTCCTCGTAATGGACGCCCTCGTCGATAAAGAGCATGGTGTGATAGGTGTCGGGCTGCTCGTTGGTGCATACGGCGACGGAGAAGGCATCCACAGGCAAGAGTTGGGCAAGCTGTGCATAGATCGTTTCCAAGACGATCATAGGTTCGGTCGCGCCACGACCGGCCCGCGCCACGGTGAGCAGCGTGCTCAGATTGCGTTGTGCATAGGCCAGCTGTTGGTCAAGCGTCCGCGCTTGCGAATCTGGAGGTGGTACAGAAACCGTCATGCAAGCTGCCTCGCTCGCGCCTGGGCTGCCAGTTGCCCAAACCGCGTCGTATCTCGTGGCAGGAAGACGACTTCAAGCTGCACAGCGACTCCCGAGACAAGTAGACAAGAGTAAAAATCTGATCGGAGTATACCATATGGAGTCGTGTTGGGATACGGGGTGTATTGCCAGCAATAGGACGTTTCACCGGCAGTTTCTCAGGTGTATAACTATTAGTTTGTCGCATCACAAAGGGATGAACTGTGGTGTATTGTTGGTGCGAAAAGCAATAGAAGGGATTGATCCATGCAGTGGGCAAGGGGCTAGAAAACAATGAAATAACAATGCGATCAATGGAAACAATAGGAGGTTTTTGCGGATCGGACGGGGGTACGACATAGGCAATCATCCTCCATAGGTAGATACTGCGAGTTCGCTAAAGAGGGCGATATTATACCGCACAGATGTTCTTTTGTCAAGGGTGGTTGGGATTCATACAGGTCGGTTGTCGATCAGTAATCCCATATTGCGCACGCTCGTCATCCGAGAAGTCCCGCAGCAACCGCCCACAGAGATACTGGATCGTCGCGTGATAATCGGCGTCCCACAGCCGAGCTGTGCCATCACTGCTGCCCGTGAGGACGACATGGCTGTCGGGTGAGAATGCTACACCGTTCAACGTGCCGTTGTGCCCCGTAAAGCGCCGAAGTTCAACTCCGGTCTCCGTGCTCCACAGCCGCGCCGTCCAATCCTGGCTCCCTGTGAGGACATACTTACCGTCCGGCGAAAACGCGACCGCCCATACAACGTCGGTGTGGCCGGTGAAGTGGCGTACTTCTTCGCCGGTTTCCACATCCCATAAGCGCATCATGCCATCCCAACTGCCCGTGAGGATGGAGCGCCCGTCCGGTGCGAAGGCAATGCTCGCTGCACCGTCCGGCAGGGTAAACACACGGAGTTGCTGGCCCGTTTGCGCATCCCAGAGCCGTGCTGTTTTATCAAAGCTGCCCGTGACCACAAACTTACTGTCGGGGGAATAGGCGACGCTAAAGACCTGGGTCGTGTGCCCGGCAAAGACCCGGAGCTGTTGACCCGTCTGGACGTCCCACAATTGCGCCGTGTTATCACCACCGCCTGTGAGCACGGAGCGACCGTCGGGTGCGTAGGCTACAGCGTTCAGGTAGTTGCGGCCAGCGAAGATCCGGAGTTGTTGGCCGCTCTGGGCATCCCACAGCCGGGCGGTCTTGTCTATGCTCCCGGTGAGCACAAAGCGACCGTCGGGCGAGTATGCGACACTCTGCACTGCATCCTCATGACCAGCGAAGACGCGCACCTGCTGACCGGTTCGGATGTCCCACAGGCCGGCAGTCTTATCGAGACTCCCCGTGAGTACGTACTTCCCATCCGGCGAGAACACGACCTGCGTTACACCGCTCGCTTGGGCCGTGAACGTGGGCAGGTGCTGGTCTGAGCTCGTCGGGACATTCCATAGCCTGGCAGTCTTGTCTGCACTGCCTGTGAGGACATGTTTTCCATCCGGAGAGAATGCGACCCCAAACACAAAGCTGGCGTGTCCAATGTAGCGGCGCAGTTCGGTACCAGTTCGCGTATCCCAAAGGCGCGCCGTTTTGTCATCACTACCTGTAAGCACGTAGCCGCCATTGGGCGAAAATGCTACAGCCTTGATGTATTCTTGATGCCCGGTGAACTGTCGCAGTTCGGTCGCTGTCCGAGCATCCCACAGTCGAGCCGTTTTATCATAGCTCCCGGTGAGGACATATTTGCTGTCAGGTGAATACGCAACGCTCTGCACCTCGCCCGCGTGTCCGGCGAAGATTCGTAGCTGTTGACCCGTCTGGGCATCCCACAGCCGAGCTGTTTTGTCCGCACTGCCTGTAAGCACGTATCTGCCATCAGGTGAACAGGCGACACCCAACACGCCACCGGTGTGGCCAGCAAAAACCCGGATTTGCTGTCCGGTCTGGGCATCCCACAGCCGGGCCGTTTTGTCCAGACTTCCCGTAAGCACGTACTTGCCATCAGGTGAATAGGTGACAGTGTCCACTGCATCAGTATGACCGGCGAAGACACGCAATTGCTGACCGGTCCGAACATCCCATAGTCTTGCCGTCTTATCACCACCGCCCGTGAGCACGGTCGTGCCATCAGGGGAGAATGCGACACGCCATAGTTCCGCTGTGTGGCCTGTGAAGCGTCGCAGCTCCTGGCCCGTCTGCACATCCCACAGTCTTGCCGTCTTATCACCACCGCCTGTGATCACGGTGCGACCGTCGGGTGCGTAGGCGACGCCCCACAAATACTCAGTATGGCCAATAAATTGTTGGCGGGGATAATCGAGGGTCGCGGCTGCCTCAAGGGCAGCATCCCCCTGCGGCGAGTACAGGTTGCGCAGCGAGCGAATGCTTAGAAGGGCGATCACCTCGGCGTTCCCGCGCGCCTGGTACAAGGTGTTCGCTTCAGCCGCCAGGCGCTGGGCCTCCGAACGGGTCAAGTTTGCAGCCGACGTTGCGGCGCTGTTGAGCGCCTGTCCTTGCGCGACGGTCGCGGTTGCCGCATTGCGCACTGCCTGCGTCTGTTTATCGAACGCAAATAGCGACAGACTCGCCGCTATCAGCAGGGAAACCGCCAGGACACCAACCAGAATGCGTAGCCGACTCGCCGCACGACGCTGTGCCGTAGCAACCTCCTGTGCTAGAGCTAGGTCACGGGCCTCACCCTCGCGCTTCGCCTCAGCCTGCCGGTCTTGTTCTGCCAGACTGGCCTCAAGATATGCTCGTTCATCCGGACTCAGCGTCAGCTTCCCGGCCCTGGCTAGCGCCACAAATTGTGCTAGTTGCGCGCCCGTCCCCAGGAAGCTTGCCTCGCGCGCACCATTGGTCCATGCTGTCGTAACGGCCAGCAATCGTCGGTGGACCCGTAGGTCGTCGCGGCTCGCTTCGAGCCAACTACGCAGCCGTCCCCAGGTGCGTATCAGCGCCTCGTGGGCCACCTCGACGGTTGGTTCACGCGTCACGGGGTCTCGGTCGAAGGTGAGCAGCCGGTAGCGCCCGCAGGTGTCTATGACCCGGTCCATGACCTGCTCGTCGCCAGCCAGTTCCGCACGACGGACGCGTCGCCGCGTGTCTTCCACCCCTTCGCCTAGTGTGACAAGCCGAAGGAAGAGTTGTCGTGCCGCTGCCTGACCCTGCCCGTCGAGACCAGCATATAATTCGTCGGCGCGAGAGGCCAAGGTTCCCAACACACCGCCACTTGTCCGATAGGCGGTCAGCGAGAGGACCCGGTCCTGCTGGCGATCAAACAACTCGGTGAGCGCATACTGCAGCAGCGGGAGCACGCCAGGCTGCGCCCCCACATCTGCGATGAGCGCCACAATTAGTTCCGGCTCCAATGTGACGCCCACCGCCGCGGCGGGTCGGGTGATCGCCTGCTCTAGTTCGTCGGTGGTCAGTGGCAAGACGACTTCAGTACACCGCCGCACGAGGCCGCCAAGGCCCAGATACAACAGCGGTCGGTCGTAGAAATCGGCGCAATGTGACGATCACGCGGAGCCGGCTACGGGGTGCCAGAACCGCGACGAGCAAGCTATTCAGGAAGTGGAGCCGGGTTGCCTCATCCTCAACGAGGGTGAAAATCTCTTCGAACTGGTCGATCACCAGCAGGAGTTCGCTGTTGTCATTGCCGGGCAGCACGCGGTTGACGGCACGCAGCAGACCGCGTTCATCTGCTTGAAGTTGTTCCAAAAGGCTGGCGGGTGGATTGACCGCCACGCGCAGCAGGGCTGCCTCCAGTTCGTCTAACGGATGATCACCGGGGAGGAGTTCGGCCACGAACCAGTGTTCTGACCCTGGGAGACCGCCCTGCCGGATCGCGGGGACTAGCCCTGCACGGACCACACTCGACTTGCCACTACCGCTCGGGCCGACAACGGCGAGGAAGCGTGCGACGGTGCTTTCGCCGGCCAATCGCGCTAACAGCTGCTCTGTAAGGATCGTTCGCCCAAAGAAATCGGACGCGTCGGCCTCGGTAAACGGCCGGAGGCCCTTGTACGGGTTCCTTAGCGCTGGGAAGGAGGTTTCCAGCAAGGCCCGCAGTAAATTGGTGTCGTCCGGCGTTACGGTCAGAGCAGTCAGCGGATCGAGGGTTAACGGCGTGGGTGCCGAGTGGCCATTGCGTGCGGATGTTCGGGCGAGCTGGATGAAGCCGATGCGTTCCTCTCCTGCAACCGCCAGGACATCCGCGAGCCGCTCAACGATCTGACGCGACGGACGCAGGGCATCCGCCTCGATCTTCTTGATGGTAATCGCGGCACAGGCGACCAGACGCGCCAGTTCTTCCTGGGTCAGGTCCCGTGCTCGGCGGAGATCCTTGAGGATGCGCCCGAAGGATACGGGGTCGTGCATCGACACCTCGCTTGGTATATATCCCTTTTTGTACCCCTTATTCTATACATCCTCCTCTTCCAAAATGCAATGCTGGTGTGATGTACTAAGGGCACACCAGGCTCTAGGACACCGGCTTCGTGTGCCAGAGCTGGGGCATCTGTGCGAAGCCCTACCCGTTGGGTGGGAGTAGACGACGACAAGGAGGATGAGCATGGACGCTAGAAGGCCGACATACGGGCGGTATCGCTGACGGCCTTAAACTGATCACACCGTTCTCGCCCCCTCGCCCGCGTTGCCAGCGTCTGTCCGCCTGTTACGAAAGAAAGGAGCTACCCCATGCATCGCCAGTTCCTCGTGCTCACGCTGCTGCCCCTGACCTTCAGTCTCGCAGCTTGTGGCACCACGCAAGCTGCCCCGCAGGTCGCCGCGCAGCCCACCGTTGCCCCCACTGCCGCCACAAGCCCAACCATAGTCCCACAGCCTACAGTCGAACTCACTCCCACGACGATAGTCGCGATCCCCACGGCAAGTGCTGCACCGATGGCTGTTACAGTCGTGAATGAGGCTCTGTCCGTATTCCGCAAGAAAATAGATCTGGGCGGCTATGGCCTCTTTATCAAATGCTTCGGCATGGGGAGCCCGACGGTCGTCCTTGATGCTGGTGGAACACGCCCGTCGAGTGACTGGGCTACCGTTATAATCGGAGTGATGAAATTCACACGTGTCTGTGCCTATGACCGCGCGGGATTAGGCGAGAGCGACCCGGCACCGAAACCGCGGACCAGCCAAGATATGGTGAAGGACCTACATACCTTGTTAGTCAATGCCAATATTGCAGGACCCTATGTCCTGGTCGGGCATTCGGTGGCGGGCTGGAATGTCCAGTTGTACGCCAGCCAGTACCCGAAGGAGGTCGCCGGGATCGTCTTGGTCGATACCTCCCACCCTGACCAGTTTACCCGTGTGGTGGCGGCACTCCCGCCCAAGTCCTCAGGCGAAAGTGCTGACCTCACCCAGTTCCGGAAAGACTGGGAAGAAACCTATACTTCTCCCTATGCAAATTCGCCAGATAATCCCGAGGGACAGGACTTTGTTGCGAGCGCCGCACAAGTGCGCGCTGCCGGATCATTGGGTGACATCCTACTCGTCGTGCTCGCAGCCGGCAATCATGAATTTCCGCCGTCCTTTTCGGCAGATCTAGTGGCGAACATCGAGCATGTGTTGCTGGCCCTACAAAATGAGCACGCCGCCCTCTCGTCGAACAGCCTCTTAATTATGGCCAAAAGCAGTGGCCACTGCATCCACTGCGACCATCCTGAGATCGTGAGTGATGCAATACAGCAGGTCGTTGAATCGGCGAGAAATCATACGCGGCTCAAGGCACCCTAATCGCGCTGTTCACTCTTTCTTACTCGATTCCTCATGTGGCTAGCACCTTCAGCCTATTTCACAAGGAGCTCCCATGTCAAACTGTTTTACCATGTTTGCAGTTCTTTGCTTGACTGTTAGTCTTGCAGCCTGTGCTTCACTGCCATCGGTATCTCAGGTCGCCCCTACCACTGTGACATCAACCGCCACCTCTGTCTCCACCCCTCCGCCAACCGCGACCCCTATACCCACCACCCCTGCACCAACCGTCACTCTTGCCCCCACTACACCTGCGCCAACCGCTACATCTGCTCAGACGGCTCCATCAGCAGCCGCTACAGCTTCCGGAGACCGCCAACCGCCCCTAGACATCGCAGCCCAAGTTGATGCGCTGATGAATAAGTACGTCGCAGCGCACCTCTTTAGTGGCAGTGTGCACATCGCCCACAATGGGACCGTGCTGATCTCCAAGGGCTATGGTCTGGCGGATCAGGAGCAGAAGATACCGAATACACCACAGATACGGTTTAGCATTGCATCGCTGACGAAACAATTCACGGCGATGGCCGTTTTGCAACTTCAACAACAAGGCAAGCTGCAGGTGCAGGACTCAGTCTGTCGATATGTGCCTGATTGTCCCACTGCCTGGCAAGGGATGACAATCCATCAGTTGTTGACACATACTGCCGGTGTGCCAGACTTGAGTGACGCAGACTTCCAAGCACTTCAGCCCACTCCCAACAGCTTCGAGCAACTCATTGCCAAGACCAAAAGCAAGCCGCTCGACTTTCAACCTGGCTCCAAATGGAGCTACAGCAATGCGGGCTATATGATTCTCGCGCTCATCATCGAGGGGGTGTCGGGGACATCATATCCCGCATTCTTGCAGAAGTCGATTTTCGCCCCGTTGCACATGAACGATACTGGCTACGTCCAGCCCAGTGATAAGGTAGCACTTGGCTATGACAATTCGTTTTCCAAGGCCGCCCCATTTGATCCGGTGCTGCTGTATGGTGCTGCCGGGCTCTTCTCCACGACGGAAGATCTTTACCGTTGGAGTCAAGCCCTCTCAACGACGCAATTGGTCTCGCAGAAGCTGCTTGACCAGATGTTCACGCCGTTCGCATCCGCACTGCCCGTTGGATCTGCAGAAGAACCTGGGGGCGCCTGGTATGGGTACGGGTGGGGCATAACCAAGCGCTTAAATCGGCGGATGGCCATCCATGAAGGCATCATCCGAGGATACCACAGTCTTGTTGAGCGCTATCTGGATGACAAGGTTTCGATCATCCTGCTCAGCAATCAGAATAATACGGAGCTGGATGACATTGGTAAGGCGCTCGCGCCGATCATATTCAATGAAAAATGAGCGCTCTGCTTTCTACCGAGCTACGACGCTACCGCCAAAGAACCCTAGCGATGGCAACCAAGAGTGATGAGTTTTGCACCAAACTGTTAGAGATCCGGTTCTTCCCCTGCTATCAGGACTGTTCGATATTGGTTTCGGTCACTCTGGACTGGTACCACCGATACTGTACTGGGCACGCTCATCAGCCGAGAAATCGCGCAGAAGCCGACCGGACAGGTAGCGAATCGTATCATGGTAATCGATATGCCATTGTCGCGCGCAGTGTTCTTTGCTACTAAGAAGGATGGAGCGCCCATCGGGCGAGATCGCACCAGGGCCCATGCTCATGCGGCCTGGGAAACGGCGCACCTCCGCACCAGTCTCAACATCCCATAGTCGCGCGGTCTTGTCGGCGCTGCTGGTCAGCACACGCTGACCATCGGCTGTATACGCGACGCCCCAGACCACATCGGTGTGCCCGATGAGGCGCTGTAGCTCGCGGCCGGTCTCCGGGTCCCACAGGCGCACCGTCCCATCCCAGCTCCCAGTTAGCACCGTACGCCCATCCGGTGCGTAGGCCACGCTCGCCGCGCCGTCCGGTAGCGCAAGCACCTGGAGCGCAGTGCCGGTCCGGGCGTCCCAGAGCCGTGCCGTCTTATCGTAGCCGCCGGTAAGAATCTTCAGACCATCGGGAGCGTACGCGACGTGGAACACTGCGCCCGTATGATCGGTAAAGGTGACAAGCTCGGCCCCGGTCGTGACATCCGACAACCGCGCCGTCTTGTCCCAACTCCCCGTGAGCACCGAGCGACCATCCGGCGCATAGGCAACGTTATTGCTAGGAGGGGCGGTATGACCCAGGAAGCGACGTAGCTCCTGGCCGGTCTCTACATCCCAAAGCCGTGTGGTCAAGTCGCCGCTGCTGGTAAGCACATAGCGGCCATCTGGAGAGAAGGCCACGCCGATGATGTGGGACGTATGGCCCGCAAAGATCTTGAGCTCCTGACCGGTCTGCACATCCCAGAGCCGGACCGTTTTGTCTAGACTCCCCGTGAGCACATACCTACCGTCAGGTGAATAGGCTACACTGTCCATCGCATCGGTATGGCCGGCGAAGATGGAGCAGGCATGGCAAGCCATGCAAAAAGAGCAGGTTGCGCTCTCATCGAACAGCATCCAGATTATTGCCAAAGGGAGTAACTACTGCATCCACTGCGACCATCCTGGCATCGTAGCTGATGCGATACAGCAGGTTGTTGACGCTGTGCGAAATCATACACGGCTCAAGGCACCCTAATCGCTGAGCGCTCCAAACGGCAAGGGAGCGATCACCATGCTCAGCAATTAGAATGAGACCGTGCCAGATACATCAGGCGTTCCCACAGATGGCACTAGCAACGCCGCTGGTGATAGGGCTTCTCAAAAATCGGAATAGAGGCAGGCGACCCCGCCTCACTCTTTACCCAGCTTCCTGATCCACGCGCGTCATGGTCGCTATGCTTGCTTGGTGCGGTGCTTCGAGCCTTCCGCCTCTCCTGCCGCACCCGCTTAGCGCTTCTCTGGCGTTGCAGAGGGCAAGGTCGCGCCCATGTGCCGTAGATCATTACATTCTGCCGTGCGGAAGTTCTGTGGCTGCTGGCATTCCCACTGGCGAATGCCTATGCCCGCCGGCTTCGTGGGACCGGATGTCGCATCCCCAAAATGCCGCAGATCGTTGCAGCGCGCCGTGGCAAACTGCTGCGGATAACGACAACTTTCCATGATGCTGCTTGCCCCCGGCTCAACCCCCACTCCTTGCGTGGCAGTTGGCACGCTACTTGATTGCGACGTGGCGCCAGACGATGGAGGTACCATACCGCAGGCTGTCAATCCGCTCACACACATAAGCAGGGCGAGGCCAGTACGATGGTGATTGAACCGCGCCCATTTTATGTATTTGTTCACAGAGTGCGCTCCACGCGCCTGCTGTACGTTGCCCCCCACTACCGCCGCTGCCTGCATCCTTCCTCGGTCAACGCCTCGCGTCTTCATGTTCATCCTCCTGGTGTTGTTGGTCTGTCTGGAGAGAAGTAGAGCAGGAGGACGGTACCGGTGGGTATGGCTGAGCCCTACAATGAGCCATACCGCGAGCCATACAATACACACCTTGTAGGGTTTCCCATACTCCAGGGGGACAACCGCTTATGCGCCTCACGCGAACTCGTCGCTTGACTTATGACGTAGAATTGGCCATACAGTTTGCTCCCCGCGCCATCTGGCTATGTCATCCTCCAAGGCGATCTCGGCGATATCGATGGCGTGTGGACGAACGTGGAGCGTGTAATGGACGACCCCGTCTCGTTCGGGCAATGGCTCAAACGTCGGCGCAAGGCTCTGGATCTTACCCAAGAACAACTCGCACGCCGGGTGGGCTGTGCCATGATGACAATCCAGAAAATTGAGGCCGACGAGCGTCGCCCATCTCGGGAGATCGCTGTGCTCTTGGCGGAGCAGTTGGAAGTTCCACTTGACGATCGCCCCACTTTTGTGCGAATGGCGCGTGGCAGCCTGCAAGCAAACCCCTCGATCCCACTTCCTGTACCGCCTCTTCCCCAACCACATTCACCTCACGATCCCGGCAACCAGATAACGAAGGGCTACGATATCCAGGTGCGCAGCGGCTCTGGGACGACATCGTCCCATCAGCACGATCGTCCTAGTGATCCCGCAGGTTCCGCTCCTCTCCAGGACGATCTGGAAGCACCGACCACAACAAATATGGCCGGTAGGGGCAACGATGCGTCGCTCCAAGTTCCGTTGCCGAACCCCTTCAAAGGGCTGCGAGCATTTGGATCAGCAGATGTCGCCGATTTCTTTGGCCGAGACGTCTTGATCGCGCGTTTGATCGAACGGTTCGCGGAACAGGATGAGGTGCCGCGGTTGCTGGCCATTGTTGGCCCAAGCGGCAGTGGTAAATCCAGTGTCGTTCGCGCCGGTCTATTGCCTGCCTTGCGACGCGGTGCCCTGCCCGGCTCGGAGCAATGGTTCCTGGTTGAGGTGACACCGGGCACACATCCGCTTGAGGAGCTAGAGGCGGCCCTGCTGCGTGTGGCGGTCAATCCGCCGCCAAGCCTGCTGGAGCAACTTGAGGCCGACACACGCGGTCTAGTCCGCGCAGTGAAGCGGCTGCTACCACCCGATGAGGCTGTCGAACTCGTCCTGGTGATTGACCAGTTCGAGGAACTCTTTACCCTAGTGGCCGAGGAGCGCCTCCGGGCTCATCTACTCGCGAGCCTCGTCGCAGCGGCCCAGGATCCCCGCTCACGACTGCGTCTGGTCGTGACGCTACGTGCCGACTTCCTTGACCATGTACTCCAGTACATACAGTTTGGCGATTTGATCCGCTGCGGCATGGAACTCGTGTTGCCACTTGGGCCAGACGAGCTTGAGCAAGCCATTAGCCGACCAGTGGAACGTGTGGGACTCGCGCTTGAGCCCGGCCTCACTGCAGTGATCATCCGGGATGTCAACGACCAGCCGGGCGCACTCCCATTGCTGCAGTACGCGTTGTCCGAACTGTTCGAGCGCAAGGCTGATCACACCCTGACACTTCAAGACTACCGGGCCAGCGGTGGCGTGCTCGGCGCGCTGACACGTCGCGCGGACGATCTATATGCCGCCCTCGCCGTGCCCACCCAGGAGGTGGCCCGGCAGCTCTTTCTGCGGCTGATCACCTTGGGCGACGGGGTCGAGGATACGCGGCGGAGGGTCCGGCAGTCGGAACTGCCGGGTGATCCTACGGCCCTCGCCACCGTCACGGCGACCTACGGTCGCTACCGGCTGTTGACCTTTGATCGGGACCCTATGACCCGCGAGCCGACCGTCGAGGTTGCCCACGAGGCGTTAATCCGCAGCTGGCCACGGCTGCGCGCCTGGCTCGATCAGAGCCGCGATGATCTCTGGGCGCAGCGACAACTTTTGATCGCCACCGATGAGTGGGCTGGTGCCGGTCACGACGCGACCTTCCTTGCCACGGGGGCGCGCTTGGCTCGCTTTAGCATGCTCGCCACGAGCGGCACGGTTGCCCTGAATACGCAGGAGCAAGCCTTCTTGCAGGAGAGCACGGCGGAACGGGAACGACAAGCGACGGTCGAGCGCGAGCGACAAGCGCGTGAGGCGATGCTACAACGCCGTGCGACCAATCGCTTGCGCTTCCTCGCTGCGACCCTCGCCAGCTTTCTGGCGGTCGTCACGGTGTTATCGTTGCTGCTTTTAGCGAGTCGGAACGATGCCATCGTGCAGCGCAAACAAGCGGTCGACAATGCGGTCACGGCAGTGGCTAACCTAGCTCGCTCGGAAGCCCAGCGCTTGGCGGCCGAGGCCGGTGTCCTCTACCAGGGAAGTGGCAATGCCGACGTCGTCGCCTTGCTGAGCATCCGCTCGATCCAGGCTCAGTACTCACCCCAGGGAGACGCAGCGCTGACAAACGCGACACTGTTAGACTATCCCCATCAGGTGTTTGTCGGGCACCGTGCGCCGCTCCAGACCGTTGCTTGGACGCCTGATGGAAAGGCCGTCCTCACCGGCAGCCAGGACGGGACGGCGCTGCTCTGGGATCTCCAGACGGCAAAAATCCGCCAGACCTTTAATGTTGGCAGTGCTGTGACCAGTGTCGTCGTTTCGCCCAATGGTCAGGATGTGCTCATTGGTAGCTTCGGGGGCACTGTCCAGCTCTGGGAGCTTGCGACCGCTAAGCCGCTGCGGTCCTTTAGCGGGACCAGCGGACCGATTGCCACGGTTGCCTTTGCCCCCGATGGGCGGCACGTCCTCAGTACCAGTGAAGATACGGCCTTCCTTTGGGACGCTCAGACTGGACAGGTTGTCCAGAAATTTGTCGGGCATGCGTCTGGGCTGTGGAGCGTCGCCATCTCAAGCGATGGTCGGACTGTGCTCACGGCCAGTGACGATACCACGGCACGGCTGTGGAATGCCGCAACAGGTCAAGAAATCCAAACGTTCCGCGGTCATACGAAGGCCGTCGAAACTGCCGTATTCTCACCCGATGGCGAGGCGGTCTTAACGGGCAGCGATGACAAGACGGCGCGGCTGTGGGACGTGAAGACGGGGCAGGAGATCCGTCGCTTCACCGGCCATACCGATATCGTCTATGGCGCTATCTTCTCACCCGATGGGCACCAGGTTGTGACCGCGAGCGGGGATCGTACCACGCGCGTGTGGGCGCGCGATACAGGACAGGAGTTGCAGCGTTTTACCGGTCACACCACCATGGTGCGCAGTGTTGTCTTCTCGCCCGACGGTCAATTTCTGCTGACGGGCAGCGATGACAACACGGCTCAACTCTGGGAAATGCGGTCGGTCCACCTTCCCCGATTAATCGGCCATACTGCTGGAGTGCGTCGCGTGGTCTTTGCGCCGGATGGGGGATCGGTCCTCACGGCAAGCGACGATGGCACGGCACGACTATGGGATGTGAAGACGGGGCAGGAGATCCGTCGCTTCACCGGCCATACCAGTGCCATCTCAAGCGTTGCCATCTCGCCGGATGGGAGCTTGGTGTTGACCGGGAGTGAAGACCGTACCGCCTGCCTCTGGGATGCGAAGACAGCGCGGCAGATCCGCTGCTTTCCCGGTCATACCGATGCCGTCTCGAGTGTTGCCTTCTCGCCCGATGGTGCTGCTGTGCTCACTGGGAGCGTTGATCGTACGGGTCGCCTATACAATGCACGCACCGGGGCGTTCCTCCGCGCGTTGAACGGTAAGCACGGGGACTGGGTAAATGCGGTGGCCTTCTCACCCGACGGTCGCTTGGCGCTGACCGGGAGTGATGACCGCACGGTGGAGGTGTGGGATGTAGCGACGGGGAAGGGCATCGTGACCTTGGCAGGCCACACCGGGAATGTGTTCGACGCCGTGTTTTCGCCGGATGGGAAGACAGTCCTAACGGGCAGCAAAGACGACACTGCGCGACTGTGGGATGTGCAGACTGGCAACGAGGTACATCGGTTCGTGGGGCATACCGGGCAGATCAGGGCCGTCGCCTTTGCCCCTCAAGGGAAGACAATCTTGACGGGCAGCGAGGATGGCACCGCCCGCTTGTGGGATGTGCAATCGGGCAGCGAACTGCGACGCTTCACCGGCCATGTAGCGGAGGTGCTCACCGTTGCCTTCTCGTCGGATGGGCGTAGGATCGTCACGGGGAGTGCTGATGGCACGGCCCAACTGTGGGACACGGACTATCACGACACCATTCGATCGCTCTGCAGCCGGCTGCACCGCGATCTATCAAGCGAGGAGCGGGTGCAATACGGCATCCGCGACCAAACACCGACGTGTCCGTCCGCAGCGCAGTCGGCCACACTGGTGCCAACGAGGAGTACCAATTCGCCTACACAGCCATGATTTCATCGCTACTTGCAGCTTAGCTCTGCCCTTGATAGACTAGACTCGCTGTGAACGGCGTCGGTAGCCGGTAAGGAGGACGACCTATGGCGACTTTGACGAACCTGAGTGCTTTACGCGAAACCGGTGCGCTCGATGATTTGATCCGGCGTGTTCATCAGGACAAAGAAGATTTTGTGATCGAGGATTTGACGATGCCGGTTGCGGCGGTGGTCGATATTAACAAGTTCCAATTGCTTAATGATCTGCTGAGTAAGGCGGATTCATCGACTGTGAGCGGTGGTGATGATCCGATGATTCTGGGCTCGAACGTCACGGTTCGCGAAGTTGCCGAACGGCACTTGGCCGGTGATTCGATGGATGATCTGCGGCATCGCTTTGGGCTGTTACGTTTGTCACAAATTCATGCTGCGCTGGCGTATTACTATGATCATAGCGAGCAGATCGACCGGTTGATCCTGGCGCGGCGTAATGAGCGTTCGGCGGCACAGCCGGGAGCGAGCTTGAGGGCTGCGGCGGATGGTGCGACCAGCGATACGGAACAAACAGAATAGGATCTGATGTTGGCGAAGGAGCCTGCAATGCAACCGTCACTCGAACGTGTCCAACAGTGGCTCGCACGCGCCGGAGATGCGCTGGTGGGTGGCCAAGGAACTCTGGTTGGCCTCGACATCGGCAGCTATGGTCTGCGTGCTGTGCTGGCGGACCTGCAGACCGGCCAACTTTTTACGGCTAACGCCGGGCTACCAACTGGGGATGCCAATGCTACGGTTGAGGCTGCCCAGCAGTTGGTGCAGGATTTGATTGGGCAAAGTGGTCGTGATCAGCGCCATCTGACACGCATCGGGATTGGCTTTGGTGGGCCCGTGGATGCCGATAGTGGCGTGACGCGGGTTTCCTACCGGCAGGCGGGCTGGGAGCATTTCCCACTGGCCGCGCGTTTCGAAGCGGCCTTTGATGCGCCGATCCTGGTTGACAACGATGCCAACGTCACGGCTTTGGCCGAGGCTATGTGTGGAGCCGGCACGGAGGCGCGGGATCTGTTCTACCTACATCTGAGTTCGGGCGTGGGGGGTGGCGTGGTCGTTAATGGGCGGCTGTACCATGGTGCCACGACCTCCGCAGGTGAGGTCGGTCATGCGACGGTTGACCGGCATGGCCCACCCTGCTCGTGCGGTGGCCACGGACATGTTGAGTCGTATGTTTCGATCAAGGCGTTGCTGCGGCGCTTGGGTGAGTTGGGGGTCACGAGCGAGGATATTCACGCGATCTTTGCTGCCGATGCCGCTGCTAAGCAAACTGTTGCTGAAGCGGCGGAGCTGCTGGGCGCGGTGTTAGCGAATGTGGTGATCTTGACCGATCCGCAGTTGATCGTGATCGGTGGCATTGTCGCGCGTACTGGTGGGGTAGCGTTTCTTGAGCAGATTCGAGCGCAGATGGAGGCGGCACTCCCGCCAACCTTCGCCCATCCGATTCCGGTGCTCCCGGCGAGCTTCGGTTCGGATAGCGTCGCGGTCGGCGGCTTAGCCCTGGCGCTGGCGAGTCTACAAGAATAACGGGAGGCAAGCTTACTGCTCGGCGACCGTCCAGGCTTGAACCCCACCAGTGGTGAAGGAGAAGGGCCGGACGCGCACGCCATAGTCGATAAGGGCCTCTTCTAGCTCCAAGCGGCGCTCGAAGGGGCAACAAAAACACATAAAGCCACCGCCACCTGCGCCGGATAATTTGCCACCCCAGGCACCGTGCTTGCGCGCCAGTGCGTACACCTCGTCTACGGTCGTGGATGCAATATGGGGGGAAAAGGCCTTCTTCACCTGCCAAGCTGCGTCAAGGAGCCGTCCAAAGTCGGGAATGCGCTGCGTCCGCAAGAGCTTGACCGCTTCGTCGACAAAGGCCTTGGTTTCGTGGTGATACTGCAGGGTGTCGCCATGCTGCATGCGGCGGACCTGATCATCAACGACATGGTGCGTTAGCATGCCACGGTCACCGATGAAGCCGATCACGAGACTCGACTCGAGCTCTAAGAGTGCTGCAGGTGCGGAAACGACCGGCTCGACAATTACGTGATCGGCATTAAAATGATACACATTCATGCCACCAAAGGCTGCCGCATATTGATCCTGCCAGCCCCCCGGAATGCCTAGGTCTTCGCGTTCGATGCGATACGCCAGGCGTGCCAATTCGTGCGGCCCCAACTCCAGGCCAAAGGATAAGTCGACCAGCTTCAACATCGCTACGACGAGCGCCGATGATGAGCCCAAGCCAGAGCCGGGCGGCACGTCGCTGAACATCACCACCTCGACGCCATCGATAGCAGGATGCGCGTTCATGACTGCTTCGGGTAGAGGAAGGTTACCATCCCATGTGCGTCCAGTGACCGTGTGGGTGATCGTTTGGAGATCGAGAGAGCGAATCGTTACCCCCGGCCGCTCCGTCGGACGGAGCATACAACGCACGTAGGTGTCGATGGTACAGTTGAGCACTTTGCCGCCATAGAGTTCGGGGTAGGGGCTGACATCGGTGCCTCCGCCAAAGAAACCGATCCGCATCGGTGCTTTTGCTTTATAGATCCTAGACATGTTGTAACCCATGACGTAAGGCATCGAGCAGGGCTTGTTGCTGGACACTGGTCGTTAGATCGCCGCGGGTACGCTCCAGGACGGCGCGGAGGGCATCGGTGGTGCGGCGCAGACCACCGGTCAGGGCATCGGGATAATCCACGGTCACCAACAAGCTATAGATTTCATCCATACGCCCAAGCAGGCGCTCATGCTCGGCACCGCGTTCCGCATCGCTCCCGGCGCGGAGACTGTCGAGAAGGTAGCGACGCAGTTCACTCGCGGCTTCAGCTAGGCCGTTCAGATAAGCCGCCGGCTCGATCTCCAGCTCCACATGGGTTGGGACCGGCAGATCGCGCACCAATGCCAGCAGCAGGCGGGCCTCAGCATATTCCTTCAGGGCGTCCTGTACATAGCCAGTATGGTATAAGCCGGGAAAGGGTGCAAGTTGCTCGCGCAAGGATGCTGCGCTGGTACGGGTGGTCGTGCCGAGCTGATCGGCCTCTTCCCAGTTATGGCGGTGGATCGCGCGAATCGTGTTGGCGCATTGGCGGATCAACGCTCGTGATAAGACCAGCGCTGCTTCACGCGTTGCGTTGCGCGACTCTAAGGCGGCCAAGGCCGCTTCTCCGGCCAACGAAATCGACATATGTTGCTCCATACTCCTGGGTTGTCGCGAGGTCAGCGTTGTGCAGAAGCGCTCGCGAGCACATAGGTGAAATAGCGACCAACTTCGTCCACGACCGCGCCTAGATCGATGGCGGACGTGCGGCTGGTTGGTGCTCCGCGCAACGGTAGCCCCCGATCATGCGCCATTTTGAGCAAGCGTAGAATTTCAACCGGCTCGGCAATTAACAGGGCGTCGATGGGCCGTCCGGTAGCAAAGGCGGAGTGTAGCTGGTCGAGCTGGGCCTGCTGTGACGGTGCACGGATCATTTGGAGCTTGTCGGCTTGCACGCCACGATTGAGCAAGATAGCTTGGGCCTGAGCTGGCGCTTGGCCGACGACGATGATGCGCGAGATATGGCTGTTGAGATACAGACTGGTGGCACGCTCAACGCGTGCGGCACGACTGAGTGCATCGCCATCGCTCATAAGCACGGCCGTATCGGCCCGGTCGGCTTCATCGCGGCTTCCTTGCACGACAATTGCCCCGCCAGTACCAGTGAGGACGAGCGCGATCAAGAACAGTAACCCCAAAACACGCCGCACGGCGCGCCATATGAGCTGTGCTATAACGGGTCGCATAGCAAGTCCTTGCATAGAAGGATCAGTCTTCGAGATCGTGGCTGTTGGCAGTGTCAAGAGTGTTTCCAAGTTCGGCGCGGCGCTGGCGGTACAGCAATTCTTCGAGCAAACGGCGATTGCCGCCGATGCGGTCGGCCAGCAAGCCTATCAGGAATACCAAAAAACCAATCACCAATAAGACGCCCCCCAGAATCAGCGCCTGGGTGTTGTCGGCCCGGACTGTACCAAAAAGTTGGGGGAAACGGCGCGCGATAAACACGTAGCTGGCGCGCAGGAGAAATGCCAGGCTGGCAAGCAAAAAGGGCAGCGCGATATAGAAAAAGGTGCGCAGTGGCTCATAGGTCGCGTAGGTCCGCACAATCGTGCTCGATTGGCGCTTAACGAAGTTCCAGTTGCCACGATGCAACTTCGAAGGCCGTGTCGGGCTGGCACCGACCGGAACATCTGTCACAATCAGCCGGCGCTTGCCGGCCTGGATCAGCGACTCGATGGTATACGAAAAGTCACTGGTTACGAAAATGCGCAGGGCTGCTTCACGGCTGAGAGCACGAAAGCCGCTCACCGCGTCCGGCACATCAGTACCGGAGGCCCAGCGTACCACACCGCTGCCGATCTTTTGTAGCAGCTTCTTTTGCGTCGTGAAATGCTCGAGATCCTTGGTTTGACGATTACCAATCACAATATCGGCGGTGCCTTGGACGATCGGTTTGACCAAGGCCGGAATATCACTGCCGGCGTATTGGCCGTCGCCATCGGTGTTGACGATGATATCAGCACCGAGTCGCAGGGCCGTATCGATACCGGTCTGATAGGTGAGCGGCAGCCCTTTTCGTGCGGTATGGCGTGCAACATGATCGGCCCCATATGCCCAGGCAATATCTGAGGTACCATCCTGTGATCCGTCGTCGATCACCAGCACTTCGATCACGTCAATGCCTGGAATCGCGCGTGGAAGCCCCTTGAGCACCGCAGGTAGAGTCGGAGCTTCGTTATACGCCGGAATTTGAATAATAAGCTTCATGTGATTCCCCAGACCGCGTTGGTCAGCAACCACTGACTCGGATCGGAGCGGATATAGGCTTCGAGCACGCGGATCACGCCCGCCGTTGTGGCATGCGCGGCTGCGGCTGGGGTTGGGCCGCCGGCCGGCTGGAGCGGCGGATCGATCATGACCCGTGAGCGATTATCAGGGCAGCGGGAGACGTATACCGGTAGTAGCGATGCTCCCGTGCGTAGAGCAAGCGTAGCGGCACCAACCGGTAGATCGACCGGCGCATCAAAGAAGTCAATGGTCGTTGATGCTGCTGCCACCAGACGATCTTGGGCTAGGACGACCGCCCCGCCGGCTCGTAGCGTTTGCAAGATGCGGCGGGTCACGCTGTGGTCAACCGGGACAAGCGTGACGTGCTCCCGACGGCGCAGGGTATTCAAAAGCGTGTGCACCGCCGGGTCGGTCATTTGCTCCACCACCACGAAGAGTTGAATATCGAGCGCACGTGCGATAGGCTCGAAGGCCAGCGAGTAGTTGCCAGAATGGAGGGTCACGGCTATTATGCCTTTGCCGCGTGCCAGCGCCCGCCGGGCATTCTCTAGTCCCTCGATCTGATACAAGGCATCGAGTTGTGCCGGGTGGATGGTGTGCGCCCGTAACAAATCATAATAGTTCTTCAATAGGTTGACGAACACGCCACGCGCCAGCTTCCTCACTTCTTCCGCACCGGCTTCCGGGCGCACATGCTGCATGTTGGCCTTGACTGCAGACCAAGCCGGCATACCAGGAGCCAAAACTGCCGCACCTTCACAAAACCGGTATGCGAGCGATGGCGGAACGTGGGGTAAAACGTGGGTCAGGAGGCGTAGTGCTTTAGCGGCGTCAAACATATATCGGTATCCGATTGTACTGCGATTTATGGTGAGTGTCCAACGGCTTTCAGGCCAGGCGCTATATGCACTGGCCAAACGCCAAAAGCAATCACGCGGGCCGGCAGATCGCGCAGTACCGGAATGCGGAGCCATAGGCGTACCGGGAGTGGTATGGTGCTTTGGTTGCCGGATGTTAATGCCCGCGCTACAACGAGCTTCTGCGCGATGGTTTGGAATGTTTGAATGATGCGCGTTGGCCATTCGCGACTCCGTTGTACCCGCGCCAACTCCTGGACCGTGACCCGTCCGCCTTTGAGGGGAGCGGTAAGGCGATTGGCAGCAACGACCGCGTCCTGGATCGCATAGTTAATGCCGACACCACCAACCGGCGACATCACATGCGCCGCATCCCCAATCAACAAAATACCAGGGGCATACCAGCGTTGCACCCGACTCGACTCGACGGACAAGAGCGAGATTTGCTTCCAATCCTGGAGCATGTTGACTCGGTCGGCGACTTGCGGGGCTAACGCGGCAATGCTGCGCTGGAGGGCCGGTAGGCCGGCATCGTGAATGGCAGCATAGGTCCCTTTGAAGATCAGGTAGGCGACCTGCCATTCCTGGGGGCGATTAAAGAACAGGATCATGTGGCCGTCACCGGTTTGGCCAAATACTTCTCCTTGGTCGCTGAGCTTGCGGGGAAGGCGGAACCACAGCACGTCCATCGGCGGCGAGGTTTTGACCGGCTCCACGCCCATTAAGCGGCGAACATGACTAAAGCGCCCATCCGCACCCACGGTTAAGGGAGCGCGCAGCTCGTGCCAGCCATCTGCATGGTGGTAGCGTACGCCACAGGTTGTGCCCGCCTCCACCACCAGTTCTTCGACGCGGGCCCCCATGAGCAAGTGAAAGTTGGGATAGCGCTGGGCTTCTTGCGCCAGCAGGTTGAGGAGGTGAACCTGTGGCAGCATCGTGATGTAGGGAAACTTGGTATGGAGCCGGCGTAGATCAAGAGGGGTGAATGGAGCGTTCCCGGCCTGGAAGGTTGCGGAGTGAATGACGCCGTGAGGTAACGCGAGGATCTGCTCGGCAAGGCCAAGCTCGTCCATTAATTCCATTGTTGATGGGTGAACGGTATCACCGCGAAAGTCGCGGTCGAAGTCGAGGTGCGACTCGAGCAGTGTAACGTCAATGCCCTGGCGTGCTAGCAGCAAGGCAAGCACCATGCCGCCAGGGCCGCCACCGACGATGCAGCAGGTAGTATGGCTAACGTCACGGACTGCGTGAGACGGTAGCGATGCCGAATCCTGCTTGGTCGTCGAAGCTGTTGCACTCGTCATAACAATCCTCCTTTGATACACACAGAATTGCATCGGGTTCGGTATAGAGACGCGGGGCGTCACGCATTCATAGTGCCGAGTGCGAGAAGCAGCTGCTGCAAGAGTGCAATCCAGCCCTCGCCCACTGCGCGCCGATTAATACGGGCAAACTGAGGTCCGATCCGCAAGAGTTCGGCGGGAGCTAATTTGCCTAAACCGACGCGGTCCAGCACCCGGTTCTCCGGCAAGCGCACGGCGATCTCTTCCTCATTCGTGGCGACCGATGCGACCCCGGCACGCAGCGCCAGTGCTTTGAGCTCCAGCCAGATGATCAGCTGCTCGGCCGGTGGTGGTGGAGCGCCAAAACGGTCTTTTAGCTCGGCCCGCAGCTGGCGTAGCTCGGGCGGTGTTGTGGCCTGGGCCAACTTTTGGTAGACCCGCAGCCGCAATGCATCGTCGGTGATATAGTCGGTCGGCAAAAAGGCGGTCAGCGGCAGATCCAGTGAGACCAAGGGAATTGGCGTCACCGGGCTGTCGCCATTACCTCCCACGGTGCGGACCGGTTGTGCCGGCACGCTCGCAACCGCGCCTGCGCGCCGCAGATCCTCCCGCGCGGTTACGCTCCGCTCGCGCACCTCGCGTCGCTCACCCTTGGCGCTGGCAGCAGTGTTGGGGGTACGCTTGCTTTGCTCGACGGCTTGAGCCAGCAGCTGGGTATACAGGTCAAAGCCGACGGCCGCGATATTGCCGGACTGCTCGGGCCCGAGGAGGTTACCGGCACCACGGATTTCGAGGTCACGCATCGCAATGCGAAAGCCGGCTCCCAGCTCAGTGGCTTCTTGAATCGCTTCTAGCCGCTGTTGCGCATCGCCGGTGATGCGCTTGCCGGGGTGGTAGAGCAGATAGGCGTAGGCGCGTTGGGTCGAGCGACCAACGCGGCCCCGGAGCTGGTAGAGCTGAGCAAGGCCATAATTGGGAGCCTCATCGATCATAATCGTGTTGGCGCGGGGCACGTCCAGGCCTGACTCGATAATTGTGGTTGAGAGCAGCACGTCGGCTTCGCCGGCAAAAAACTGGACCATGACGCGCTCTAGTTCTTTTTCTTCCATTTGCCCGTGGCCGACGAGAAAGCGGACATCGGGCAGCAGGCCGCGTAGCCGCGCCAGCAGCGAGTAGATGCTATGGACGCGATTATGCACGAAAAAGATTTGACCACCCCGCCCGATCTCGCGCAGGATCGCGTCGCGCACCAGATGATCTTCATACGGCACGACGTAGGTCTTGATCGGCACGCGATCTTCTGGCGGCGTATCGATCACGCTCATGTCACGCATGCCGGCCATCGCCATATGGAGCGTGCGGGGGATCGGCGTTGCGGTCAACGTCAGGACATCGACGGCGGTGCGCAGCGTTTTGAGGCGCTCTTTATGCTTCACGCCAAAGCGTTGCTCCTCGTCCACGACGACCAAGCCAAGCTCCTTAAACTGGATATCTTTAGACAGCAAGCGATGCGTGCCGATCACAATGTCGATCTGGCCCTTTTGCAGCCGCTCAATAATCGCCTTTTGCTCTTTTGGCGAACGGAAACGCGAGAGCATCTCGATTTCGACCGGGAAGGCAGCCATGCGCTTGCGGAACGTGTCATAGTGCTGCTGGGCTAAGACGGTGGTGGGCACCAGTACAGCTACTTGTTTGCCTTCCTGGACGATCTTAAAGGCGGCCCGGATCGCCACCTCGGTTTTGCCATAGCCAACATCGCCGCAGATCAGGCGATCCATCGGGCGCGGCAGCTGGAGGTCGTGTTTGATCGCCTCGATCGCCTCTAACTGATCATCGGTCTCGGCATACGGGAAACTATCTTCAAGCTCGCGCTGCCATTGTGTGTCGGGAGCGTAGGGTGGCCGCTCGGCGACCTGGCGCGCAGCATACAGGTCAAGGAGTTCGCGGGCCAGTTCCTCGACGGCCGCTTTGACCTTGCGCTTGACACGTTCCCAGTCGGCACTGCCTAGCCGGTTCAACGCTGGGGTCGACTCTGATCCGCCGATATACTTCGATACGCGGTCGATCTGGTCAACCGGCACATATAAAGCGTCGCCGGCCGCGTAGCGCAGATGGAGATACTCGCGCTCTTTATCGTCGACCTTGATGTTGCGCAAGCCTTCATAGATCGCGATGCCATGCTCGATATGGACGACATGATCACCCGGCACCAGCTGCTGTAAAAAGGCTTGCCGGTCGATCTCACGCTGCTGGCGCTTACGTCGCATTACTACCGGACGGCGCGCGACGAAGCCGAACAATTCGCTGTCGGTCAGCAGTGTTAGGCGGAGGGCCTCGCTACTCCAGCCACCGCTTAGGGAGCCGTGGATGATATTGAAGGCTCCAGCCTGCGGTGGTAGTGCTTGTTCGGCCGGGCGGTCGGCCCACAACTCGGCAATACGACTGGATTGGGGCGACACGACGACGACTTGCTCGCCCGCTGCCAGCCGCCGGGCCACATCATCGAGTGCACGCTCAAGCTGGCCGCCCCACCGATTCGCGGGTTGAAACAACGTGTCAGTATCAATGCGCGCCTGTGGTCCATCACTGCTCATGTCAGCGACCGGCTGATTACTGAGGTCAATGACCATGGAATGGCTGCGGCCAATGATGTCGGCCCATAACAGATACGGGCGTGGGTAGGTAGGTGGTAGTTCGCCTTCGGCAATTTGTGTAGCGCGGGTCGCTTCCGCACGCCCTTGAAGCTCGTGAGCCGTTTGCCCGATCTCGCGTGCCTCATTCAACATAATATGCGTGCCTGGTGGCAGGTGATCCAGCAGGCTACATAGGACGCCATCCGGGAAGAACAGCGGCGTGAAGAAAGCCCGGCCCTCAAACTGCTGGCCCTGCTCCAGATGCTCGACGTTGGTCTGCCATTCGGTGCGCACCTCAGGCCGCAAGCTGTCGAGATTGAGGGCGGCGAGGTTGTGGGCGGCAAGCTCGTGCTGCCAGAAGGGAATATCATGGGGCGGGCCGATCTCGACACTGCGCTCTCGTTTCTCCGAACGTTGAGAGAGTGGATCGAAGCGGCGCAAGCTTTCGATTTCATCGCCGAAGAACTCGATGCGGAGGGGCAAGGCATGCGTTGGGGGCCAGATGTCGATAATCCCACCCCGTAGCGACCATTCACCGACCACTTCCACAATCGCACGGTTTTGGTAGCCGATACGCTGCCAGTGGCTGGTTAGCGCACGGGGATCTACCTGCTGCCCAATGGCGAGGCGGCGCATCGCCCAATCGAGATCGGCCGGACTCATTGTCGGCTGCATTAAGGCCTTGACCGGCGCGACGATGACGCGGAGTGGAGCTTGGGAGGTGTGGAGCGCCTGAACGATCTGGAGCCGACTCCCGATCACATCCTCACCAATCGACATATGCTCATACGCGAGCGCATCCGTTGATGGAAACAAGCTCACCAACTGCTCGTCGCCCAGCCAACTACACAGGTCGTCGCACATCTGCGCGGCTTGATCGAGTGTGGCCGTGACGACGACGAGGGGCGGCTGCTCGCCGTCAACGAGTTGGGCAACGACCAACGGCCGCGCACTCGCTAGCAGTGGGCCCACCTGAAGTTGGCCAGGATGGTTGGCAGCTAAACGTTGCCGTAGGGCGGTAAGTTGTGGGTGGTCGGCGACCAACGGCAACAGTTCGGCCAGTTCCATGCACTCCCCTAAACAACGCAAAGCCGGGGCAAATCAATGACAGCGCCCCGCTAATAACGAGCTGCTATGTATATTACGTCACTATTTCGACGTTCGTGGATATAGGTACCGTCTGTATTGGGCGACGGGCGGGACGTGTCACTACCAGTCGCTCGCTTTGCTGCTCCTGTGCTTTGAGTGCCCGATAGATTGCTTCTAGATCATAGTAGTGTTGGGCAGCCTGTGCGTCACGCACTTGGCGCGTCTCTTCGACAATCGGATCAGTCCACATACCCTTATCCTCCCAACAGCTCTTCTGGTGTGCAGATAATTGGTGGTTCATATCCGCGCACGCGACAAATTGCCTCAATAGATGATCGTGTAATAGCATTGGCAATATGCTTACAATTCCAGGTAAGTAGGAACTCCATCCCGTTAATTGCAGCGACCGCAATGTGTAATGCATCTGCCGCTGATTTCGCCGGTACTGGCCCATCGTTCGTCAGAGCACGTGCAAGTGCAACTGCATCTTCCGTTAGCGCGAGTAATGGTATCCCTTCTAATGCAACTAGGCGGCGTTTGGGCACCATTGGATCTCCTGCACTAGCTTCTTGTATCACCAGTTGCGAAATGTAAAGGTCAAAGGCTAATCGGTGCTGGTCCCACCATTCTTGAGTCAGTTGCTGATGAGCAGCAACGATCAGGTCGCGGCTTGATCGTCCAGTCAAGTAGCTAACAATAGTGGTTTCAAGATACACAGTCGATGGCATGGTTGCAATTGTAGCACTGACCTTGCCATAATGGGTCTAGCAGCCCTAGTTCACAAAATGCCTACGTCCGAGTTGTCGCCGAGCATCATTTTGTAGGCTTTCGGCTTGATCGGTGAGCGATGGATTTTGACGTTGCGTCCCACAAGGCTATCTTCGACGCGATGCGGAATATCGACGATTTCACTGTTTTCAAGCACGATTGAGTGCTCGATCTCGCTATCTTCGACGCGGCAATGGTGGTAGATCGAGGTAAATGGACCAACATAGCTGTTCACGATGCGCGTGTGTTCACCGATAATGGCCGGACCGCGCACCACACTGTTGATGATTTGCGCCCCTGCCTCGATCGTGACTTTGCCACTCACTTGCGAGTCACGGTCGACGAAGCCCGTGATCGTGTGGGTCAGCTCTTCTAGGATGAGCCGGTTCGCATCGAGCATATCGGTCTTCTTGCCGGTGTCGATCCACCAGCCGCGGTGAATATAGGGGAAGACGCGGTAGCCATGCTCAACCAGGTACTGGATGGCGTCGGTGATTTCTAGCTCACCGCGCCAGGAAGGCTTTATTGCGTCGACTGCCTCCCAGATATGCTGATCGAACATGTAGATGCCGACGAGCGCGAGATTTGATTTGGGTTCCTTGGGCTTTTCGACGAGACGAATGATCTGGCCTTGGGCATCGAGTTCGGCTACGCCAAATTGTGTTGGATCGGGCACGGCGGTCAGAACGATCTGGGCATTCCATTCACTTTGGCCGAACTGCTCGATCAACGGCGAGATACCGCCTTCCAAACAGTTATCGCCGAGGAACATAACGAAGCGCTCACGCTGCAGAAAAGATTGGCTTTCCTTGACGGCATGCGCCAAGCCAAGTGGGGCGCTTTGTTGGATATAGGTAATTTCAACGCCCCACTGGTCACCGGGACCGACGGCATCGCGAATTTCAGCGGCGGTGTCGCCAACCACAATACCAATTTCGCTAATGCCCGCATCGCGAATCGCTTCGATCACGCGGAAGAGCACCGGTTTATTGGCAACAGGTATTAGCTGTTTTGCTTTGGTATAGGTGAGTGGGTAGAGGCGGGTGCCTTTGCCGCCGCTCAAGATCAGTCCCTTCATCGAGAACCTCCCATTCAGCGGTATATTGTACGCGAAAAAGAGATAGTAACTAGTTGAGTGACGTACCTCACAAGTAAGCTCCTTGAACGCACGTTGCTACTCACTGGAGAAAGCAGGGTAAAGCGTCAGACTATCCACGGCCTCGGGCCACAAGGTTGTAAGCTTCGCTGTGATCTGGCTAAAGGTCGTGCCGAGGCGCGGTAGATAGCCTACCTCTTCGACTAATTGGGCAAAGATCCGTGAGCGATGCATGATGCGCTGCCGCATCGTTGAGCTGCCCCACCGCTGATCGTGCTCCAGAAGTGCTGAAAAAGATAGCCACACTGCAAAGTTGATCGCCCAGTAGGCGGTAGCCGCTACCAGCGCTTGCCCATAAAGTTCGTCATCTGCGGCCTGAGAGCAGCCTTTCGTAAGTTCCGTTCGGTAGGCTGTCTCCATTTGGCGCAGTATAGGCTCGGGAATACGTTGGACAAAGCCGCTTGAAGGAAATAAGAGGCGAGCCTGCACACCTTCCAGCAGTGCATGGCTGAAGGTACCATACTCAAAATCGATCAATGATAACCGGTTGTCCGATACGATCACATTGGTAGGCGAGGGATCGCCATGCAGATAGACGCTGAACATTCCAGGTTGGGTGAGTGTGGCAACTACACTTCCAAGCTCGTTATCAACCTCCCGGTGCGGTGTTAGATGTAACGCTTGGCACAACGCATGGAACTTGCGAGGCAGCTTGGTGTATTGTTGCTGATAGAACTCTTGCTGCGGGTCATAGAAGCCCACCATCCTACGCGTGGCGTGAAAGATAGCTTCTTTCCCCGCAGTCGCGGCATGGACCTGCCCCAGCGCCGAAAAGCAGCGTACGAGTGCACTTGCGGCCTGTTCAGCAGTTCCAGAGGTGAGCACATCACGGAGGCTTGGATCATCACCAAGATCCTCAAGAACTATCAATCCTACCCGTTGAGCGGCGCTGTAACACTTGGGGATTCGAATGTCGGGAGGCAGGTGCTTGGAAAGGAATAGCAACCCGGCCCAATCGTTCCATACGTTGCCATCAATAGCATCATCAAACCTTGTACCATATGGTTGCCGTGCCTGTTTAATGATGACGGTTGGGGGCACAGCTTGTGACGGATTCTGAACGGCACACCGGTACACTGCAGTCCGGTCACTACTTTGTAGCGTTTCGACCAGGCGGAGTTGAACAAGCGTTTCAAACCTGTTCGTCAGGCTTGCCGCACCGGAGGCAACTGCATCTTGTACCATCGTATCTTGCATCATTGCCTCGAAGCGAAGCACGGCCATCAATCGGACCCAGCGTACCAGGAATACCGGCATATGACAAAACGGGGCAGGCTGCATCGCCTACCCCGGAAGCAGTGCTGGTTGGTGCCGTTTAGCGCTGATAGGGTCGTACTGCTCCGGCCCAGTGGCGCTGCCAGTAGCTGCTGTACAAGCTTTGGTACCGTACACCACTACGCGGTGAGTTGGCAGTGACCATCATGCCGTGACCAGCATACATGGCGACGTGTGTAATGCCCCAGCCGGCTGTATTGCGGAAGAAGAGTATATCGCCGGGCTGCAAACTGCGCGTGCTGCGAATAACGTGACCATAGGCTGAGCTAAACATAGCGGAGGAGCTATGGGGTAGGGCTATACCGAGCTGACGATAGGTGTACACCAGCAGGCCCGAGCAGTCAAAGGCCCGGGGACCGGACGCACCCCAGACGTAGGGGCGACCAACCTTGCTCAAGGCAATACTCGCAGCGGTTCTGCCGAAGCTCGTGCTGAACTCCGTCACAGTGCTGGCAGCGGGTTGGTCAATGACGGGGTTGTTTTTGGTGGTTGGGAGATGACCGAGATGAGGAGTAGGTGTGGTCGGGGCTTCAATGGTGCGCAAGCCATCCGTCGCTGCCGTTGTCAGGTGTAGCAGGTCACCCGATATCCAGCCTTCACGACCGGTTTGTGTGCGAACCTTGTACCAATCGGTCACCTGACCCAGTAAGGTAACAGTTTGGGTGGTGTCGAGCTTAGCTCGGATGGTATACGTTGTACCGGGTCCACTGCGGAGCCGGGTTCCATCAGCAGTCACTTGGACGATGCGACTTGCTGTGCGAGGGGCACCCCAGGCGTTCACACCGCTCATCGTGTCAGCACTAAGTTCGGTGAGCGCTGCATCCGATAAACCAGCATCTCCCGCTGCGGTTCCCACCGAGGAGATGAGTGCCAATGCAGGTGCAGCAGCGAAACCAGGCTGCTTCGCAGGTTGATGCATGGGCAGAAGTTGGGTAACGAGGAGGGCCGCCGGAACGCTCACGCCGATCAGCCAACGTAACCGAGAGCGGCGCGTGCTGATGATGCTCGATAAACGCGTGGTGGGGGGTGTAGCTGCAACGGCAATACGATGGAATGGACTAGAACGGTCCGACATTGATCTTCCCCTGGCCCTGGGAGCAACTCGGCTCTCGAGAGCATAGAGACCTGATAGAACACTAGGTCTACCGACAGCGTGCAGATGGACACAGGGCGATCTACATGAACGACATCTACTAGGATGCCCGAGAACGACTATATCATACATCCAAAAATCATGCAACTTTCAGATTATTATCAGCTTTGCACTCCAACACCAGCTGTATGACCATCCGGCCATAGTTCTATTTTAAGCAGTACTGCATGACTCAGGTGAGGTTATCAACTTGACCTCGCTGCGGTTCACGCGTAGCATCTAGCTGCCTTCGATCTGCATGGATGGAACGCCGGAAGGAGCACACAATGATTCGCATCGGGATTGTTGGTTGTGGACGTATTCTCAATGCCCACCTCCAAGGGTACAAACGGTTGCGCGAACTGGGTGTCGATAGCTTTCGCATTACCGCACTATGCGCGCGGCGGGAAGCAGATGCCCATATGTTTCTGCGGCGGGGTACTGGACCCACGCCGCGCCCACCCGTCCTTGATCCGGCTACCGGCGATCCATTGGCTGCGCCGCATACCTACCTGAGTGATTTTCAGGATGTTGATGACGTCGTGGTCTATACTGACTATCAGGCGATGATTGCCGGCGACCACGTCGATGCGGTCAACGACTTTACCACACTGGCGCTACATCACGAGGTGGGCACTGCCGCCCTGCAGGCCGGTAAGCATTTGCTGACACAGAAGCCACTTGCCGTTTCGGTACGTGCGGCCCGGCAGTTGGTGGATCTTGCTCAGGCGCGTGGTCTCACACTAGGCGTCTTTGAGAATGTGCGTCAGAGTGCGGGCGTGCGCGCCTTGGCATGGGCGGTGCGAAGTGGACAGATTGGCCAGGTCCAGATGGCCGTGATGGGATCGCTCGGCGGTTTGTGGTCGCCTGACCGGGTTGTAGCAGGCACGCCATGGCGGCATAACAAGCTGCTGGCCGGTGGTGGTGGCAGCATCGATATCGGTGTGCATCAGATGCACTTGCTGCGCTATGTTGTCGGCGAGATCGCAGCGGTCAGCGCGCTGGCACGGACCTTCGAGCCGGTGCGCGCACTGTATGACGAACAGGGGCAACGAGCAGAGGAGGTGCAGGCCAATGTCGATGATACCTACCTTGCCTCGGTTGTCTTTGAGCAGGGGGCCTTGGGCCAACTATGGTGGTCGTGGGGCATGCACGGCAAGCCGCTCGACATCCCAGGTGCGCCGGTTCTGATGGGCAGTAAGGGCAGCATCAGCGGTGGCGAGATCATCCTAGACGACGGGTCACAACAACCGTTACAGCCACTCTTTGAGCGTTCCCTAACACCACATGAGCGGGAACGCTTCTTTCCGCTGGGACTGCAGGACCCTTATGCCATTCAGCAATGGGACTGGCTCCAAGCCATCGAACAGAGGCGGGATCCCGAAACGAGCGGCTACGAAGGGCTACGCGACCTCGCCTGCGCTTTTGCAATCCTGGAGTCGTCAGCCCTCGGGCGGGAGGTCTCTGTTGCAGAAATCCTGGACGGTCAGGCCGATCGTTATCAGCGTGGTATCGATGAGCACTACCGGCTGATCTAGAAGTCACATGCCAAGGATGTCGCGCAAACCGTATGCACATGGGAGGGTCACATGGATAGCAAACAGTTGCTCGCCGTGGCCGAAGCCGCCGCCTACCTGGGTGTGACAAAGCAGGCGGTCTATCAATTCACGAAACAGGGGCTGGGCACGCGCGTCGGCAATATGTGGGTCTTTACTAAGGCAGAGTTGGATGGCTGGCGCACTATAAAGAGCAATGCGCGCGACATGGCCGTCGTCCGGCCTGGGTCAAGCGCTGGGGGCCAGCCGGTCGTTGTCAGCCAACGACGCCCGCAGGCAACGAAGCTGCCGATGACAGTGAACATCGATGGCACGCTACACTGGGCAGCAGATGCCACCACCACGTTGTGTGGCAAGTACTGGAGTGCGGCGCAGATCGTCAGGCCGAGCGCGAATGTATGCTCGGAGTGTCGCACGCAGGCGAGCAAGCGTGGGCTATAAGCCGGCACGATTCTGATCCGCACAACTTTGACGCTGCCCCCGCTCCTGTGCTATCATGACAAGCGATATGTTGGCATCTCTGCTTCAAGTGAAGCTGTGATGCCGTTTTCTGTATCGACTTGATCGATCATATAAGATAGCAACAAGGACTGATGGTATGAAGATTGTTTTGACTCAAGATGTGGCTGCACTCGGTAAAGCCGGCGAGATCAAGGACGTTGCGGATGGCTATGCTCGTAACTTCCTGGTCCCGAAAGGCTTTGCGACGGCTGCCACACGTGGCTTAATCAAGCAGGCGCAGGAGCGGGCAGAGGCGCAGCATAAGCGCGAGCTGAAAACGCGTGGTGATATGGAGTCATTAGCCCAGCGCATCAACGGTCAGACGGTGCGCTTCGTGGTCAAGGTCGGCGAGATGGAACGACTGTATGGTTCGATCACGAATGTTGATGTGGCTGAAAAGCTTGGCAAGCAAATCGGTGCTGAGGTGGACCGGCGTCGTGTCGAGTTGGGTGATCCGATCAAGCGTGCGGGCGTTTACTCGGTTGTGGTGAGTTTGGGGAAAGGCCTTGAGCCGCGGATTAATGTCGTGGTCGAAGGCGAAGATAGTGAAAGCGCTGCTACTCCCGCTGCTCCGCTCGCTAGTGGTGCGAAGACCTATGATGGTGTCGGCCAAGCTGCGACGGATGAGTCGGCGTAATGTAACCACCACTTAATACAACGACCTTGGTCGTAAGCGGTGTGTCGCGTTTTAATGATAACGCGGCACATCACCCGTTAACAGCCATTTGTTGATAAACTGTGGACGTATGGTGCGTCGCCCGGAGGTCTATTGTGGACAAACAGCTACCTGCTAATCTTGAAGCCGAGCGTGCGACACTAGGCGCTTTATTAATCGAGCGTGATGCCATTATTGCCCTGGCAGCTTGGCTGGCGGCAGAGCATTTTTATTTGGAGAAGCATCGCTGGATCTACGAGGCGATCCTGCAATGCTATAACCGGCGGGTTCCACCCGACCTGCAAACTGTTGCCGACGAGTTACGACGCAACCAGCGGCTGGTCGAGGTCGGCGATATTCCGTTTCTGGTTGAGTTGTCGAGCGGTGTACCGACGTCATATCACGTCGAATATTATGGCCGCATCGTTGAGCGCACGGCCGTCCTGCGCCGCTTGATCCAGGCCGGTGGCAAGATCGCGGCACTCGGCTTCGATGAGACGGATGATGTTGAGCGGACATTAGACCAGGCTGAACAAGAACTCTTTGGTGTTTCGCAGCGGCGCGGGGTGCAGGATTTTGTGCCACTCGCACAGGTGATCGACCAGTACCTTGAATACCTGAACGAGCTCCAAGAGGGCGGCTATGAAGTTGGCGGCTTGCCAACCCATTTCGTGGACTTCGACAAGATCACCGGTGGGCTTCATAAATCGGATTTAATGATTCTGGCGGCACGACCGGGCGTCGGCAAAAGCTCGCTGGCGCTTAGTATCGCGCATAATATGGCGGTCCAAAATCGCTCTTCGGTCGGTATTTTCTCGCTTGAGATGGGACGCGATCAGCTGCTGCAACGCTTGCTAGCGACGTTTACGGGTATTGACGCACAACGGCTGCGCACCGGTCGCATCTCGAACCAGGATTTGCAGGTCGTCATGGACGCGATGGGCCAGCTGGCCTCGGCACCGATCTATATCGATGATACACCAGGCGTGTCGATCAATGAACTCCGCTCCAAAACACGCCGCTTACAGGCCGAGCATGGATTGGATGTGTTAATCATCGACTATTTGCAGTTGTTGAGCGGTGGACTGAAACGCAATGATAATCGCGTGCAAGAAGTATCAGAAATCTCGCGCTCGTTGAAGAATTTAGCTCGTGAGTTAAACATTCCTGTACTTGCGTTATCTCAACTGTCTCGTGCTGTAGAGGGACGTACATCGCATGTGCCAATGCTATCGGATTTGAGAGAAAGTGGAAGTATAGAACAAGATGCGGATCTGGTGATGTTTATTTATCGTGAGGAAATGTACGATAAAGATACCGATAAAAAAGGTATTGCTGAGATTCATATCGCAAAACATCGTAATGGACCGGTCGGTGTTGTAAACTTATTCTTTGATACGAAAACGACGCGCTTTCGCGATCTGTCACCCTACCAATCGCCCGAACGTTACTAAAGGCCGACACCGGCCCACCTACTGCTTGCGCTTGTGCTACCATATCCTGCTATGAGGCGTGCATGACCTTCACTGGCTTTTCGACCGACGACCCGGTTAAGCTGCCGCAAGAGTTTTTTACCGAGGTGCTGCCGGTGATTACGCAGCCCGCCGAACTCAAGGTATCACTGCATATCTTTTTCTTGCTCAAGGCCAGCCGGCGGCGACCGCGTATGATCGAATGGGGCACGTTGCTGACCGACCAAACATTGGCGCGCTCGCTACGGGCGATCGCACCGCTCCGACCGACTGAGGATGTGATCGTGGAAGGGGTTGAGGCGGCGGTGCGCCGGGCGACGCTGTTACATGTCTTGATTCCCGAGGGACCGCGCGTTGGAAACTGGTATCTGGCGAACACCGAGCGCAACCGTGTCTGGGCGGCGCGGGTAGTCGACGGCGATATTGCTTGGTTGCCAACCCCAACTCTGGCTGTTGAGCGCCCGTCGATCTTCGCGTTGTACGAGCAAAATATTGGCGTCCTGACGCCGATGCTTTCGGTTGAGTTGCGTGAGGCTGAGCTGCAGTATCCTGCGCTGTGGTGCACTAAGGCGATTCAACTGGCGGTCCAGGCGAATAAACGGTCGTGGCGCTATATCCGAGCAATCTTGGAACGCTGGGCGCGTGATGGGTGTAGCGAGTATACCGAGGGTCCGAGCAATGCCGATTTCCGCAAATACTTAAATGAGAGTGTGTACGAGCTCTTCGAACCGAATGGTGAGTAGAGGCCGACCCACAGGCAGTTGGTGACACTATGGATGGACTGAGTGACCTGATCGACCGGTTAGCACGCCAGGCGAGCGATGATGTTGCCCCGCCCGCCACGCTGCCTTGCCCGCGCTGTGGCGGGACGGGCTTTTTGCGCTATGATGTGC